>NZ_MABH01000030.1 GCF_001720585.1 Cereibacter johrii | reverse complement strand
CTCGATGGCGACGGCACGGCGGACGTGGCGGTGGTGGGGGCGGGCTTCGCCGGGCTTTCGGCCGCGCGTCGGCTGCTGCAGCTCGATCCCCGCGTCCGGGTCGTGGTGCTCGAGGCGGGCCGCATCGCCGAAGGGGCCTCGGGGCGCAACTCGGGCTTCATGATCGACCTGCCGCACGACATCGCCTCCGACGACTATACCGGCCACGGCAGCGACGCGGCCATGATCGGGCTGAACCGGCAGGCCATCGCCTTCGCGCGGCAGGCGGTCGAGGACCATGCCATTCCGGCCGCCTTCTTCGACCCCTGCGGCAAGGTCAATGGCGCGGCCAGTCCCGCGGCCGACCGGCTGAACGCGGCCTATGCCCGCCATCTGGCCACGCTGGGCGAGCCGAGCGAGCGGCTCGATGCGCAGGCCATGGCCGAGCTCACCGGCTCGCGCCATTACCTCTCGGGGCTCTTCACGCCGGGCACCGTGATGCTGCAGCCTGCGGGCTACATCCGCGCTCTGGCCCAAGGGCTGCGGGCGGCGGGCGTGCGCATCGCCGAGACGAGCCCCGTCCTCCGGCTTTCGCGGCAGGGCGCGGGCTGGCAGCTTGTCACGCCCCACGGCCGGATCGCCGCGGGCAAGGTGATCCTCGCCAACAACGGCCAGATCGAGAGCTTCGGCTTCGGCCGCGGCCGGCTCATGCATCTCTTCCTCTATGCCTCGATGACCGCCGATCTCGGCCCCGAGGCGCTCGGCGCGCTCGGCGGCGCGCCGCGCTGGGGCATCACGCCCTCGGACCCGATGGGCACCACCATGCGCCGGATCGACGGGCCGCAGGGCGGCAACCGCCTCGTCACGCGCACCTGCGCCACCTTCGAGCCCGGCATGGAGGCCAGCGAAGCCGCGCTCCGGCGCACCGCGGCCGTCCATCGCCGCAAGTTCGCCGAACGCTTCCCGGCCCTCGGGGCCGTGCGGATGGAATTCAGCTGGGCCGGCCATCTCTGCCTCAGCCGCAATGGCGTGGCGATGATGCGCGAGCTCGAGCCCGGGCTCTTTGCGGCCTGCGTGCAGAACGGCCTCGGCACCACGCGCGGCACCCTGACGGGGATCGGCGCGGCCGAACTGGCCTCGGGCGTCGAAAGCCAGATCACGCGCCATTTCACCGCCGAGGCGGATCCCACGCCCCTGCCGCCCGAACCGCTGGCAACCCTCGGGGCCTCGGCCTATCTGCGCTGGAAGGAATGGCGCGCTTCGGCCGAATAGGCCCGCCGCTCCAGCCTAGAGCGGCAGGCTCAGCTTGGACATCCGTCCGCCGTCGACGGTCCAGACCTGCCCGGTGACGAAGGCCGCCTCCTCCGAGGCGAGCCAGGCCACCAGCGCCGCGACCTCCTCGGGCCGGCCGGTCCGGCCCACGGGATGGATGCGGCCGATCTCGCGCCGGAAGGCCCCCGGGTCGGGCATCGCTTCCACGAAGGCCTCGTTCAGCTCGGTCTCGATCCAGCCCGGCGCGACCGCGTTGCAGCGGATGCCCTCGGCGCCATGATCGACGGCCACCGCCCGCGTCAACCCGTGCAGCCCCGCCTTCGAGGCGCAATAGGCGGCATGGCGCGGGTTCGCCCCCAGCCCCTCGATCGAGCCCACATTGACGATGGCGCCCCGCACGGCCCGCAGATGCGGCAGCGCCGCCCGGATCGCGAGGAACGGCGCGGTCAGGTTCACGCGGATCGTGCGCTCCCAGTCGGCCAGCGCCATCTCCTCGACCCACGCCTCCTGCATCACGCCCGCATTGTTCACCAGGACGTCGAGCCGCCCCGCCCGATCGACCACCTCGGCCACCGCGCGGGCGGGCGCGCCCGCATCGGCGAAGTCGGCCGCGATGGCCTCGAACCCGCCGTCCGCGCCGCGCTGCGCCGTGAAGACCCGCGCCCCTTCCGAGGCAAGGCGCCGGGCGATCGCCTGCCCGATGCCGCGGCCCCCGCCGGTGACGAGCGCGACCCGCCCCCCGAACCGGCTCATGCGACGGCCTTTCCGCCATTGACCTCGACGAGGGAGCCGCAGAGGTAGCGCGCGGCATCCGAGGCGAGGAACAGCACCACGTCGGCGATGTCCTCGGGTTCGGCGATGCGGCCCAGAGGCACGGTGCGGCCCAGCTCCGCCACCGCCCGATCCGGGTCGAAGCCGCGCAGCGCAAAGCCCGTGCGCAGCATCGGCGTGTTCACCTCGTTCGGGCAGACCGCGTTGATGCGGATGCCCTGGTGGGCATGGTCCATCCCCATGCATTGCGTGAGCGAGGCGAGCGCGGCCTTGGTCAGGCAGTAGAGCGCGTGGCCCGGCCCCGGCCGCAGCCCCCAGCAGGAGGCCACATTGACGATGGCGCCGCCGCCCGCCTCCGCCATCAGCGGGATCGCCGCGCGGCAGATGCGGAACGGCGCCTCGACATTCACGCCGAGCGAGAGGGCCCAGTCGGCATCCGTCGTCTCGGTGATCTTGCCGCGGGTGATGACGCCCGCATTGTTCACCACGATGTCGAGCCGGCCGAGCCCCGTCGCCACCGCGCCCGGCAGCCCGTCCGCATAGCCCGCCTCGCGCAGGTCGCCCGGCAGATGCAGGTCGGCCGCGATCCCCGCCAGCTCGCGGTCGGCCACCGCCACGCGCGCGCCTCCCGCGCGGAGCGCCGTCACCACCGCGCCCCCGATGCCGCCCGCGGCGCCCGTCACCAGCGCCACCTTCCCCTCGAATCCGTGCATCGCTCCTCCTACCCGAAAGACGCCACCGGCGCGCCGAACAGGCTCTCGTCCGGCGCGATCCCGAGGCCCGGCCCCTCGGGCAGGCGGATGTGGCCGCCCTCGATCCGCAGGCCGTTCTCCGGGTCGAAATGGCCCTCGATATAGGGCTGGGCGAGCCAGACCCCCTCCATCAGCCGCGGCTGGACGGTGGCGCCGATATGGGCGCAGGCGGCCGCGATGATGTCGCCGCCCCAGGCGTCGTCGCAGGTGTGGGGCATCGAGCGGACCTCGCAGATGTCGCGGAAGACGGCCATCGGGCGCAGGCCGCCGATCCGCGTGACCTTCATGCCGAAACCGTCGCAGACCCCCTGCCCCACCGCGCGCAGCACGGTCGCCACATCCTCGGCCGTCTCATCGAGATAGACCGCATGGTGCAGCTGGCCGCGGATCGCGGCGATCTCCTCGATGCTGTTGCAGGGCTGTTCGAGGATGAAGGGGATGTCTGGGCACTCCCGGCTCAGGCGCAACGTGTCGCGGGTGGTGAGGCCGCGGTTGCCGTCCACCGCCAGCCGCATCCGGCTGCCCACCCGCTCCCAGACCTTGCGGATCACCTCGATGTCGATCTCGACCGGGCGGCCGCCGATCTTGACCTGCATCCGCGGATAGCCCTCGGCCGCGCGCTCGGCCGCAATGCGGGCGATCTCGTCGGGCTCGCCCACGCCCGAGGCATAGTAGGAGGGCACCCGGTCCGTCACGGCGCCGCCCAGAAGATCGGCCACCCGCACGCCCCAGGCCTTGCCCATCAGGTCGTGCGCCGCGATGTCAATGGCGGCCTTGGCGTAGCGGTGCCCGTTCAGGAGCCCGTCCATCCGCCGGTGCAGGCGCAGGGGCTGGAGCGGATCGGCCCCGATCAGGCCCGGCGCCATCTCGGCCAGAGCGGCCCGGGCGCCGGCCGCGTGCTGCGGCTGGTAGACGGGCCCGACGGGGCAGGTCTCGCCCCAGCCGATCAGACCGCTGTCCGTCACGAGCTTCACCAATGTCGTGTCGAGCGACCAGACTTCGGTGCTGGCCATGCGGTAGGGGCCGTCGCGCACCGGCAGCGGATGGGCGTAGATGTGCAGTTCGGTGATCTTCATGCAGAGCGTCTCGCGAGGGAAAAAGGGCCGCCGGATCGGCGGCCAGTGGGGAGATCAGTGGTCGGTGTTCAGGGCGTCCTCGGCGGGGATCTCCGCCTCGCGCCGCGCGATATAGTCCCGCAGCGCCTCGTCGATGCCGGGGTCGAGCTTCGGCTCCTCATAGTCCGCAAGCAGCTTGCGCGCATGGGCCAGCGCGCGCCCGGTGATCTCGACCGCGCCCTCGGCCTGCCATTGCTCGATCGAATTGTTATCGAAGAGCTTCGGCATGAAGAAGGCGCGTTCGAAATTCTCCAGCGTGTGCGGGTGGCCGAGGTAATGGCCCCCCGGCCCCACGTCGCGCACCGCGGCGAGGCCCGCCTCGAAATCGTCCCAGCGGATCCCCTCGGCCATGCGGTAGCCCATGGCGCACATCTCGGCATCCACCACGAACTTGGCCACCGAGCAGTGCATCCCGGCCTCGTTCCAGCCCGCCGAATGCCAGATGTAATGGGCGCCCGCGTGCAGCACCGCATTCATCGTCATGGCGCTCTCGTAACCCGCCTGCGCGTCGAAGGTCTTGGCCCCGCCCAGGAGGTTCGAGGTCCGCCACGGCACGTTGTAGAACCGCGCCATCTGGCCGATCATGAAGTTCATGAGGCTGATCTCGGGCGTCCCCGCCATCGGCGCGCCGGACTTCATCGAGACGGTCGAGAGATAATGGCCGTAGATCGCGGGGCAGCCCTTGCGGATCACCTGCGTGTAGGCGAGCGCCGACAGAGCCTCGGCATTGAGCTGCGCCACGGCGGGCGCGACCGAGGCGGGCGTGTTCGCCCCGCCCAGCACGAAGGGCGAGCAGAGCACCGGCTGGTTCCGGCGGCAGAAGGCGCGCATCGCCGACAGCATGGTCTCGTCCCAGACGAGCGGCGAATTGCCGTTGCAGTTGCCGGTGGTGACGGGCGTCTCCTCCATCACGTCGCGCCCGAACAGGATCTCGCACATCTGCATGACATCCTCGGCATTTTTGCCGCTGGTGGTCATGCCCATGAAGGTCTTGTCCGAATATTTCATCGAGGAATAGGTGATGTGCAGGTGGCGGTGGCTCACCTTCCTGTCCATCGGCTCGACGATATGGTGCGCGGTCGAATGCAGCGCGGGCGACATGTGCGCGAGCTTGTGGAACATGTTGAGGTCCGCGATCGTGGGCCAGCGGCGCACGTCGTCCAGATCGCGCAGGAAGGGCGCGCCGGTCATCGGCACGAAGATCGAGTGCCTGCCGCCGAAGGGCAGGCTCCGCTCCGGGTTCCGCGCCCGGTAGGTCCAGCCCGCGGGAATGGTCGCGATCAGCGCCCGCACGAGGCCCCGGTCGAGATGCACCCGCTCGCCCCGCACGTCGGCGCCCACGCGCTTCCAGTCGGCCAGCGCCACCGGATCGCGGAAGACGACGCCCACCTCCTCGAGGATCGCCATCGAGGCCGCATCGATGCGCTCGACCTCCTCGGGCGACATCGGCGCGCATTCGGGCAGGCCGCGCTTCAGCGAGGGCAGCATCGCCAGATCGGGCGCCGCCCGCAGCGCCCGGCGCGCGCCCCGCCCTCCGGCCCGCGCCTGTCTCACCGCAAGATCGCCCATGCCTCGCCTCCTCCTCGGCCACCCGCCGAGTAGGGGACGAAACGCCCGCCCTCACAGTCGAGGATTCGAAGCGATCCGCATCAAAAACGACGCGCCTGCCTAGCGCGCCGCGGCCAGCCCCTCGGGCGTGGCGGCGGGGTCCGGGGCCGCCTGCACCGCGGTGATGGCCGCGGCATGGACGATGTCCTCGACCGTGCAGCCGCGCGACAGGTCGTTCGCCGGCCGCGCGAGCCCCTGCAGGATCGGGCCCACCGCGCCGAGCCCGCCCAGACGCTGCGCGATCTTGTAGCCGATGTTGCCCGAGGCGAGGTCGGGGAAGATGAAGACGTTGGGCCGGCCCGTGAGCCGGCTGCCCGGCGCCTTGCGCGCGCGGATCGCATCGTCGAGCGCCGCGTCGAACTGGATCTCGCCATCCACCTCCAGCGCCGGCTCGGCCGCACGGATCAGGCGCAGCGCCTCGCGGATCTTGCCGAGGCTCGGATGGTCGGCCGACCCGGCGGTCGAGAAGGACAGAAGCGCCACGCGCGGCTCCTCGCCCAGAAGCGTCCGGCAGCTCTCGGCCGAGGCGCGGGCGATGGCGGCGAGCCCCTCCGCGTCGGGATCGACCACCAGTCCGCAGTCGGCGAAGATCATGCCGCCCCGGATGGGCGCCCCGCCCTCGCAGGCGAGCATGAGAAAGAAGCTCGAGACGAGCGGCGCGCCCTCGGCCCGGCCGATGATCTGGAGCGCGGCCCGCACCGTGTCGGCGGTGGTGGCCACCGCCCCCGCCACCGTCCCGTCGGCAAGCCCCATCCGCACCCGCATCGCGGCCTGCCGGATCGGGTCGCGCATCTCGATCAGCGCCTGCGCGCCGGTCATGCCCTTTGCCGCCCGCATCCGGTGCCAGCGGTCGGCCAGCTCGGGCAGGTCCGGGGCCTCGGCCGGGCAGATCCGGGTCACGCCCGCGATCTCGGGCCCGTTCATCAGGCTCACGCGCGCGAGCCCCTCCTCGGTCAGGCGCCGCGCGGCCAGAGCCACGCGCGCATCCTCGCCCTCGGGCAGCAGGATGTGGCGCGGATGGGCACGGGCCGTGGCAAGGATGCGCTCGAGCGGCTTCATGGGGAAATCCTCAGCTCAGGAAATGCAGGCCGGCGACGACGAAGACGCCGAGGAAGATCGTTTCGGCCACGATCAGGCCGATGGCCACGCCGCCCACGTCGAGCATCCGCGCGAGCGAGGTCTTGATGCCGACGGCGGCGATGGCGATGAGCAGCGCCCAGCGGCTCAGCACGCCCGCCCAGTCGGCCAGAACCGGCGGCACGAGGCCCGCCGAATTGAGGGCCGCCAGCACGAGAAAGCCCAGCACGAACCCGGGCAGGAGCGGCGGGCGCTTGCCGCCCTCGCGCTCGGCGAGCCCCCGGGCCCGGATCACGAGCGAGAAGCAGAGCACCACGGGCGCCAGCATCGACACGCGGATGAGCTTGACGAGCGTCGCCGTCTCGCCGGTCTCGGGGCCGATGGAGAAGCCCGCCCCCACCACCTGCGCCACATCGTGGATCGTGCCGCCGAGGAAGACGCCGCTGTCGCGCGGCGTGAAGGCGAAGAGGCCGGAAAGCATCGGATAAAGCACCATCGCCACGGTCGAGAGCACCGTGACCGACAGGACCGTGAAGGCCAGATCCCGCTCGGAGCGGGGATGGCGCGGCAGCACCGCGGCGATCGCCATGGCGGCCGAGGCGCCGCAGATCGCGACCGACCCGCCGGTGAGCAGCGCAAAGCTCCAGTCGCGCCCCACGAGCCGGGCGGCGGCGAGGCCGAAGCCGATGGTCAGCACCACGCCCGCCACCACGAGCCCGATGGCCGCGGGCCCGAGGCCCGCCAGCATCTCGACCGAGATCCGCGCCCCCAGAAGCGCCACGCCGAGGCGCAGCACGGTGCGGGCGGTGAAGGCCACGCCCGGGGCGGTGCGGGTGCCCTCCTCGGACAGGAAGTTCAGCGCGAGGCCCAAAAGCAGCGCCATGAGCATCGCCGGCGCCCCGTAATGTTCCGACAGGAACTGCGCCGTCGCCGCCACCAGCGCCGAGACGGCGACGCCCGGAAAGGCTTCCGCAATCGTCCGGCGCGTCGCGCCGAGGGTCAGGGTCATCATGTCATTCCAGAAACGCGGGGCCCCGAAGGCCGGGGCCGGAGAAGCCTGCCCGGCAGGCAGCGCCGGACAGTCGGGCGACGGCCCCGCGCCCGGAAAGGCGGGGCCGGGAAAGCAGGCCGGAGAGGCCTGCCCGGCGGCAGCGCCGGACAGCCGTCGCCGGGGTCGCATAGGGGCCGGACCGGGCCGGCCCCCGGGAAGGGCTCAGGCCGCGCCCTTCTGCGGGCGCATGTCGGCCGGGTCGATCCCCGCCACCACCACGGGCTTCTTCATCGCATCGCGGCGGAAGGGCTCGCCCAGCTCCTGGTTGAGCAGCACCTCGATGAAGGTGGTCTCGCGCGCCTTCATCTGCCGCTCGACCGCCTCGTGCAAGGCCGCCGTCAGCTCGGACTGGCTGCGCACCTGCACCCCATGCGCGCCGCAGGCCCGGGCGATGGCCGCATAGCTCGTGTCGCGGTCGAGCTCGGTGCCCACGAAGTTGTTGTCGTACCAGAGGGTCGTGTTCCGCTTTTCCGCGCCCCACTGGTAGTTGCGGAAGATCACCATGGTGATGGCGGGCCAGTCCTCGCGGCCGCAGGCGGTCATCTCGTTCATCGAGATGCCGAAGGCGCCGTCGCCCGCGAAGCCGATGACCGGCGTGCCGGGATTGCCGATCTTGGCGCCGAGGATCGCCGGGAAGCCGTAGCCGCAGGGGCCGAAGAGGCCCGGCGCCAGATATTTCCGCCCGGCCTCGAAGCTCGGATAGGCGTTGCCGATGGCGCAGTTGTTGCCGATGTCGGACGAGACGATGGCCTCGGCCGGCACCGCCTGCATGATCGCGCGCCAGGCCTGCCGCGGGCTCATCAGATCGGCATCGCGCGTGCGCGCGCCCGCGTTCCATTCGGTGCCCGGATCGTCCTCCTCGTGGTCGAGGCTCGACAGCTCCTGCGCCCACCGCGACTTGGTCTGCCCCACGAGATGCCGCCGCTCCTCGCGGCCCGCATCGCCCGCGCCCTCGCCCAGTTGGGCCAGGATCGCGCGCGCCACCTTGGCCGCATCGCCCTGAATGCCCACGGTGACCTTCTTCGTCAGACCGATCCGGTCGGCGTTGATGTCGACCTGAATGATCTTGGCCTCGCGCGGCCAGTAGTCGATGCCGTAGCCCGGCAGCGTCGAGAAGGGATTGAGCCGCGTGCCGAGCGCCAGCACCACGTCGGCCTTGGCGATCAGCTCCATCGCGGCCTTCGAGCCGTTGTAGCCCAGAGGGCCCACGGCGAGCGGATGGCTGCCGGGGAAGCTGTCGTTGTGCTGGTAGTTCGAGGCCACCGGCGCGTCGAGCCGCTCGGCCAGCCGCGCGAGATCCGGGATCGCGCCCGAGAGCACCACGCCCGCCCCCGACAGGATCACCGGGAAGCGCGCCCCCGACAGAAGCCGCGCCGCCTCGGCCACCGCCTCCTCGCCGCCCGCGGGCCGCTCGAAGGCCACGATCTGCGGCAGCTCGACATCGATGACCTGGGTCCACATGTCCCGGGGAATGTTGATCTGCGCCGGCGCGCTGTTGCGCCAGGCCTGCAGGATCACCCGGTTCAGCACCTCGGGGATGCGCGAGGGGTCGCGGACCTCCTCCTGATAGCAGACGCAATCGGCAAAGAGCCGCATCTGCTCCATCTCCTGGAAGCCGCCCTGCCCGATGGTCTTGTTGGCCGCCTGCGGCGTCACCAGCAGCAGCGGCGTATGGTTCCAGTAGGCGGTCTTGACCGGCGTCACGAAGCCGGTGACGCCGGGGCCGTTCTGGGCGATGGCCATCGACATCTTGCCCGTCGAGCGGGTGAAGCCATCGGCCATCAGGCCCGCGTTCGTCTCGTGGGCGCAATCCCAGAAGGTGATCCCGGCCTTCGGGAACAGATCCGACACCGGCATCATGGCCGAGCCGATGATCCCGAACGCATGTTCGATGCCGTGCATCTGCAGGACCTTCACGAAGGCCTCTTCGGTGGTCATTCTCATGGCGTTGGCTCCTTATCCGCGCTCGTCGCGATAGTGATAGAGGTGATAGAGACCCCACTGGCCGAGGCGCCGGAACGGCGTCTTCCAGCCCTCGTGGGGCAGTTCGGTCTGAAAGATCGGCAGGCGCGGCACGGCCTCGCCCGCCACCAGCTGCGCGAGCCGCCGCCCGGCCATGGCGGAATACATCACGCCGTTGCCGCCGTAGCCGAGCGCGTAGAACATGCCCGGCACGTCCGGCACGGCGGTGATGCGGGGCATCATGTCGTGGCTCACATCGACCCAGCCCCACCAGCTGTAGTCGAGCTCGACGCCGCGGAGCGCCGGGAACTTGCGGCCGATCGCGGCGCGCAGCGCATCGAGATGCGCGGGGTTGGCCGCGTCGCGGCCCGTGATCGCCGCGCGCGAGCCGATCTGAAGCCGGTTGTCGGGCAGCAGCCGGTAATAATGGCGCAGCGTGCGGGTGTCGGTCAGGGGCGAGCCCGTGCGGATGCCCACGGCATCGAGCTCGGCCGGGGTGAGCACCCGCGTGACCACGCTGTTCGACAGGATCGGCATCACCCGGTCGCGCAGCCGCCCGTGCAGGGACCGCGTGGCATAGGCGGCTGTGGCCACCGCCACGCGCCGGGCGCGCACCGTGCCGCCGGGCGTGCGCAGGTGATGCACGCCCCCCTTCAGCTCCCAGCCCTGCACCGGGCTGTCGGGATGGACCGTGGCGCCCTGCCCGCGCGCGGCGTTGAGATAGCCGAAGGCGAGCTTGGCCGCATGGATCGCCACCCCGTCGGCCTCCCACATGGCGCCGTGGGCCTCCTCGTCGCGCACGGCGGTGCGGAACAGCTCCTCGCGCGAGAGCATCCGCGCGTCGTAGCCGAAGCGCTCGCGCAGGAGCGCCGCCTCCTTCTCCAGCGCGGGCAGCACGCCCTCCTTGTGGGCGATGTAGTAATGGCCGCCGTCCTGCGGCTCGCAGTCGATGGCGGGATCGCGCAGGAGGCCGCGGAACAGGGCGAAGGCCTCGACCATCTCGCCATGCATCCCGCGCGCCACATCGAGGCCCCAGCGCTCGATCCACTGGCTGCGCTTGAGCCGGCCCGCGCTGATCTGGGCCTGGCCGCCGTTGCGGGTCGAGCAGCCGTAGGCCACGCCGTTGGCCTCCAGCACCGTGGCGCGGATCCCGTGCTCGCGCGCCAGATGGAGCGCGGTCGAAAGGCCCGTGTAGCCCGAGCCGATCACCACCACATCCACATCCATGTCCCGCGTCACCGGACCGTCATCGGCGGGGGCGGGCCCGGCCGTGCCGATCCAGTAGGTCGGCGCATAGGCGCTGCCGGGGCCGAGGCTGCGCGCCGTCATCGGATCGTAGAGGGGATCGAACGGCACCGGCCGGTGTCTGTCGAGGGCGTTCATGGCGGATCACCGGGCGGGAAGGAACGGGCGCTGCTTGCGGAGCGCCTGCTTCTCGACGATCCGGCCGTTTTCGATGCGGAAGAGGTCCGCGCCCTCCACCTCGATCCGCGTGCCGTCGGGGTTGGTGGCGCGGAAGGTCCACTGGCTCACGCCGCGGGTGCCGTCCTCGGACAGGAAGTGGCTGTGGTCGGCCCATTGCACGTCCGGCATCGCGGTCCAGACCCCGGTGAAGGCGCGGGCGATGGCCTCGCGGCCCTCGATCCGGGTGCCGTGCTCGGCCTCGCCCGCCACCGTGTAGAACACGCAATCCTCGGCGAAGGGGGCCATGACGGCGTCGATGTCGTGGCGGTTGAAGGCGTCGAAGAGGGCCGCCAGGTCGCTGGCGGTGAGAGGGGTCGACATGGAACGTCTCCTTGGAACTAGTAGCCCATCGCCCGGGGCAGCCAGAGGGCAAGCTCGGGGAAGCTGGCGATGATGAAGATTGCGGCGACCGAGGCGGCCGCGAAGGGCAGCGCGCGCAGGCTGATCCGCTCGATCGAGACGCCCGAGATGCCCGAGGCGATGAAGAGGTTCTCGCCGAGGGGCGGGGTCTGGAAGCCGACCGAGAGCGTGCAGATCATCACGATCCCGAAGTGGATCGGGTCGATGCCCACCATGTAGGCCACGGGCAGCATCACCGGCACGAGGATCATGATGGCAGCGAGCGTCTCCATGAACATGCCGACGATGAGCAGCATCCCGATCACCATGGCCCAGATCGCATGGATGTTGGTGGTGAGCCCCAGAACGCCGCCCGCGATCACGCCGGGGATGTTGTTCTCGACCAGCACCCGGCCGAAGATCGTGGCCGCGAAGAGGACGAGCAGCACGCGCCCCGCAAGCCAGGTGGTCGTGTCGAGCGCCTTGATGACCTCGGCCAGATCCAGCTCGCGGTAGATGAAGATCCCGACGAAGAGCGTGTAGAAGATCGCCACGATGGCGGCCTCGGTGGGGGTGAAGAAGCCCGAATAGATGCCGCCCAGGATCACGACCGGGGCGAGCAGCGCCCAGAAGCCCTGATAGCAGGCGCGGGCCACGTTGCGGGCCGAGAGCGGCGCGGCCGAGCCGCGGAAGCCCCGCATCCGGCAGCGGATGTAGTTCATGATGAGAAGCCCGCCCGCCATGATGACCCCCGGCACGAAGCCCGCGATGAAGAGCTTCGAGATCGAGACCGACTGGAAGGGACCATGCGCCGCGATGGCCTCGGGCGGCGGGGCGAGCCCCATGGCCGAGATGCCGAAGATCACCATCGGGATCGAGGGCGGGATGATGATCCCGAGCCCGCCCGCCGCCGCCGTGACCGAGGCCGCATAGCCCGGCCCGTAGCCCTGCCGCGACATGGCCGGGATCATCAGCATCCCCACCGCCGCCGTGGTGGCCGGCCCCGAGCCCGAGATCGCGCCGAAGAAAAGGCAGGCCATGATCGTGGCGGCCGAGAGGCCCCCCGTGAAGGGACCGGCGAGGCTTTCGGCCACCGCAATGAGCCGCCGCGAGAGGCCCGCGGCCTCCATCAGCGCCCCGGCGAGGATGAAGGAGGGCAGCGCCATCAGCGGGAAGGATCCCACCGAGGACCAGGCCATCTGCACCATCTTGATCGGGTTGTCGCCCATGTAGACCATGGCGGCCAGCGCCGAGACCCCGAGCGCCACGGTGATCGGCGCGCCGAGAAGCATGAGGGCGAAGAAGGCCCCGAACAGGACTTCGATCAAAAGGCCGTCCATCACTTGCGACCCCGCTCGTCGAAGTGGCGGATCTCGTCCTCCGCCAGTTCCATCATGTCCTCGACCTCGGCGCGGTCGGGGTCGCGCGGATCGACGCCTTGGACGAGCTTCATGTAATTGACCTGCAGGATGCGCAGCGTCATCAGCGCGAAGGCGATGGGCAGCACGAGATAGACGTAGCGCATCTGCCAGCCCAGCGTCTGCGCCTTCACGAAGGGTTTCAGCCGGTCGATGAACTGGACCGACTGCCAGATGAAGACGAGGTTGAATCCGATCCAGAACAGGTCGCCCACCGCCTCGACGAGGCGCGCCTTGGCGCGGGGCAGCGCGTTCAGATGGAACGACACCCGGTTGTGGGCCGCGATCCGGGCCGCATAGGCGGCACCGAAATAGGCGAACCACACGAACAGGATGACCGACAGTTCCTCGATCCAGGTGATCGAGAAGCCGAAGGCCTGCCGGGCGACGATCTGCACGAAGAGCAGCGTCACGAAGAGGGCGAGGATCACCCGGCAGACATGGCTTTCGAACCTGTCCAGGAACGACCAGACAGCAGGCATAAGAGGCCTCCGACAGAGGGCTGGAAGACGCGTCGCGCGGACGAAGGGGCGGTTACTGGACCGTGGGCCGGCCGAGCGAGGTCAGGACGCCGTTCAGCACCTCGATGCCGCCGATCTGGTCGGCGAACTTGGGCCAGACCTGGGTGGTCGCCAGCTCGATGAAGGCCTTCTCGCCGTCCGCAGGCGGCGTGATCTCCATGCCGCGCGCCACGAGCTCGTCGCGGATCCGGCTCTCCTGCTCGCGCAGGAAGGCCGACGAGGCCTGCGTCGCCGCCTCGCCCGCGGCGAGGATCTGCGCCTGCTTCTCCTCGCTCAGCCCCTCGAACAGGGCCTCGCTCACGATCAGCGGCTCGATCGAGAAGATGTAGCGCAGCTCGGTGACATATTTCTGCACCTCGTCGAACTTCATCGCATAGACGGTCATGTAGGGATTGTCCTGCCCGTCCACGACCTTCTGCTGAAGCGCCGCGAAGGTCTCTCCCCAGGCCATCGGCGTGGGGTTGATGCCCCAGCTCTTGTAGGTCTCGATCATGATCTCGTTCTTGGGAACGCGCACGATCAGCCCCTGCATGTCCTCGACCGAGGCCACGGGCTTCTTCGAATTGGTGAGCACCCGGAAGCCCGAATAGCCCCAGCCGATGATCCGCACGCCCGCATCCTCGATCGTCTTCTCGATCATCTGCCGGCCGACCTCGCCCTGCGTGAGCGTCTCGGCATCTTCCTGGCTCAGGATGACATAGGGCAGCGTCAGCGTGCCCACCGAGGGCGAGAAGGGCGTGATGTTGTTGATGGCGAGGATCGAGAAGTCGAGCGTGCCGGTGGCCGCGGCCGTCACCGTGTCCTGCTCGTCGCCGAGCTGGCCGTTCAGGAACAGCTTGCCCGTCATCTCGCCGCCCGACTCCTTCTCGAGCGCCGCGACAAAGGCCTTGCCGAGCGCCTCCTGCGTGCCGCCCGCGCCATCGCCCACGGCGATGCGGAACTCTTCGGCCCAGGCCGGCAGGGCGGCCAGCAGGGCCAGGGCGGTTCCGGCGAGGAAATTCTGGGCATGGGTCATGTGGGTCTCTTTCTCTCTGTTGGCGGCTCGCTCTTGTGGCGAATCCATGACGACATATTGCCGCAGGCGGTCCGCTCGGATATGTCCAGTTCAAAGCGAATGTAGGTCCAGATGCAGAGCCGGATCCCGATCGAGGCGATCTTCCTGCGCGACGACGCGCCGACGCTGCAGGGCCGTCTGGCGGCGGCGGTGGTGCGCGCCATCCTCGAATCCCGTGCCCGCCCCGGCGCGCGCCTGCCCTCGAGCCGCCGCCTCGCCCAGGGGCTCGGGGTGTCGCGGATGACGGTGACGCTCGTCTATCAGGATCTCATCAGCCAGGGCTATCTCGAGGCCCTGCCCCGCTCCGGCATCGCGGTCGCGGCCACCGTCCCCCATCGCCGGATGGAGCCGGTGGCCGGCGCCCGCGCGCGGGCCGGGCTCGTGCGCTGGGACGACTGGTGGGCCGAGCACGACCAGCCGCGCCGCGTGATCCGCAAGCCCTCGAACTGGCGCGCCTTCCGCTATCCGTTCATCTTCGGGCAGGTCGATCCCGCCCTCTTCGACCATCACGCCTGGCGCGACTGCGCGCGCCGCGCCCTCGGCACCCGCGACTTCTCGGAGCTCTCGGCCGACCGCTACGGCGCAGACGATCCGCTGCTCGTCGATTACATCTGCTCGAACACCCTGCCCCGCCGCGGCTTTCAGGCCGAGCCGGACGAGGTTCTGGTCACGCTCGGCGCGCAGAACGCGCTTTATCTCGCGGTCGAGCTTCTGGCCCGGATCGACCGGCTCGCCGTGACCGAGGAGCCGGGCTATCCCGATTTCGCCGAGACGCTGCGCCGCGCCAGCAGCCCGATCCACTTCCTGCCGGTCGATGCGATGGGCCTCGATCCGGCGCGGCTGCCCGAGGCCACGCGCCTCGTGATCGCCACGCCGAGCCACCATATCCCCACCGGCGCCACCATGCCGCTGGCCCGCCGGCAAGAGCTTCTGCGCCGCGCGGAAGAGCTCGACGCGCTCATCATCGAGGACGATTACGATTTCGAGATGTCCTATCTCGCGCCGCCCGCTCCGGCGCTGAAGTCGCTCGATGGCTCGGGACGGGTGATCTATATCGGCAGCTTCTCGAAGTCGCTCTTTCCGGGCCTGCGCATCGGCTACATGGTGGCCCCTGCCCCCTTCATCGCGCGGGCGCGGGCGCTGCGCGCCATGATCCTGCGCCATCCGCCGAGCCACCTCCAGCGCATCACCGCCTATTTCCTCGCGCTCGGCCATTACGACGCCCATATCGTGCGGCTGCGCCAGACGCTGAAGGCCCGCCGCCGCGTGCTCGAGGAGGCGCTGGCGGCCTCGAGCCTCCGGATCGAGGGGGCGGCGGTGCAGGGCGGCTCCAGCGTCTGGGTCAGCGCCGCGGGCACCGACAGCGAGGCGCTCGCCGCGCGGCTCCATGCCGACAGCGTGCTGATCGAGCCGGGCTCGGTCTTCTTCGAGACGCCGCCCGCGCGCTGCCCGGTCTTCCGGCTGGGCTACGCCTCGATCGCGGCCGAACGGATCCCCGAGGGGATCGCCCTGATCGACCGCGCCGCCCGCGAGCGCGCCTGATCCCGCGCAGGGCTCCGCCCGCAAGCGGCGCCGGTCGCCTTGTCCGCCCGCCCCCGGCGGTCCCTCGCCTCAGACCTCCATCCGCACGCAGGCGCGTCCGTCGGCCTTGGCGCGGTAGAGCAGCCGGTCGGCGCGGCGGATCGCGTGATGCACGTCCTTGTCGCGCCGCATCGCGACGAGCCCCGCCGAGAAGGTGCAGCGCAGCGCGGGCTGATCGCGCGAGACCACCGCCGAGGCCAGCGCCTGCTGCAACCGTTCGAGCCGCGCCCGCGCCGTGTCCATCGGACAGTTCGGCATGAAGAGCACGAATTCCTCGCCGCCGAACCGGCCGAAGAGGTCGACGGCGCGGATGCTGGCCGTCGTGATGCGGCAGAAGGAGACCAGCACCGCATCGCCGACCGTATGGCCGTAGAGGTCGTTCACCTGCTTGAACCGGTCGAGGTCCATCACCGCCAGCGCATGGGTGCCGAAGGTGCCGTGGCGGGGCTGCTGGTCGAGCCAGCGTTCCAGACGATCCATCACGAAGCGCCGGTTCGGCACCCCGGTCAGCGGATCGGTCCAGGAGGCCCGCTGCGCCGCATCCCGCTCGCTGCGCAGCGCAAGGCTCTCCGAGCGCAGCCGCGTCACATCGGTCGCATGGACGAGCATCCGCCCGTCCGGCGCCACCGTCTCGGTGATCCAGAGCCAGCGCCCGTCGTGGAGCGCCGCCTCGTAGGCGCGGAAGGCCACCTGGCCGCGACTCGCGGCCGCGGCCGCGAGCCAGCCCTCGAAATCCTCGGCGGCGATCAGCGCGCCCTGCCGCATCGCGTGGTTCCGCCGCATGATCTGGCGCCACGAGGGCGCCTCGGCCGGGTCGCAGTCGAAGGTCTCGCAATAGGCCGGATTGGCGGCGCAAAGCCGGTCGTCGGCATCGAAGACCGCGACCAGATCCTGCGACAGCCAGAGCAGATCCTGCGCGTCGGGCCCGAAGTCGATGGCCTCCGCCCCTCGTGTCGCCTCGCTCATCCGCCTCTTCCCCTCGATCCTTCGCCGCGGGCGGCCCTCGGGCCGCGCGGCCCCGGATCGTCCCTGACCTGCCGCGCCGGGTCGCCGGCCCCCTCCGGCGCGACAGAGCCGGATCCGAAGGCCGCCGCCGCAGTAGCACGGCTCGCAGCACCCCAAAAGATGCTGCTTTCGCCCCAAGGAAACGCGCCACCCTGCCCTCGGATCGTTGCGGCGGCAGGGACTTGCCTCGACCTGCCCGCGGCCTCGCTCCCTCCGCCCCCGGGAGCCCCTGCCCCGGACCGGG
>NZ_MABH01000029.1 GCF_001720585.1 Cereibacter johrii | reverse complement strand
GCGCTGCCGCCTCAGCCCCGCGGCGCCCAGAGGATCACCGCCGCCCCGGCAAGGACGAGGGCCGCGCCGCCCATGTCCCAGCGGTCGGGACGCACGCCCTCGACGGCCCAGAGCCAGAGGAGCGAGGCCGCCACATAGATCCCGCCATAGACCGCATAGGAACGGCCCGCCACCTCGACCGGGGTCAGCGCCAGAAGCCAGGCGAAGGCGCCGAGCGACAGGGCCCCCGGCACGAGCCAGAGCGCCGAGGCGCCCAGCCGCCACCAGGCCCAGACCGCGAAACATCCCGCTATCTCGGCCAGCGCCGCCCCCGCATAGGCCGCCAGCGACAGTCCCATCAGGGCTCCTTCCGGTGCTCGTGCGCGCAATGGGCATGATCGCCCAGCACTTCGATCACCCGGCAATCGGCGATCGTGCCATGGGCGCACTGGCCGATCATGCGCTCGAGTTCCGCCTCGAGCGCGCGCAGCCGCCCGATCCGCGCCCGCACCGCCGAGAGCTGCGCCCGCGCGATGGCGTCGGCCGCCTCGCAGGACTGGTCGGGCCGGTCCGAGAGGCTCAGCAGATCCCGGATCGCCTCGAGCGGGAAGCCCAGGTCGCGCGCATGGCGGATGAAGGCCAGCCGCTCCTCCGCGCGGTTCCCGTAAAGCCGCTGGTTGCCCGCGCTGCGCTCGGGCGGCGGCAGCAGGCCGATCTGCTCGTAATAGCGGATCGTGGGCACCTTCACGCCGGCAGCCTCGGCAAGTTTTCCGATCGTGAGCATGAGAAACCCCTTGAACCTATAGTTGCTAGAGACATTAGGTTGCTGAGTCGTTGAGGACAAGCGCCCTCGGGCGGGAGAGTGAGATGACGGACGAGACGAGTGGAGCGGTGCGCGAGTGGCGCGTGACGGGGATGGATTGCGCCTCCTGCGCAGGCAAGATCCGCGATGCGGTGGGGCGGCTGCCGGGGGTGAGCGGCGTCGAGGTGGCGATCATGTCCGAGCGGCTGAAGCTCACGCTCGACGAAGGACAGGGCGCGCCCGAGGCGGTCGAGGCCACGGTGCGCAAGCTCGGCTTCGGCATCGCGCCGCGGGCCGAGGCGCGGCCCTTCGTCCTGCCCGACGCCTCCGCCGAGGGCGCCTGCGGCTGCGGCGGCGCCTGCGCTTCCGGCGCGCAGAACGCGCAGGATCCCGGCCACGGTCATGCCCACAGCCATGAGGCGGCCGAGCCGGGTGCCTGGTACCTAACCGCGAAGGGTCGCCTCGTCCTTCTGACCGGGGTGCTTCTGGCCTGTGCCTGGGCCGTCGAGGCGCTGGTGCCCGGGCCGGTCGGGCCGGTTGCCTTCGCGCTGGCCTGCCTCATCGGGCTCGTGCCCATCGCCCGACGCGCCTGGGCCGCGCTGCGGCTCGGCCAGCCCTTCACCATCGAAGGGCTGATGACGGTCGCGGCCGCGGGCGCGCTCTTCATCGGCGCGGCGGAGGAGGCTGCGCTCGTGATCTTCCTCTTCGCCGTGGGCGAGGTGCTGGAAGGGGTGGCGGCGAGCCGCGCCCGCGACGGGATCCGCGCCCTCTCGCGCCTCGTGCCCGAGACCGCGCGGCTCGAGCGGGACGGACGCACGGTGGAGGTGCCTGCGGCCGGCCTGCGGCCCGGTCAGATCGTCCGCGTCCGTCCGGGCGAGCGCCTCCCGGCCGATGGCGAGATCCTCGAGGGGCAGGGCGGGATCGACGAGAGCCCCGTGACGGGCGAGAGCATCCCGGTGACCCGGGGCCCGGGCGAGGCGGTCTTCGCGGGGGCGGTCGCGACCGATGCGGCCTTGCGCATCCGCGTCACGCGCGCGGCGAAAGACAACACGATCGCGCGCATCGTCCGACTGGTCGAGGAGGCCGAGGAGGCCCGCGCCCCGACCGAGCGGTTCATCGACCGCTTCAGCCGCTGGTACATGCCGCTGATCGTGGGGCTGGCCGTGGCCGTGGCCGTGCTGCCGCCGCTCGCCGCGGGGGCCGACTGGTCCACCTGGATCTATCGCGGTCTGGCGCTCCTCCTGATCGGCTGCCCCTGCGCGCTGGTGATCTCGGTTCCGGCCGCCATCGCCTCGGCTTTGGCCTCGGGCGCGCGCCGCGGCCTCTTGATGAAGGGCGGCGCGGTGATCGAGGCCGCGGCCGCGGTGCGGCAGGTGGCTTTCGACAAGACCGGCACGCTCACGCGCGGGCGGCCGGAGGTGACGGATGTCGTGACCTTGAGCGGCGAGGCCGAGGTCAGGGTGCTGGCGCTGGCCGCCGCGGTCGAGCGCGGCTCGGCCCATCCGCTCGCTCAGGCGATCCTTGCGCGGGCCGAGGCCGCGGGCGCGCCCGAACTGCCGGCCGAGGCCGCGCGCAGTCTTGCCGGGCGGGGGGCCGAGGCCCGTGTCGAGGGGGAACCCCTCTGGGTCGCGAGCCCCTCCTTCGCGACCGAAAGGGGCGTGCTCGATGCCGGGACCCGCGGCCGCGCCGAGGCGCTCGAGGCAGAGGGCAAGACCGTCACCGTCCTCTTCCGCGAGGGTCGGGCGCTGGGACTTCTGGCGCTGCGCGACGAGCCGCGGGCGGATGCGGCCGAGGCGGTGCGGCAGCTGGGCCGGATGGGCGTGAGCGCCACGATCCTCACCGGCGACAATGCCCGCACCGCCGAGGCCATCGCGGCCCGGCTCGGCACCGGCTTTCGTGCGCAGATGCGCCCCGAGGACAAGCTCGCCGCCATCCGCGAGATGGCGGGGCAGGGGGGCGTGATGATGATCGGCGACGGGATCAACGATGCGCCCGCGCTGAAAGCCGCGAGCGTGGGCGTGGCCATGGGTTCGGGCACCGACGTGGCGCTCGAGACCGCGGATGCGGCGATCCTGCGCGACCGGGTGACGGATGTGCCGGCCCAGATCCGCCTCGCCCGTGCCGCCATGCGCAACATCCGCCAGAACATCGCGGTGGCGCTGGGGCTGAAGGGGGTATTCCTCGTGACCTCGGTCCTGGGGATCACCGGGCTCTGGATCGCGATCCTTGCCGATACGGGCGCCACCGTGCTGGTGACGCTGAACGCGCTGCGCCTTCTGCGCTTCGATCCCGAGGCGCGCGGCTGAGGCGGCGCGCGCCCGGAGCGGCTGACCGCTCCGGGCTTCGGGCCCGCGCGGGCACTCGCCGAGTGCCGGAAGGCTCCTGCGTGGCGTGGGCCGCCGCAGGATCCGACCGGCTCCCTTCAGGGCCGAGGCGGTCTTAGAACGGGATCTCGTCGTCGAGGTCGTTCCGGCGGCCGCCGCCGCCGCTCGAGGCGCCGCCCGAGGAGGCGCCGCCGCGGGGGCTGCTGCCGTAATTGTCGTAGCTGTCCGGCCCGCCGCGATCCTCGTAGCCGCCACCGCCCATGCCGCCGCCGGCGCCCGATCCTTCGCCGCGCCCGCCGAGCATCGTCAGCGAGCTCCGGAACGGGCGCAGCACGACCTCGGTCGAATAGCGGTCCTGACCCGACTGGTCCTGCCACTTCCGCGTCTCGAGCTGGCCCTCGATATAGACGGTCGAGCCCTTGCGCAGATACTGCTCCGCCACCCGCGCCAGGTTCTCGTCGAAGATGGCGACCGAGTGCCATTCGGTGCGCTCCTTCCGCTCGCCCGAAGCGCGGTCGCGCCATTGCTCGGACGTGGCGATCCGGAGGTTCACCACCTTGCCGCCATTCTGGAAGCTGCGCACCTCGGGATCGCGGCCGAGATTGCCGATGATGATGACCTTGTTGACCGAGCCCGCCATGCTTCCTCCGAATCCTTTGGCCGGGGAAGGATGCCCCGGATGTGGTTAACGGAATGGCTACACCGAGCGGGCCGCACCCGCAACGCCGCACGGACGCGCCGGGCCGGGACCCGCGCGGCGCGCGTCCTCACCCGTCCCGGTTGTGTTCAAAAGGGTGGCGAACTTGCCGGCAATCCGTGTAATGTGCGGGCGGGACAGATGAAGGTTGTTTTCATGCGGCGATTGATCGGTGCATTGGGCGCGGCGGTCGTGGGCTTGGGTCTTGCCTCGGGCCCGACCGAGGGTCTGGCCGACGGGCTGAAGATCCAGCGATCCACGATGAGCCGGGCGGGAATCTTCAAGTCGCAGACGCGACTTCTCGACGGGCGCCTGTCGCAGCAATACGAGAGTTCCACCCGGCTGAAGCCGAAGGTCGAGACGCTGGCCGCGGCCTTGCCGACGGCGCGCTACAACGGCCGCTACAAGGGCGAGTTCCTCGAATCGGCCAAGTCCGCGGCGCGCAAGCATGGCGTGCCCGAGGATCTCTATCTCCGGCTCGTGCAGCAGGAATCGGGCTGGAACCCCGGCGCGGTGTCGGTGAAGGGCGCCACGGGGCTGGCCCAGCTGATGCCGGGCACGGCGCAGCTTCTGCGGGTGAACATCAACGACCCGCATCAGAATCTCGAAGGCGGGGCGCGTTACCTCAAGATGATGTACAACAAGTTCGGCACCTGGCAGCTCGCGCTCGCGGCCTACAATGCCGGGCCGCAGGCGGTCGAGAAACATTCGGGGATCCCGCCCTACCGCGAGACGCAGAACTATGTGAAAGTCATCTGGGGCAACGGCTGACGCCGCGCGCGGCCTTGGCCGCGGCTCTGCGGAAGGGTTTCCCCTCAGGCGTCGGAAGCGGCCGCAAGGGCCGCCCCCGATCTTCGCTCACTCCAGCGTGCCGTCCGCCGAGATGCGGGTCTTGCCGCCCAGATAGGGATGCAGCACCTCGGGCAGCTCCACCGAGCCGTCCTCCTGCTGTCCGTTCTCGAGCACCGCGATCAGGCAGCGGCCCACGGCGAGGCCCGAGCCGTTCAGCGTATGGACGAACTCGGGCTTGCCGCCGCCCGCCGGGCGGAAGCGCGCGTTCATGCGCCGCGCCTGGAAATCGCCGCAGACCGAGACCGAGCTGATCTCGCGGTAGGTGTTCTGCCCGGGCAGCCAGACCTCGAGATCGTGGGTCTTGGTCGCGCCGAAGCCCATGTCGCCGGTGCAAAGCACGATGGTGCGGTAGGGCAGGTTCAGCTTCTGCAGGATCGCCTCGGCGCAGCCGGTCATGCGCTCATGTTCGGCCAGCGAGGTCTCGGGCGTGGTAATCGAGACCATCTCGACCTTCTCGAACTGGTGCTGGCGCAGCATCCCGGACGTGTCCTTGCCCGCGCTGCCCGCCTCCGAGCGGAAGCACTGGGTATGGGCGGTCATGCGGATCGGCAGTTGCGCCTCGTCGAGGATCTCGCCCGCGACCGAGTTGGTCAGCGTGACTTCCGCGGTGGGGATCAGCCACCAGCCGTTCGTGGTCTGGTAGCTGTCCTCGGAGAATTTCGGCAGCTGGCCGGTGCCGAACATGGCCTCGTCCTTGACCAGAACCGGCGTCCAGGTCTCGGTCAGCCCGTGCTCGGTCACATGGGTGTCGAGCATGAACTGCGCCAGCGCGCGGTGGACGCGGATCACCGCGCCTTTCAGCATCACGAAGCGGCTGCCCGAGAGCTTGGCGGCCGTGGCGAAATCCATCCCGGGCTTCACGCCCGCGATCTCGAAATGCTCCTTCGGCGCGAAGTTGAAGCCGCGCGGCGTGCCCCAGCGGCGGATCTCCACGTTGGCGCTCTCGTCGGGGCCCTCCGGCACCTCGTCGAGCGGCAGGTTCGGGATCGCCACCAGCATGTCGCGCAGGCGCGCATCCTCGGCCGCGGCCTCCTCGTTCAGCCGCGCCACCTCGGCCTTCTTCTCGGCCACGAGGGCGCGCAGCCGCTCGAACTCGGCCTCGTCGCCGCGGGCCTTGGCGGCACCGACCTCCTTGGAGGCCCGGTTCTGCTCGGCCTGCGCGGTCTCGGCGGCAAGGATCTTCGACCGCCGCGCCTCGTCGATGGCGAGGATCTCGCCCGAGAGCGCCGAGAGCCCGCGCCGCGAGAGCGCGGTGTCGAAGCGGTCGGGAAACTCGCGGATGATGCGGATGTCGTGCATGGGATCACCTTGGCTGAAGGGCGAGCCCCCGGCCCTTCGGTGCCGGAGGATCGGGCCTCTAATGCCCGATACCTCCGGTCAGGTGAACCGAAATCTTGCCTGCGGCCTATTCGATGACAGCGCAGGCCAGCCGGTCGCCCGCATCGCCCGCGGGCTGGCTCACATAGTCGTCGGGCCCGGAATGAAGCATGAGGGCGCGCCCCGTCAGATCCGAGGCATTCTCGCCGCCGAGCTGGACGAAGGTGTTGAAGACCTGCGCGCGCAGGATGCCGTCGGCGCCGACATACTGGTTCGGCATGTCGCCCGAGTGAGGTCCTTCCTCCATCATCAGCCCGTGATCGGTGTCCGAGATCGAGAAATGGCCGCCGGCGGATTCGAAGCCCGTGCCTGCATCGCATTCGCCGGTTTCGTGGATGTGAAAGCCAAGCCAGCTCTCCGGCGGCAACCCTTGAAGGTCGAGCGTGAACAGCACGCCATGGGGCAGGGGGGCGATGGTGGCCTTGCCGAGAGGCGTGCCCTCGACCGACATGAAGGTGGCCGTCCGCTCGGCGTAGCCGGGTTGGCCGGGAGCGTCCTCGGAGTTCTGGGCCCTGCTCGGCACGTCCTGGGCCAGGGCGGGCTGGGCCAGGGCTGGCCAGGCAAGGGCGGGGGCGGCCAGAAGGGCCGCGGCGGCGATGGCGATGGTCCTCGACATGTGTCTCCTCCGTCGGATGGGGGGCGGCTCGGGCCTTCCGGCCACCGGGATTAACGAGGGAAACGGAAGGGGCGCGCGACTGTTCCCGGCGCCGGCCCCGTCTCTGACCCGTGGCCGGCATCTCGGGAGACCGGACGTTGCGCCTGCGGGGGCCTGCGCCTCATGGGCTTGGATCGGCGCGGTGCGTGCATATATGGGCGCCCATGGCTTGCTTGCCATCGCGGCACCCCGCGGCTAGGGTGCGCCCCGCCAAAGTCCGGGCCTGATCCCCGGGTGAATCCAAGAGGACGACAATGTTCGTGACCCCCGCCTTCGCCCAGGCCGCCTCTGGCGGTGCTGCCGGCGCCTTCACCAGTTTCGTGCCGCTGATCCTGATCTTCGTGATCATGTATTTCCTCCTGATCCGTCCTCAGCAGAAAAAACTGAAGGAACACAGGGCGATGGTGGAAGCGCTCCGCCGTGGCGATCAGGTTCTCACCGGCGGCGGCATCGTCGGCAAGGTGGTGAAGGTCCACGAGGACGGCATCGTCGATGTCGAGATCGCCGACGGCGTGAAGGTGCGCGTGATGAAATCCACCATCGTTCAGGTCATGTCCAAGACCGAACCTGCTGCCGCCTGATCGGATCGGGTCCAGATGCTCCATTTCCCCGTTTGGAAGCGCGTTCTGATCTGGGGCATCTGTGCCCTCGCGATCCTCTATGCCGCGCCCAACTTCTTCTACAGCCGCGTCGAGAGTCACAATGATGCGGTCGCTGCCATCGAGAAGGCCGGGGGAACCGCCACTCCCGAGCAGACGGCGGCGGTGGGGCTCTGGCCCGAATGGCTGCCCTCCAACATCGTGAACCTCGGCCTCGACCTGCGCGGCGGCGCGCATCTTCTGGCCGAGGTCCGGGTCGAGGACGTCTATGCCGCGCGCATGGACGGGCTCTGGCCGGAGGTGCGCGATGCGCTCCGCGGCCTGCGCGATCAGGTGGGATCGATCCGGCGGCAGACCGCGCCGGCGGGCGAGCTCCGGGTGGCGATCTCGCGCCCCGAGGGGATGCAGGCGGCGCTCGAGGCCGCGCGCAAGCTCGCCCAGCCCGTCGTGTCCTTCACGGGCATGGGGCAGAACGACATCGAGATCTCGAGCCAGGGCGACGTGCTGGTGATCCGCCTGACCGACGCCGAGAAGACGGCGATGGACAGCCGGACGGTGCAGCAGAGCCTCGAGATCATCCGCCGCCGCGTCGACGAGGTCGGCACGCGCGAGCCCACCATCCAGCGCCAGGGAGAGGACCGGATCCTGATCCAGGTGCCGGGCATCGGGTCGGCCGCCGAGCTGAAGTCGCTGATCGGAACGACGGCGAAGCTGACCTTCCATCCGGTGCTCGGCCGCACCGCCGACGCGCAGAGCAGCGCGAGCGGAGATCTCGTGCTGCCGGCCGCCAACGAGCAGGGGATCTTCTACGTCCTCGACCGCTCGCCCGTCGTGACCGGCGAGGAGCTCGTCGACGCCCAGCCCTCGTTCGACCAGAACAACCGGCCGGCGGTCAGCTTCCGCTTCAATCCCTCGGGGGCGCGGGCCTTCGGCGACTATACGGCGCAGAACATCGGCAAGCCCTTCGCGATCGTCCTCGACAACGAGGTGATCTCGGCCCCGGTGATCCAGGCGCATATCGCGGGCGGGTCCGGCATCATCACCGGCAACTTCTCGGTCGAGGAATCCACCGAGCTCGCCGTCCTCCTGCGTGCGGGGGCGCTGCCGGCCGAAATGACCTTCCTCGAGGAACGGACCATCGGCCCGGAACTCGGTCAGGATTCGATCGACGCCGGCCGGACGGCCGCCATCGTGGGCATGGTCGCCGTCGTGGCCTTCATGATCGCAAGCTACGGCTGGTTCGGCGTGCTGGCCAATGTCGCGCTCGCCATCAACATGCTGGCGATCATCGCGCTCCTGTCGGTGGTGGGGGCGACCCTGACGCTGCCGGGCATCGCGGGCATCGTGCTGACCATCGGCGTGGCGGTGGATGCGAACGTGCTCATCTACGAGCGGATCCGCGAGGAGCTGAGGCAGGGCAAGCAGCCGGGCCGCGCCATCGAACTCGGCTTCGAGAAGGCCCTGTCGGCCATCGTCGATGCCAACGTCACCACCTTCCTCGTGGCGCTCATCATGTTCCTCGTGGGGGCCGGGCCCGTGCGCGGCTTCGCCGTGACGCTGACCATCGGCATCTTCACGTCGGTCTTCACGGCCGTCTACGTCACCCGGATCCTGATCGCCACCTGGTTCGCCTGGCGGCGGCCGCGCACCATCGTCGTCTGAGGAGCTCCCATGGCTTTCCGCCTCAAACTCTGCCCCGAAAAGACGAACATCGACTTCTTCTGGGCCGCGCCCGTCACCTTCGGCTTCTCGATCTTCCTGATGGCGGCCTCGCTCGTGGCCTGGCTGGCGCTCGGGCTGAACTTCGGGATCGACTTCCGCGGCGGCACGACGATCCGCACGGAATCGACGCAGACCGTGGACGTGGCCGCCTATCGCGCGGCCCTCGAAGGGCAGGAGCTCGGCGACATCTCGATCACCGAGGTCTTCGACCCGGGCTTCCGCGCGGATCAGCATGTGGCCATGGTCCGCATCGGCGCGCAGGACGGGGCGCAGTCGATCACGCCCGAGCAGATCGCCCAGGTGGAGGAGGCGCTGAAGACCGTCGATCCGTCCATCACCTTTCCGTCGGTCGAGTCGGTGGGCCCGAAGGTCTCGGGCGAGCTGATCTGGTCGGCCATCATGGCGGTCGCTGCGGCCTGCGCGGGCATCGCCGTCTATATCTGGCTCAGGTTCGAATGGCAGTTCGCCCTGGGCTCGGTCGCGGCCCTGATCCACGACGTGCTGGTGACGATCGGGGTCTTCGCGCTCTTCCAGATCAAGTTCGACCTGACCACGGTCGCGGCGCTCCTCACCGTCCTTGGCTATTCGATCAACGACACGGTGGTGGTGTTCGACCGGCTGCGCGAGAACCTCGTCAAATACAAGACCATGCCGCTCCGCGACGTGATGAACCTCTCGGTCAATGAGACGCTGAGCCGGACGATCATGACGCTGATGACCACGCTGATCGCGCTGGTGTCGCTTCTCGTCTTCGGCGGCGACGTGATCCGCGGCTTCGTCTTCGCCATCACCTTCGGCGTGGTGATCGGGACCTATTCCTCGATCTACATGGCCAAGAACATCGTGCTCTATCTCGGCGTGGACCGGGGCGGGCCGAAGAAGGACAGCAAGGCGGGCACCCAGTTCGCCAATATCGACGCCTGACCGGACGGGCGGCCGCAAGGCCGCCCGATCCCGTTCGGGACCCATCGCCCTGTGCCGTTCCGGTCGCGTCTGTGCCTGACCGACTGCCGTGCGACGGCGGCCCCGCCGGGCCGCCATGATCGCCGCCCATGCCCGACCGGCGCCCCGAGGCGCGGTCCGAAGCGGAGGATGCGCCATGCGCCTGACCGAGATCACCTACGACAGCGCCCAGCCCGTCGAGGGCTACGGGCCCGGCTATTTCCGCATCGGCGGCGAGGTGCTGGAAGGCGCCTGCCTGATCTCGCCCTGGGGGGCGGGGCCCTGGGGCGGGCTCGAGGACATGGCCGGCCCCCTCGCGCTGGTCGACCGGATCGACGTGCTCTTCGTGGGCATGGGCGCGGACGTGGCCCATGTGCCGCAGGCCTTCCGCGCCGCGCTGGAAGAGGCCGGGATCGGCGTCGAAGCCATGTCCTCGCCCGCCGCCTGCCGCACCTACAACGTGCTCCTCTCGGAAGGCCGCCGCGTGGCCATCGCGCTCCTGCCGGTCTGACGCGGGTCGCGGAGGCCGCGGCCCCGAAGCCCTTCCGCTGGCGCGGCTTATGCGCTAGGGCAGGCCCATGGACCTGACCGTCACCAACCTCGCCTGTGCCCGCGGCGGCGTGACCGTGCTCGAGCGCGTGAGCTTCGGGCTCTCGGGCGGGGCGGCGCTGATCCTGCGGGGGCCGAACGGCATCGGCAAGACGACGCTCCTGCGGACGGTCGCAGGGCTGCAGCCGGCCGTGGCGGGCGAGATCTCGATGCCGCCCGAGGCCGTGGCCTATGCCGCCCATGCCGACGGGCTGAAGGCCACGCTGACGGTGGCCGAGAACCTCGCCTTCTGGGCCGCGATCTACGGCACCGACCGCGCCCCCCACGCCATCCAGCGGATGAACCTCGCGGCGCTCGCCGACCGGCAGGCGCAGAACCTGTCCGCGGGCCAGAAGCGGCGGCTGGGGCTCGCGCGACTTCTGGTGACGGGCCGCCCGCTCTGGGTGCTGGACGAGCCCACCGTCTCGCTCGATGCGGCCTCGGTGGCGCTCTTCGCCGAGGCGGTGCGCGCGCATCTGGCCGAGGGCGGCGCCGCGCTGATGGCCACCCATATCGACCTCGGACTGGCCGAGGCGGAGGTGCTGGATCTGGCACCCTACCGCGCCGAGACGCCCGCAGGCGCCGAGCCCGCCGACGATCCCTTCGCCGGGGTGACGGCATGATCGCGCTCCTCCTCCGCGACCTGCGGCTCGCGCTCAGGGCGGGTGGCGGCTTCGGCCTGGGCCTCGCCTTCTTCCTGCTGGTGGCCGTCCTCGTGCCGCTCGGTGTCGGGCCCGAACCCGCGACGCTGGCGAAGATCGCCCCCGGCATCCTCTGGGTCGGCGCGCTCCTGGCCTGTCTTCTCTCGCTCGACCGGATCTTCGCCCTCGACCACGAGGACGGATCGCTCGATCTCCTCGCCACCGCCCCGATCCCGCTCGAGGGCGTGGTGGCGGTGAAGGCCTGCGCGCACTGGATCGTCACCGGCCTGCCGCTGACGCTGGTCTCGCCCCTGCTCGGGCTCCTGATGAACCTGCCGGCCGAGGGCTATCCGCTGCTTCTGGCCTCGCTCGCCATCGGCACGCCGGCGCTTTCGGTGATCGGCACCTTCGGCGCGGCCCTCACCGTCGGGCTGAAGCGGGGCGGGCTCCTTCTCAGCCTCCTTGTCCTGCCGCTCTATGTGCCGACCCTCGTCTTCGGCGCCGAGGCCGTGCGGCGCGGTGCGCTCGGCATGGATGTGGCGACCCCGTTCCTCCTTCTCGGAGGCATCACGGCAGGCGTCGCGGCCCTGCTACCTTTCGCCTCAGCGGCAGCCGTTCGGATAAACCTCAGGTAACGAACTCGCGGCTTGAATCCACGAAGGGAACCGCCTAGCTCCATGGCCATGTCGATCTGGGAATACGCCAACCCGAAGAAGTTCATGGAGACCTCCTCCATCGCGCTGCCCTGGGCCGCGGGCGGGGCGCTCCTCTGCCTGATCGTGGGGCTGGTCTGGGGCTTCTTCTTCACGCCCGACGACTACAAGCAGGGCTCGACGGTCAAGATCATCTATCTCCATGTGCCCTCGGCCCTGATGGCCATCAACGCCTGGCTCATGATGCTGGCCGCCTCGCTGATCTGGCTCGTCCGTCGGCACCATGTCTCGGCGCTGGCCGCCAAGGCCGCGGGGCCGGTGGGTCTGACCTTCACCCTCGTCGCTCTGGTCACGGGCGCGGTCTGGGGTCAGCCGATGTGGGGCACCTGGTGGGCCTGGGATCCGCGGCTGACCTCGTTCCTGATCCTCGCGCTCTTCTATCTCGGCTATATCGCCCTCTGGCAGGCGGTCGAGAACCCGGACACGGCGGCCGACCTCACCTCGGTCCTCTGCATCGTGGGCTCGGTCTTCGCGGTCCTCAGCCGCTATGCGGTGAACTTCTGGAACCAGGGCCTGCATCAGGGCGCCTCGCTCTCGCTCGACAAGGAGGAGAACGTGGCCGACGTGTTCTATTTCCCGTTGCTCGTCTGCATCGGAGGGTTCGTCCTCTTGTTCCTGACGCTCGTGCTCCTGCGCACCCGGACCGAGATCCGCGTCCGCCGCGTACAGGCCCTTCTGGCCCGGGAGCGTATGGCATGATCCCCGATCTCGGCAAATATGCGGTCTCGGTGCTGACCGCCTACGGCGCCTCGATCGCGCTTCTGGCGGGGCTGGTGGCGCTGTCGCTCTGGCGCGGCGCGCGGGTGCGGCGGATGCTGCGCGAGGTGGAGCAGCGGCAGGGGCGCAGCGATGGCTAAGGTTCTGATGTTCGTGCCGCCCGTCCTCTTCGCCGGGCTCGCCGCCATGTTCTTCGTGGGCATGCAGCGCGAGAACCCCGACGAATTGCCCTCGGCGCTGGCGGGAAAGGCCGCGCCCGCGGTCCGGACGGAGCCTCTGGGCGACCATCCGCCGTTCGAGGATGCGATCCTGCGCGCGCCCGGCGTGAAGCTCGTGAACTACTGGGCCAGCTGGTGCGCGCCCTGCCGGGTCGAGGCGCCGACGCTGGAGGCGCTGGCGGCCGACGGCGTCGAGATCCATGGCGTGAACTACAAGGACAAGCCCGAGAATGCCGAGGCGTTCCTCGCCGAACTGGGCAACCCCTACGCCACGATGGGCGCCGACGCCTCCGGCCGGATGGCGCTCGATTGGGGCGTCTATGGCGTGCCGGAAACTTATGTGATCGATGGCGAGGGCCGCATCGTGCTCCGCTTCCCGGGCCCCGTCACCGAGCGGGTGCTGGAAGAGACGATCCGCCCCGCCATGGAGAAGGCGGCCGCCGCCGAGCGGTAATCCCCGACAGTCCGACGCCTCTTAGGCGCCCATCCGCCCACCGGCGCATGGGCAGCCCCTCCGCGCGCCCTTTCATTCTGGCCCAAATATCCCCGCCGGAGGCTCCGACGCCGGACCGAAGCGGCGCCCCCCCGCCGCCGGAGCGCCAAGAAAAACGCCCCGGCCAGCCGACCGGGGCGTCCCTCAGATCCCTGCCCGCGCCTCAGACCGAGGCGAGGTCGCGCAGCACATAATGCAGCACGCCGCCGTGCTCGACATATTCGATCTCGATCTCGGTATCGATCCGGCACTTGAGCTGGATCGTCTTCACCGTGCCGTCGCCATAGGTGATGGTGCAGGGCACCAGCGACAGCGGCTTCAGGTCGCCCGAGAGGCCCTGGATCGAGACCGTCTCGTCGCCCTTCAGGCCCAGCATCCTGCGGTTCTGCCCTTCGGTGAATTCGAACGGGATCACGCCCATGCCCACGAGGTTCGAGCGGTGGATGCGCTCGAAGCTCTCGGCGATGACCGCCTTGACGCCCAGAAGCGCCGTGCCTTTGGCCGCCCAGTCACGGCTGGAGCCCGCGCCATATTCGATGCCGCCGAAGATGACGAGCGGGGTGCCCGCCGCCTGATAGGCCATCGAGGCGTCGAAGATCGAGGTCTGCTGCCCGTCCGGCCCGAGCGTGTAGCCGCCCTCGACCCCGTCCAGCATCTCGTTCTTGATGCGGATGTTGGCGAAGGTGCCGCGCATCATGACCTCGTGGTTGCCGCGCCGCGAGCCGTAGGAGTTGAACTCGCGCGGCGAGACCTGCCGCTCGACCAGATATTTCCCGGCCGGGGTGCTCTCCTTGAACGAGCCTGCGGGCGAGATATGGTCGGTGGTGATCATGTCGCCCAGAAGCGCGAGGACGCGCGCGCCGGTGATGTCGGTGATGACGCCCGGCTCCTTCGACATGTTCTGGAAGTAGGGCGGGTTCTGGATGTAGGTCGAGCTCGCCGGCCAGTCGTAGGTCTGGCTGTCCGTGGTCGAGACCGCCTGCCACTTGGCGTCGCCCTTGAAGACGTCGGCATATTTCTTCTGGAAGGCCTCGCGGGTCACGGTCTTCTCGACCAGCTCGGCGATCTCGGCGTTGGTGGGCCAGATGTCCTTGAGATAGACCGGCCCGTTCGTGCCCATGCCGACGGGCTCCGAGGTCAGGTCGATGTTCATGTCGCCGGCCAGCGCATAGGCCACCACCAGCGGCGGCGAGGCGAGGTAGTTCGCCCGCACGTCGGGGCTGATCCGGCCCTCGAAGTTGCGGTTGCCCGAGAGCACGGCGGCGGCCACGAGATCACCCTCGTTGATGGCGGCCGAGATCTCCGGCTGCAGCGGGCCCGAGTTGCCGATGCAGGTGGTGCAGCCGTAGCCCACGAGGTTGAAGCCCACCGCGTCCAGATCCTCCTGCAGGCCCGCGGCCTCCAGATATTCGGACACGACCTGCGATCCGGGGGCGAGCGAGGTCTTGACCCACGGCTTGCGGTTCAGACCCAGCGCGCGCGCCTTGCGGGCGACGAGGCCCGCGCCGATCAGCACGTAGGGGTTCGAGGTGTTGGTGCAGGAGGTGATCGAGGCGATCACCACCTTGCCCGAGGACATGGTGTAATCCTCGCCCGCGACGGGCACTTCCTTGCCCACCGGGCGCTTGAAGCTCGTCTCCATCTCCCGCGCGAACGAGGCCTTGGCGTCGGTCAGCGGCAGGTAGTCCTGCGGGCGTTTCGGGCCCGAGATGGCGGGCACGATCTCGCCCATGTCGAGATGCAGCGTGTCGGTGTAGATCGGCTCGTAGCCTGCGTCGCGCCACAGGCCGTTGGCCTTGGCATAGGCTTCGACCAGCGCGATGCGCGCCTCGTCCCGGCCGGTCTGGCGCAGGTAGCGCAGCGTCTCGCCGTCGATCGGGAAGAAGCCGCAGGTCGCGCCATATTCCGGGGCCATGTTGGCGATGGTCGCGCGATCCGCGAGCGGCAGATGGTCGAGGCCCTCGCCGTAGAATTCGACGAACTTGCCCACCACGCCCTTCTTGCGCAGCATCTGCACGACCTTCAGCACGAGGTCGGTGGCCGTGGTGCCTTCGATCATCTGGCCGGTCAGCTTGAAGCCCACGACCTCGGGGATCAGCATCGAGACCGGCTGGCCCAGCATCGCGGCCTCGGCCTCGATCCCGCCCACGCCCCAGCCGAGCACGGCCAGACCGTTGACCATCGTGGTGTGCGAATCGGTGCCCACCAGCGTGTCCGGATAGGCCACTTCCATCCCGTCCTGGTCCCGGTCGGTCCAGACGGTCTGCGCGAGATATTCGAGGTTCACCTGGTGGCAGATGCCGGTGCCCGGCGGCACCACGCGGAAGTTGTCGAACGCCTTCTGCCCCCATTTGAGGAAGGTGTAGCGCTCCATGTTCCGCTCGTATTCGCGGTCCACGTTCATCTGGAAGGCGCGCGGATTGCCGAATTCGTCGATCATGACCGAGTGGTCGATGACCAGATCGACCGGGTTCAGCGGGTTGATCTTCTGCGCGTCGCCGCCGAGCCCGAGGATGCCGTCGCGCATCGCGGCAAGGTCCACCACGGCCGGCACGCCGGTGAAGTCCTGCATCAGCACGCGCGCCGGGCGATAGGCGATCTCGCGCGGGTTCTTGCCGCCGTTGGCGCCCCATTCCGAGAAGGCGCGGATGTCGTCGACCGACACCGTCTTGCCGTCCTCGAAGCGCAGCATGTTCTCCAGCACCACCTTCAGCGCGGCGGGCAGGCGGGCGAACTGGCCGAGACCGGCTTCCTCCGCCGCCGGAATCGAGTAGTAGGCATAGCTAGAGCCGCCGACGCTGAGGGTCTTGCGGGTCTTCTGGCTGTCGTGTCCGACGGTGACGGTCATGCGGTCCTCCTGGCGCCGTGGCGAGGGTTGGGCTTGTGCTCCGCGCGCGTTTTGCCCCACCGGGCCAGGTCGCGCAAGGGAGATGGCGGTCTTGTATACCGATGTATGCCGAAAATCCAGAGCCCTTCTGCGGCTTTTTCGCGGGCGAGCCTCGCAAAACCTTGATTGGAACGGCCGAGGCAGGCAGGGCTAGAACGGGATCAGGACATTCGGGAGACTTCATGCAGATGCGATGGACGCTCGGCGCTGCTTGCGCCCTTTCTCTGGGCATTGCAGGTGTCGCCCATGGGCAGTCGCAATCGCAGTCGCAGGCGGGGGTGGTGGTCGAGCTCTTCACCTCGCAGGGCTGCTCGGCCTGTCCGCCGGCCGATGCCTTCCTCGCCGCGCTGGCCGCCGATCCCCGCGTCATTCCGCTCGCGCTGCATGTGGATTACTGGGACTATATCGGCTGGGAAGACCAGTTCGCCGACGCCCGGTTCACCCAGCGCCAGAAATCCTATGCCCGCGCCATCGGCAGCCGCACGATCTACACGCCGCAGATGATCGTGGGCGGCACCGACCGGGTCGAGGGCCATGCGCCCGAGAAGGTCGCGGCGCTGATCCTCAAGCACATGCAGGCGGCCGAGCGTGTGGGCCTCTGGCTCGAGCGCGACGGCGACGTGCTGCGCATCCATGCCGAGGCCGACCCGCCGCTCGACGAGGCGGTGCGGGTGCAGCTCGTGCGCTACCGCCCCGAGGAGACGGTCGCCATCGAGCACGGCGAGAACGAGGGCCGCACGGTCACCTACCGCAATATCGTCACCTCGTGGGAGGTGGTGGGCGACTGGGGCGGACAGGCGCCGCTGTCGATCGAGGCCAAGGCCGCGGGCTCCGAGCCGCTGGCGGTGATCCTGCAGAACGAGGGTCCGGGCGCGATCCTCGCCGCCGCAAGCCTGCGCTGATCGTCCGTCCGGCCAGCGGCTCCGGGCCGCGCCTTCCACCCCATGCGGGGCGAGAGCATGCCTTCGGCTGCGCTCCCGTCAGACGAGGCGGCGCAGGAGCCGGAGGCCGAGGCTCTGGGCCGCCCCCGCGAGCAGGGCCGTCGCCGAGGCGAGAAGCGCCGCGAGGCTCGCCATCAACGCCCGCGCGGCGTCTGACCAGCGCACCGTCGCGCGCAGGAAGCGCGCCTTGCCCAGCATCTCGACCCGGGCCACCGTCCGCGGCCCCAGAGCCTCGGCGGCGGCGGCGAAGCGGCGGGCATCGGCCGCATCGTCGACATGGCGCAGCAGATGGAGCGTCTGCGCGGGCGGCAGGCGCGCGCCGATCCGGCCCAGACCCTCGGCCACCTCGGC
>NZ_MABH01000028.1 GCF_001720585.1 Cereibacter johrii | reverse complement strand
CTCCACCCCGGCGCGGTCCACCCGCAGCGCGGGCTGGCTGCGCGCCACGACATCGACCGTCTCCACCTCCGAGATCACATTGCCGGTCTCGGCCTGGATATCGGCCAGCATCGCCTGTCCGGGCCCCTCGACCACGCGGCGCGCGATGGCCGCGTGCAGTTTCGGCACGCCGGAGGCCTCGAAGGCCATGCGGCAGAGGCTGCCCTCCTCGCGCAGCCCCTGCTCGGCCGCCCAGAGGCGCAGCGCCGCGCGGCTGGCCGCCGGAAGCGCCTCGCAGCGGTCCTCGAGCGCGCGCACGGCCCAGAGCGCGCTGCCGAAGAGGATGGTGGGCTCCGCGCCCACCTTCGCCCGGGCGAGCGTGCGGCGGATCGCGGCCTCGATCTCGCGGCACTGCGCGGCCGGATCGGCCAGCTCGTCGATCCGGTTGACGAAGACCAGCACCTCGCGCGCCTCGACATTGCCGATGATGCGCAGAAGCGCCATGTCCATCGTCGTCAGCGCCTGATGCGCCGAGAGGACGATCACGCAGACGCGGCTTTCGCTGATGGCGTTGAGCGTGATCTGCTCGCGCATCAGGAAGGTGTCGTTCACCCCGGGCGTGTCGCGCAGGCACAGGTTCTGCGGATAGCCCGGCAGATCGAGATAGAGATCGGCCGTGCGGGTGAGGTCGGCATAGAAGCCCTGCCCTCCGGCACAGGCATCGGCCGGGTCGCCGTAGCAGATGTAGCGGTCGATGATCTCGGAGGTGAGATCGGGGAAGGCGTGGCTGCTGCCCAGTAGCGTCGCGAAGGCGCCGCCGAGCCGGGCTTCGGTCGCCCGGCGCATCCGCATCACCTGCGCCCGCACCTCCTCGGCCTCGTCGGTGAAGCCCGCCCGCCGCGCCATCTCTCCGAGCCGCCCGCCGGTGACGGCCAGCCGCTCCCACTCCAGCGCATCGAAGAAGCGGAACAGCGCGCGCGTCTCGAGCGGGCGGCGCGGCGAGTTCAGGTGGACGTTGGTGATGACCGAGGTCCAGGGGTTCACGTCCGCCGGAAGGAAGCCCGGCCGCCCGATCAGCGCGTTGAGCAGCGTGCTCTTGCCGGCCTTCACCTGACCGAGCAGGCTCACCGAAGGCTCGAACGCGTCGATCCGCTCGACGATCCGGTCGAGGTCGGTGCGCAGCGTGGGCGTGGCATCGGTTGCGAGCTCCAGCAGGGCCTCGCGGATGCGGCCGAGGCTCGCCCAGTAGCTCTCCAGCTCCTCAAACGCGGGTCGCCCCAGAGGAGAGGCGAGCTCGGTCTTCTCGGCAAAATCGCGCACTATCCATCTCCGCAGTCGGGCGGCCCGTCGGTCCCCGCCCGAGGCGGGACCGGCCGCACCGCCATCCGCATATGGCTTCAGTGATGGCGGGGGAATGTGATCCAAATTGACCGCAACCCCGGCAATTTGGAGACGGAGCCGCCTGCCCGGGCGGGCCGGAACGGCCTGCAACCGCATCAGGGGGCACGGTTTCGCGCGAAAGGCGAACCAGGCTGCCACATTGCCGCCACAATTTCGCCCGCGCGCTGCCCGAGGCAGGAGTCGCCCGATGGCACCGGCGACGGAGGCGCGGCCGGGACATGGGTGGCGCAGCCTGCCGCTGCACAGAAAAAGGCCGCGCCTCGGGGGCGCGGCCTGCATCGTCGGACGGCGGAACCGCCGCGGGCCTGTCGGATCAGGCGGCGAGCGCCGCGACGGCGGCCTCGGCCCGGGCCATGGCCTCGTCGGCGCCGAAGACCATGCGATCGGCGGCCACGAAGTCCACGTCGGTGATGCCCACGAAGCCCAGCACCTGCCGCAGCCAGCCCGAGGCATGATCGAGCTCAGAGCCCAGCGGCGTGCCGTCCGAGGTGAAGGCCACGATGGCGCGCTTGCCGGTCAGCAGGCCGACCGGGCCGGTCTCGGTATAGACGAAGCTCTCGCCGCGGCGGGCGATATGGTCGACCCAGCTCTTGAGCTGCGCGGGGGCGGCGAAGTTGTAGACCGGCAGCGCGATCACCAGAATGTCGGCTTCCTTCACCTCGGCCATGACGGCGTCGGCATCGCGCGCGATCTCCTGCTGATCGGCGGTGCGCTGCTCGGGCGCGGTGAAGACCGAGCCGAGCCACGAGCCGTCGATCTGACGGATGCCCTGGGCGAGGTCCCGCGAGACGACCTTCGCGTCGGGATGGGTTTCCAGCAGCCGGTCGAGGATGCGCTGGGTGAGACGGCGCGAGACGGCAGCCTCGCCCTTGATGGAACTGTCGATGCGGAGGATGGTGGTCATGGCGGATACCTCTGTTGGGTGTGGCCACTCACATCGCATCAGACCGGGTTGCAAACAACGCGCGCCGGCGCGCGTGACTTGTGCAATGGCGAACATATCTTCTCCCCGGAGAGCATGTCGAGGACAGCCCAATGGAAGAAGAACGATTCGAGCCAGCCGGACTCCGCCCGCTGCGGCAGGGTCGCAGAGATCGGCCCCACGCCCCTCAGGGCCCTCGTCGCCGGGCCCGCAGGACGGCAGCCCCGTCGATCCTGCTGCCGATAGGGCCCTTGCACCGGACTTCGACCCTCGGGGCCGGGCGGCGCCATGGCAGGGTGCGCGGGACACGTCCGCCATGCTTATGCCGCGCGATGATCCATCCGCTCGGATGAGCGTGGGCGGCAGCACCTTCCAACGGATGAGCGCGCCCGCCTCCTGTTCATATTCCCTCCGCGGCAGGCCGATGCGACAAGGAGGGACCTTGGCCTTCCGCCCAATGCCTTCAGCCGGTGACTTTCTCATGCAAAGCGATCAGACAGCCAATTCCGCGGCTCACACCGCCGCCTCCGATTCCCGGCCCTTCACAGGATGGGCGCTTCAGACGGCCCTGCTTCTCGAGCAGCAGACGGGCGTGAAACTGGTGGCGCCGCTCGCCGCCGCGGGCAACCTGCGGCGCGCGGCGGCCTTCATGGCGCTCGCCGCGTGGCATGCCCCGGCCGAGCGCCATGCCGAGATCTTCAGCGGCCTGACCGCGGCCGAATTCGCGGGCTGGCTGCTCGAGGAGGATCCGGCCGAGATAGCCGAACTCCTCAGCGAGCGATGCCACGAGCCGCAGGCGCTCGCGCAGATGGGCGAAGAGCCCCTGAGCGACCCCGCCGACTACTGGATCCCGCCCGCGTCGCTTCTCCACTGACGGAAGGCCCCGCGCCGGACAACCGGACCGGAGGCCTCACCGCCCGCGCTCGCCGCGCCCATGGGCCGACCCGCCCTCCCCGCAGGCCGGATCCGGCGGAACAGGCAGGCGCTCCGGGAGAGCCCGGGCCGGAGCGCGGCGGCCCTGTCCTGCCTTCTGCCAAGCCGCTCCGAGCGCACCGGGCGCCCCCCGACCGGCCGGGGCCGCACCCGACCGTTGCGGAGCACGGAGCCCGAGGGGACGGGGTAAAGGCTTCGTGAAGCGAGAGGCCGCCGGATCCCCGGCGGGTCGCGCAGGAGGTTGCGCATCCCGGAAGCGGGCCTCGGGTAGGGCCCCGACGAGGTTGCACCTGCCGGCAAGCTGGGCAAGGATCGGCCTTCTCCGAGGACCGCGCGCCTCGACAGCGGCGCCCCTCCTCGACCCCCGACAGCGCAGGAGCAAGCATGAGCGACCAGACGGATTACACGCCCCCGGAGGTCTGGACCTGGGAACAGGGCAACGGCGGGCGCTTCGCCAACATCAACCGGCCCACGGCCGGGGCCACGCACGACCGCGAGCTGCCGGTGGGCCGCCATCCGTTCCAGCTCTATTCGCAAGGCACGCCGAACGGGCAGAAGGTGACGATCCTGTTCGAGGAGCTGCTCGAGGCCGGGCATGGCGGCGCCGACTACGACGCCTGGCTGATCGAGATCGGCAAGGGCGACCAGTTCGGCTCGGGCTTCGTCGCCGTCAATCCGAACTCGAAGATCCCGGCCCTCGTGGACCGCTCGGGCACCGAGCCCGTGCACATCTTCGAATCCGGCGCCATCCTCGTGCATCTGGCCGAGAAGTTCGGCGCCTTCCTGCCCTCGGGCGGCGCCGCGCGGGCCGAGACCCTGTCCTGGCTCTTCTGGCAGATGGGCTCGGCGCCCTTCCTCGGCGGCGGCTTCGGCCATTTCTATGCCTATGCGCCGGTGAAGATCAAATATGCCATCGACCGCTATGCGATGGAGGCCAAGCGCCAGCTCGACGTGCTCGACCGGCGGCTGGCCGAGAACGAGTTCCTTGCCGGATCGGACTACACGATCGCCGACATGGCGGTCTGGCCCTGGTATGGCGGGCTGGTGACGGGCGCGCTCTATGGCGATGCCGCGCGCTTCCTGTCCACCCACGACTATCGCCATGTGAACCGCTGGGCAAACCAGCTGCTCGCCCGCCCGGGCGTGAAGCGCGGGCGCATGGTGAACCGGACCTCGGGGCCCTTGTCCGAGCAGCTGCACGAGCGTCACGAGGCGGCCGACTTCGAGACCCGGACGCAGGACAAGCTGGAAGGCAGCGCGGGCTGACGCGCAGCCCCGCCGCGGCCTGCCCGGACGGGCTGCTGCGGCGGGGCGATCAGGCCGCCCGGTCCGGCGCGCCGATCCAGCCCTCGAACTCCTCGAGCCGCGCATAGGTCGCGGGGCGCAGCCGTCCCCATTTCGAGCCGTCGCAGACCAGATAGGGCTGGCGGGACCGCGCCAGCGCCGCGCGCTTGACCGGCACCTCGTGGAAATGGAAGCAGGTCACGCCCTCGGTCTCGTGCACGCCCGCGGCCGAGAAGAAGCCCTTGGTGATGTTGATCCGCCCGAGCATCGCCACCGCCTCTTCCGAGGAGAAGCTCGCCGTCTCGGGGTGGTAGATCCCCGCCAGCAGGATCAGGTTGACACCTGTCAACCGCGCCACCGTTTCGGCGATGTTGAGCGCCTGCGTCACCACCGTCACCCGCGCATTCTGCGGCACCCGCGCGGCAAGATGGGGCGTGGTCGTGCCGCAATCGAGAAAGACCGTGTCGCCCGGCTCGATCAGCGCCGCAGCCTGCACCGCAAGCGCCTCCTTGGCGCCCGCCTCGGAGGCTTCGGCGGCGGTGAGCGAATAGCCCTCGGCCCCTTCCGAGGCGCGCATGACATAGCCGCCGAGGCAGACGAGCCCTCCCGCCCCCACGCTCAGATCGCGCCGGATGGTGATCTCGGAGGCGCCGATCTGGCGCGCCGCCTCGCCGATATGAACGATCGAGCCCGCCCGGCACAGTTCGCCCAGCGCCGCGATCCGCTCTGCCCTGCCTGATGGTCTTGCCACTCGCACCTCCGATAGGCCGCCCCCATGGCACATCAAACTAGACATTGACAGGCCAGCCCAGGTTTTGAATGAATAAGATCATATTGACGAGATTCGATCAATATAGGCAACTGCAGGGGGCGCGAGGAGGATCGGCGCCGTCTGTTCCGAGGGAGGAAATCGGATGAAGATCATGCTGACGTCAGCGGCGCTGGCGCTGTCGGTGCTGGCGGCCCCCGCCGTGGCTCAGGACCTCGTCGACGTGTCCAAGGTCAACAAGGACCTGATCGCGACGAAGGACGGCAAGGAATATTCCATCGCCACCGTCGTGAAGGTGGACGGCATCGCCTGGTTCGACCGGATGCGCGACGGGATCACCCAGTTCCAGAACGACACCGGCCACGACGTCTGGATGGTGGGCCCGAGCCAGGCCGACGCCGCCGCGCAGGTGCAGCTGATCGAGAACCTGATCGCGCAGGGCGTGGATGCGATCTGCGTGGTGCCCTTCTCGGTCGAGGCGGTGGAGCCGGTGCTGAAGAAGGCGCGCGACCGGGGCATCGTGGTCATCACCCACGAGGCGTCGAACATCCAGAACACCGACTTCGACCTCGAGGCCTTCGACAACCTCGCCTACGGCGCGAACCTGATGAAGGAACTCGCCAAATCCATGGGCGAGAAGGGCAAGTACGTCGCCACCGTCGGCTCGCTCACCTCGAAGAGCCAGATGGAATGGATCGACGGCGCGGTGGCCTACCAGAAGGAGCATTACCCCGAGATGAGCCTCGTGGGCGACCGTCTGGAAACCGCCGACGATGCGGCCATCGACTACACCAAGCTCAAGGAAGCGATGACCACCTATCCCGACATCACGGGGATCCTCGGCGCGCCGATGCCGACCTCGGCCGGGGCCGGTCGCCTGATCGCCGAGAGCGGGCTGAAGGACAAGGTCTTCTTCGCGGGCACGGGCCTGCCGTCGGTCGCGGGCGAATATCTGCAGAACGGCGACATCCAGTATATCCAGTTCTGGGATCCGGCCGTCGCGGGCTATGCGATGAACATGCTCGCCGTGGCGGCGCTCGAGGGCAAGAAGGACGAGATCAAGCCGGGCCTGAACCTCGGCCTCGCGGGCTACGAGGAGCTGACCGCGCCGGACGCGGCCAACCCGCATCTGCTCTATGGCGCAGGCTGGGTCGGCGTGACCAAGGACAACATGGCCGACTACGACTTCTGATCGGGCCCGCCCCGACCGGATCCGCTGCGAAGGGGCCCGTCGGGGCCCCTTCCTCCTCTCCCCTTTCCAGCACGGGCAGGCCATGTCGGACACCCTCATCGAGCTGAGAAACATCGGCAAGCGCTTCGGCGGCGTGCGCGCGCTCGACGGCGTGTCGCTGGCGATCCGCCCCGGCGAGATCCATTGCCTGGCCGGCGAGAACGGCTCGGGAAAATCCACCGTCATCAAGGTGATGTCCGGGATCTACACGCCCGAGGAGGGCGAGATCCTGATCGACGGCCGCCCCGTGGGCCGGCTCGATCCGATCCGGGCCGTGCAGCACGGGGTGCAGGTGATCTACCAGGATTTCTCGCTGTTCGGGAATCTCACCGTGGCGGAGAATCTGGCGCTCAACACCTATGTGCTCGAGGGGCGCCGCCGGATGGACTGGCGCCGCGCCCGGGCGATGGCGGTCGAGGTGCTGGCCCGCATCGGCGTCGACATCGATCCCGACGCCGAAGTGGGAACGCTGCCCACATCGGGCCGGCAGGTCGTGGCCATCGCGCGCGCGATCCTTGCCCGCGCCCGGCTCATCATCATGGACGAGCCCACCACCGCCCTCACCCGCCACGAGGTCGATGCGCTGTTCGCCATCGTCCGCGATCTGCAGGCCCAGGGCATCGCCGTCCTGTTCGTCAGCCACAAGATGCGCGAGATGCTGGAGATTTCCGAGCGGCTCACCGTCTTCCGCAACGGCCGCAAGGTGGCCGAGGGGCCGATGTCCGACTTCGACGAGGCGGCGATCACCCATGCGATGACGGGCCTCTCGCTCACCGACGACCCCTACCGCCCCGCCCTGCCGCCGGGCCCGCCGCTGCTCGAGGTCCGCAAGCTCTCGGTGCCGGGCAGCGTGCAGGACATCGACCTGTCGCTCCGCCCCGGCGAGATCGTGGGCATCTCGGGCCTGATCGGCTCGGGGCGCACCGAGCTTGCCCGTGCGCTCTTCGGCATGGAGCCCGGGATGACCGGCACCATCCGGCTCGGGGGCCGCGAGATCCATCCCCGCTCGGTGCAGGAGGCCATTGCCCTGGGGATTGCCTATGTGCCCGAGGACCGGCTGACCGAGGGGCTGTTCCTGCCGCAGTCGATCGAGCGCAACCTCGTGGTCTCGATCCTCGAGCGGCTGCGCCGCGGGCCCTTCCTCGACACGCGCGCCGTGCGCGAGAAGACGCTCGGGATGTTCCGCGACATGCAGATCGCGGCCCCCTCGCCCGAGACGGCGGTGGGCAACCTGTCGGGCGGCAATGCGCAGCGGGTGATGCTCGGCCGCTGGCTCCTGACCGGCGCACGCGTCCTGATCCTGAACGGGCCCACGGTGGGCGTCGACGTGGGCTCGAAGGCCACGATCCACCGCATCATCCGCGACCTCGCCCAGCGCGAGGGGCTGGGTGTGCTGATGATCTCGGACGACGTGCCCGAGCTCGTCACCAACTGCAACCGCATCCACGTCATGCACCGTGGACGCTTCGTCGCCGATCTGGACGGGTCCGGGATGACCGAGGACCGGATCAACGATGCCCTCAAGACCTTGAACTGAGCGGTCCGATGAAGATCCTGCATTCCAGCGAATTCGTGATCGCCCTCGTGCTTCTGGCCGCGATGGTGCTGATCGGCCTCGTGAACCCGGCCTTCTGGGGGCTGGACAACCTCTTCAGCCTGGCGAAATCGAACGTCGTCATCGGCATCATGGCCCTGGGCGTGCTGCTCGTGATGATCTCGGGCGGCATCGACGTCTCGTTTCCGGCCATCGCGGTGGCGGCGCTCTATATCGTCGTGCGCGCCATGGTCGAGCTGAACTACGATGGCGTGCTCGTCCCCTTCCTCGCGGCGGCCGCGATCGGCCTCGTGCTCGGAGGCTTCAACGCCTTCATCATCGAGCGCTTCCGGATGATCCCGCTGATCGTGACGCTCGGCACCGCCTCGATCGTGCGCGGTCTCGTGCTGGGGCTTCTGGGCAGCTCCATCGTCAATATCAACAAGATGCCGAAGGAGCTGATCGAGTTCGGCCGCCACGACCTGATGACGGTCGAGGCCGCGAACGGGGCGACCTACGGGCTGACCTCGATGGTGCTGGTCTATCTCGGCATCGCGCTCGTCATGCATCTGGTGCTGCGGCACACGATGATCGGCCGCTCGGTCTATGCCTACGGCACGGATGCGGAATCGGCGCGCCGGGCGGGCTTCAACACCCGCCGGACGATCTGGTTCGTCTATTGCCTCGCCGGGCTGCTCGCGGGCTTTGCGGGGATGCTCCACACCTCGATGATCTGGCAGGCCAACCCGCGCGACTTCCAGGGGCTCGAGCTCGACGTGATCGCGGCCGTGGTGCTGGGCGGCGCCTCGATCTTCGGCGGCCGCGGGTCGGTCGCGGGCACGCTGATCGGGGTGTTCATGCTGGTGATGGTCAAGAACTCGCTGATCCTGCTGAAGGTGGACACGACCTGGCAGCGGGTCGTCGTGGGCCTCATCATCGTCGCCGCGACCGCCATCACCGCCTGGCGCGACCGCAAGAAGCTGGCCTGAGGGGGGAACGCCATGGCCTCGAACACCGAAACCCGCCCCCTGCTGAGCCGCCTTCTCGGGCGCGATGCGGCGGTGGCGCAGCTCATCGTCATCACGCTGCTGATCTTCGTCGCGATGACCGCGCTGAACCCCGACAAGTTCCTGCGCTACTACAATTTCGAGTCGCTCACCTACATCGCGCCCGAGCTGGGCATCCTCTCCATCGCCATGATGATCGCGATGCTGACGGGGGGGATCGACCTCTCGATCGTGGGGGTGGCGAACCTCGCGGCCATCGTGGCGGGGGTCTATTTCCGCATTCCGGCGGTGAGCGAGGCGGCCGCCGCGGGCGGCGCGGGGCTCGTCCTCCATACGGCGGCGGCGGTGCTGATCGCGCTCGTGGTGGGGCTGGCCGCGGGCGGGCTGAACGGCGTGCTGATCGCACGGCTCCGCATCATCCCGATCCTTGCCACGCTCGGCACCGGGCAGATCTTCGCGGGGCTGGCGCTCGTCCTGACCGGCGGCCCCGCGATCACGGGCTTTCCCGAGACCTGGGCCTGGATCGGGGCGGGCAAGATCCTCGGGCTCGCCACGCCGCTCTGGGTGCTGATCGTGGTCGCGGGGCTGGTCGCGCTGCTGCTCGCGCGCACCACCCTCGGCGTGAACCTGATGCTCATGGGCACCAACCCGCGCGCCGCCATCTTCGCGGGCATCCGCTCGGGCCGGATGATCCTCTACAGCTACATGCTGACGGGGATGCTCGCGGCCGTGGCGGGCGGGCTCCTTTCGGGGCGGACCAACTCGGCCAAGGCGGATTTCGGCGCCTCCTACCTGCTGCAGGCGGTGCTGATCGCGGTGCTGGGCGGCACCAATCCCGCCGGCGGCAAGGGCCGGGTGCTGGGCGTGCTGCTCGCGCTCGTGGCGCTGATGCTGCTCTCGTCGGGCCTCCAGATCATGCGGGTGTCGAACTTCCTGATCGACGCCGTCTGGGGCGCCTTCCTCGTCATCGTCATCGCCATCAACTACCTGAGGTCGCGGAAATGACCGAGATCCACATCCCCCTGCCCCGCGACGCCTTCCCCGACCGGGGCGAGCGCCCCATCGCCAGCGGCGCGGGCTTCACCGCCACGGCCTTCCGCTATCCCTCGGGCGTCGAGGCGCTGCGGCTGACGAATGCGCGGGGCGCGGTGACGGTCCTGCCCTACCTCGGCCAGATGATCTGGGACGCCGCGTTCGACGGGCGCCGACTGACCATGGGCAATGGCTTCGACGGCCCGCGCGCGGGCGCCTCGATCCTCGAGACCTACGGCGCCTTCGCCTATCATGCGGGCCTGCTGCGCAACGGGACCCCCGGTCCGCAGGACGACCATCCGCTGCATGGCGAGATGCCGGTGGCGGCCATGGACAGCGCCCATCTGCTCTTCGGCACCGATGGGCAGGGCCCCTTCGTCGAGCTCGGCGGGCACCGGGATCATGTGGTGGGCTTCGGGCCGAACTACCGCGCCACGCCGCGGATACGGCTCCACGCCGAGGATGCGCTGATCGCGGTCGAGATGGCGGTCGAGAACCGCTCGGCCCATCCGATGGAGCTCATGTACATGCTCCACGCCAATTTCGACTTCGTGACCGGCGGGCGGATCGTGCAGGCCGCGCCCTTCACGCCCGACCGCACCGAGGTGAGGCGCGCGGTGCCGGGCCATGTCACCCCCACGCCCGACTTCCTCGCGCTCCTTGAGGATCTGGCCGTGAACCCCGCGCGGATGGAGCGGCTGACCGAGCCCGACCTCTATGCGCCCGAGCAGGTCTTCTACATCCGCGATCCCGGCACCGACGCGCGGGGCCGCACCCGGATGCTGATGGAGCTGCCCGCGGGCGGCGCCTTCTCGGCCGCCTGGCGGCCCGAGGACCTGCCCTTCTGCGTCCGCTGGATCCTGAACGACGGCGATGCGCAGGTGGCGGCCTTCGCGCTGCCCTCGACCTGCGAGCCCGAGGGCTACACCGCCGAGAAGGCCAAAGGCCATGTCCGGCTGCTCGGTCCGGGCGAGAGCGCGCGCTTTCCGGTGACGCTGGGCTGGCTCGGGCCGACCGAGGTGGCCGAGGCGCGCGCCGACATCGACACCATGCGAAAGGGCTGAGCCATGACCGCATCGAAACCCGGCCGCATCGCGGTCGTCGGCTCCAACATGGTCGATCTGGTGACCTACATCACCCGGATGCCCGCTCCCGGCGAGACGATCGAGGCACCCGACTTCGAGATCGGCTGCGGCGGCAAGGGCGCCAATCAGGCGGTGGCCGCGGCGAAGCTCGGCAGCGCGGTCAGCATGGTGACCAAGGTCGGCGACGACATCTTCGGCGAGACCCCCCGCCGCAACCTCGCCCAGCACGGCATCGACATCCGCCATGTGGAGACGGTGGCGGGCAAGTCCTCGGGCGTGGCGCCGATCTTCGTCGAGGCCTCGGGCGAGAATTCGATCCTGATCGTGAAGGGCGCCAATGCCGCCCTCCTGCCCGCGGATGTGGACGCGGCCGAAGAGACGCTGCGCGCGGCCGACCTGATCCTGATGCAGATGGAGGTCCCGCGCGAGACGGTGATCCATACCGTGCGGCGGGCGGCGGAGTGGGGCGTGCGCACCATCCTGAACCCCGCCCCGGCCGCGGCCGACCTGAATGTGGACGACCTGCGCGACCTGAGCTTCCTCGTGCCGAACGAGAGCGAGCTTGCGCTGATCTCGGGCCTGCCCACGGGCAGCGAGGACGAGATCGCGGCTGCCGCCCGGAGCCTGATCGAGCGCGGCATCGGCACGGTGATCGTGACGCTCGGCGGGCGCGGCGCCCGGCTCGTGACCCGCGCGGGCGTGGTGCCCATCGCCCCCGTCCGGGTGACGCCCGTCGACACGACCGGCGCGGGCGATGCCTTCATCGGCGCCTTCGCCCATTTCCTCGCCGCGACCGGCGAGGTGGAGGGCGCGCTCGCCCAGGCCGCGCGCTATGCCGCCCATTCCGTGACCGGCCGCGGCACCCAGAAATCCTACGCGACGCCGGAGGCCTTCGAGGCCTTCTGCCGCGCGCTTCCCCCATCCGCATGAAAGCCCACGCCATGCCCGACAGCCACCCCCGCAATCCCGGCACTCCCTTCGCCCCCGACTGGTTCGAGGAGATGCAGGTGAACCGCACCGCGGCCGAGCGCCGCGCGGCCACGATCTCGGGCAGCCGCTCGGTCAAGAAGGATCATCAGGCCGCCTGGCTCCTGCGCGCGATCCAGTGCATCGACCTGACCACCCTCTCGGGCGACGACACGCCGGGCAAGGTGCGCCGTCTCTGCGCCAAGGCGCGCCAGCCCGTCCGGCCGGACCTGCTGGAGGCGATGGGCGTGGGCGACATAGGCCTGACGACCGGGGCGGTCTGCGTCTATCCGACCATGGTGCCCCATGCGGTGGCGGCCCTTCAGGGCTCGGGCATTCCGGTGGCCTCGGTCGCCACGGGCTTTCCCGCGGGCCTGACGCCCCTGCCGCTGCGGCTGGCCGAGATCACCCATGCGGTCGAGGCGGGCGCCTCCGAGATCGACATCGTCATCACCCGCGAGCATGTGCTGCTGGGCAACTGGCAGGCGCTCTACGACGAGGTCGCGGCCATGCGGGCCGCCTGCGGCGAGGCGCACATGAAGGCGATCCTCGCCACGGGCGAGCTCGGCACGCTGACGAACGTCTACCGCGCCTCGATGGTCGCGATGCAGGCGGGGGCCGACTTCATCAAGACCTCGACCGGCAAGGAGACCGAGAATGCGACGCTGCCGGTCTCGCTCACCATGCTGCGCGCGCTGCGCGACTATGGCGAGCGGACGGGCTACAGGATCGGCTTCAAGCCCGCCGGGGGCCTGCGCGCGGCCAAGGACGCGCTGGCCTGGCTCGCGCTGATGAAGGAGGAGCTGGGCCAGCCCTGGCTCAGGCCCGACCTCTTCCGGATCGGCGCCTCGACGCTGCTCGGCGACATCGAGCGGCAACTCGAGCACCACGTCATGGGGCGCTATGCCAGCGCCGACCACCACGCCCTGAGCTGAAGGCCTGAGACATGAGCATCAAGGACATCATGGAAAGCATGGATTACGGCCCTGCGCCCGAGGCCGCGACGGATGCGAAGGCCTGGCTTGCGGCGCGCGGCCATGCTCTCGGACATTACATCGACGGCGCCTTCACCGGCGCCGATACGGCCGCGATCGAGGTCGAGAACCCGGCCACGGGCGAGATCCTGGCGCGGATCCCCGCGGCGGGCGAGGCCGAGATCGAGGCCGCCGTGGCCGCGGCCCGCGCGGCCTTCCCGGCCTGGTCGCAGCTTCCGGGCTTCGAGCGGGCGCGTTACCTCTATGCCATCGCCCGCGGCCTGCAGAAGCGCGAGCGGTTCTTCTCGGTTCTCGAGACGCTCGACAATGGCAAGGCCATCCGCGAGACCCGCACCGCCGACGTGCCGCTCGCCATCCGCCACTTCTACCACCATGCGGGCTGGGCCGCGGTGCTGGGCGAGGAGTTCCCCGGCCACGAGCCGCTGGGCGTCTGCGGTCAGGTGATCCCCTGGAACTTCCCGATGCTGATGCTGGCCTGGAAGATCGCGCCGGCGCTGGCGGCGGGCAACACGGTGGTGCTGAAGCCCGCCGATCTCACGCCGCTGACCGCGGTGGCCTTCGCCGAGATGCTGGGCGAGATCGGCCTGCCCAGGGGCGTGGTCAACATCGTCCATGGCGGGGCCGAGACCGGCGCGCTCCTCGTCCGCCATCCGGGCGTGGCGAAGGTGGCCTTCACCGGCTCGACCGCCGTCGGCCGCGAGATCCGGCGCGCGACGGCCGGCAGCGGCAAGAGCCTGACGCTCGAGCTCGGCGGCAAGTCGCCCTTCGTGGTCTGCGCCGATGCCGATCTCGATGCGGCCGTCGAAGGGGTGGTGGAAGGCGTCTGGTTCAACCAGGGCGAGGTCTGCTGTGCGGGCTCGCGGCTTCTGCTGCAGGAGGGGATCGCCGAGCGGTTCCTGTCCAAGCTCCGGGCGCGGATGGAGAAGATCCGCGTGGGCGATCCGCTCGACAAGTCCACCGACATGGGCGCCATCGTCTCGGCGCGCCAGAAGGCCCGGATCGAGGAACTGCTCGCGGGGGCCGCGCGCGAGGGCTACCGGCTCGAGCAGGCGGCCTGCCCGCTGCCCGCGGCGGGCCATTTCGTGGCGCCCGGCTTCTTCGCCGATACCGAGCCCGCGGCCACCGTCGCACAGGTCGAGATCTTCGGCCCGATCGCGGTCACGACCACCTTCCGCACCGTCGACGAGGCGGTGGCGCTGGCCAACAACACGCCCTACGGGCTCGCGGCCTCGGTCTGGTCCGAGAACATCAATGCCGCGACCGAGCTTGCCGCGCGGCTCCGTGCGGGCGTGGTCTGGATCAATGCCTCGAACCTCTTCGATGCGGGTGCGCCCTTCGGCGGCATGAAGGAGAGCGGCTTCGGGCGCGAGGGCGCGCGGGAGGGCCTCGGCGCCTATCTGCGCCCGCGCATGCCGCAAGGCCCCGAGGCGCTGGCGGCAGCGGTGGATTTCACCGCCCATACCGGCACGGGCGGCAGCCTGCCGGGACTGATCGACCGCACGATGAAGAACTACATCGGCGGCGCGCAGGCCCGGCCCGACGGCGGCGCGAGCTATGTGGTGCGCGGCCCGAAGGGCGAAGCCCTCGGCCTCGCGCCCGTCTCGGGGCGCAAGGACATCCGCAACGCCGTCGAGGCTGCGCTGAAGGCGAAGGGCTGGGCCGCCAATGCCCATGGCCGGGCGCAGGTGCTGTTCTTCCTCGCCGAGAACATCGCCGCCCGCGCCGAGGATCTTTCGGCGGCCCTCGTGCAGGGCGGCGCCGGCAGGTCCGAGGCCGCAGCGGAGGGGCGCAGGCTGGTCGAGCGGGTGTTCTTCTATGCCGGCATGGCCGACAAGGACGATGGCCGCATCCATGCGACGAAGCCGCGCCACCTGACGCTCTCGGTGAAGGAGCCGCTGGGGGTGGTGGGGGTGCTTGCGCCCGACGAGGCGCCGCTCCTGTCGCTGATGTCGCTGATCCTGCCGCTGATCGCCACGGGCAACCGCGTGGTGGCGGTGCCCTCGCCCGCGCAGGCGCTGCTGGCGCAGCCCCTCTACCAGATCTTCGACACGTCGGACCTGCCCGGGGGCGTGGTGAACCTCGTCACGGGCGACCGCGACCTCCTCGCCCGGACGCTCGCCGAGCACGATGCGGTGGACGGGCTTTGGTATCACGGATCGGCCGAGGGAGCGGCAGAGGTCGAGGCGCTGTCCGCGGGCAACCTGAAGCAGGTCTGGACGAACGGCGGGCGGGCGCTCGACTGGAGCGCGGATGCCGTGGCCTGCGGGCGGAGCTGGCTCGACCGGGCGACCCAGATCAAGACGATCTGGGTGCCCTACGGCGCCTGACCCGGACCGGAGGCGAGGGAAGCCTCGCCTTCGCCCCGGACCCAGCCTGCGGTCTCGGCCGGGTCGGGGCTGCCGGGCCGAGAGAGCATCGGCTGGCAGGAGAAGCGCGGGGCCCGCTAAGGGCCTGACGCGCAAGCGAAAGGGCCGGCCCCAAGGCCGGCCCTTCCTGACATGGCGGCCGGGGCCTCAGTCGGCGAGGCTGCGGATCGGATCCGCCGGGGCGGGCGAATAGCCCACGAGCTCGGACGTCAGCTTGGCATAGGTGCCGTCGGCGATCATCTCGCCCAGCACCTTGTTGATGGCGGCGGTCAGGTGCGGCTTGCCCTTCTTGATCGCGAAGCCCTTCTGGATCGTGCTGACCGGCTCGTCGAGCATCTTCAGCGGCAGGTTCGAATTCTTGATCGCATAGCCCGCGGCCACCGCGTCCGTGATGATCGCATCGACATTGCCGTTGGCCAGATCCTGCATCGCATCGGACTCGGCCTTGTAGGCCTTGACCTCGCCGCCCAGCTCTTCCGCGATCTTGGTCCAGTTCGAGGCCACGAGCCCGCCCACCGGACGGCCCTTCAGGTCGGCCGGCGCCGCAATGTCGCTGTCGGTGCGCACGACCACGCGGCCGCCGGATTCCAGCCAGCCGTCGGCGAAGGTGACCTTCTGCTGCCGCTCCTCGGTGATGTCCATGGCGACGCTGATGATGTCATACTGATCGGCCTCGAGCCCGATCAGCACGCTTTCCCATTTCACGAGCACCGGCACATATTCGAGGTTCAGCCGCTTGGCCACTTCCCGCATCACGCGGATCTCGAGCCCGTCGAGCTCGCCGTCGGGGGCGCGCATCGAGAAGGGCGGATAGGTGCCCTCGGTTGCCGCGCTGAGCTGGCCGGGAACGAGGAGTTCCAGGTCGTCCGCGGCCCAGGCGGCGGGGGCGAGGGTCTGAAGGGCAAGGACGGCGCCGAGCGCCAGGGCTTTCAGGGTCATGGTCTACTCTCTCTGTTGGGACGCTGCTTATCGTGACCGCTCGCGGACCCGCGCCTCGGCAAGGATCGCCAGAAGCTCGGCCATGACGGTGGCCCCGAGCAGGGCGGTGATCTGGCCCGGACCGTCATAGGAAGGATTGAGCTCGACCACGTCGCAGCCGACGAGATCGAGCCCTTCGAGACTGCGCAGCAGCGAGAGCGTCTCGCGCGCGGTGGGGCCGCCGCACTCGGGCGTCTCGACGCCGGGCGCATAGGCGGGATCCACGAAATCGAGATCGAAGCTCAGGAAGGCCGGATGGCCGGCGCTGCGCGCGGCGATCCGGCGGGCGGTCTCGGGCAATCCCAGCGCGAACATCTCGTCGCAGGTGATGACCTCGAGGCCGAGATCGACCGACTGGCTGACGTCGGCCGGCTGGAACAGCGAGCCGCGCATCCCCACCTGGATCGAGCGGGCGGGATCGACGATGCCCTCCTCGATGGCGCGGCGGAACATGGTGCCGGCACTGTAGCGCTTGCCGTCGAAGTAGCTGTCCCAGGTGTCGGTGTGGCTGTCGAAATGCACGAGGCTGAGCGGCCCGTGACGCTTGGCCACCGCCCTCAGACCGGCGAGCGAGACCGAGTGGTCGCCCCCGATGCCGAAGGGCACGGCCCCGGCCTCGACCACCGCATCGAGCGCCCGTTCCAGCGCGGCGAGGCTCTCGATCTCGTAGCCCGGAACGCAGGTCGCGTCGCCCGCATCGGCCACGCGCAACACCTCGAAGATGTTGATATGGCCCCGGTAGGGGTTGATCGGGCGCAGCATCACCGACATGGCGCGCAGCGCATTCGGCGCGAACCGCGCCCCGGTGCGGAAGGGCGCGCCCGAATCCGAGGGCAGGCCGACGATCGCGGCGTCGAGCCCCTGAAGCTCCGTGGCCATGGGCAGGCGCATGAAGCTCGGCAGGCCGACGAAGCGGGGGGTGGAGAGCGAGTCGGTGGGCAGGACGGACATGGGTCAGCTCAGCCTTGCATAGCGCCGCTCGCCCCAGTTCGCGATCTGGGTGAGGACGGTGGTGAGGACAAGATAGATGACGGCCACGGCGATGTAGAAATCGAAGGGCCGGAAGGTCGCCGAGATCAGGGTCTGCGCATAGAGCGTGAGCTCGACCACCGTGATCGTGGACAGGAGCGACGTGTTCTTCAGCGTCGAGATCGCCTCGTTCGTGATCGAGGGCAGGATGATGCGGAAGACCTGCGGCAGCACGATGGTGCGCATGGTCTGGCTCTGGCTGAACCCCAGCGCCAGCGCGCTTTCGGTCTGGCCGCGGTGGATGGCCGAGAGGCCCGAGCGGACGATCTCGGCCACATAGGCGCCCGAGTTGATGCCGAGCGCGATGACGCCCGCGGTGAAGGGCGACAGACGCAGGCCGAGCTGCGGCAGGCCGAAATAGATGATGAAGATCTGGATGAGGGCGGGCGTGCCGCGGATGAACCAGATGTAGAAGGCGGCGGCGCCGCGCACGAGACGCAGGTCCGACCGCTGGGCGAGCGCGGCCAGGAGGCCGCAGGCCCAGCTCACGAGGATGGTGAGCAGCGTCAGCCACAAGACGAGCCAGGCGGCCTTGAGAAAGCCCGGTCCGTAGGCGGCGATATCCTGGAGAAGAGAGCCGTTCATGCCTGATCCTCTGTCGTCCGGGTCATTTCGTCGTGCAGGATGCGGTGCAGGAACTGCCGCAGCCGGGGGCTCTCGGGGTTGCGCAGCACCCTGTCGGGCGGGCCCTGCTCGGCCATCACCCCCTGATCAAAGAAGAGCACGCGGCTCGAGACGTCGCGGGCGAAGGCGATCTCGTGCGTGACGAGCAGCATGGTCATCCCGTCCGCGGCGAGCGAGGCCATCAGCACCAGCACTTCATGCACGAGCTCGGGGTCGAGGGCCGAGGTCACCTCGTCGAACAGCATGAGGCGCGGCTTCATCGCCAGCGCCCGCGCGATGGCCACCCGCTGCTGCTGGCCGCCCGACAGACGCGCGGGATAGCTGTCGCGCTTTTCATAGAGGCCGATCCGCGCGAGCAGGGCCTCGGCCTCTTCCACGGCCTGCGCGCGCGGGGTCCGGCGCAACGTCATCGGCGCATGGATCACGTTCTGCAGCACGGTCATGTGCGGCCAGAGGTTGTAGCTCTGGAACACCATGCCGATTTCGGCGCGCAGCTTCTGCAGCTGGACCTTCGTCGGATGGGAGGCCGCCCCCTTGCGGAAGTCGAAATGGAAGTCGCCGAAATCCATTTTGCCCGCCTGCGGCATCTCCATCACGTTGATGGAGCGCAGGAAGGTGGACTTGCCCGAGCCCGAGGCGCCGATGATCGAAACCACCTCGCCCTGCGCCACATCGAGCGACACGCCCTTGAGCACCTCGAAGGTGCCGAAGCTCTTGCGGATCTCGCGCAGGCGGAGGAGGGGTGCACCGTCCGTCATGCCTCTTCTCCCTCTGCATGGAGGATGACCTCGATGTCGCGCGGCGTGCGCGCGCTGCCGTTGATCGGCGTCACGTCCTGCGGGCAGGCCGAGAGCACGAGGAGGAGGTCCATCTCGGCGCGCAGGGTCACAAGGTCGCCCGGCTGGCTGCGCGGCGGCAGCCGGTCGAGGCTGCCGTCGAAGGCCACCGGCACGTTCATGAACAGGTTGAGCGAGGCGGGCGTGAAGGGCAGCGACAGCCCGTGCGCGGCGATCGCCTCGTGGAAGTTCTCGGTGCAGCTGCGGTGGTGCCCCGTGCAGCCGAGCTCGCGGTAGATCTCGGCGCTGCAGGGGCAGAGCAGCGTGTCGTGACGGCCCGGCGTCGTGTCCTCGATCATGGTCAGCATCGGCCGGCGGCGGACCGACATCACCCGCTGACCTGCCTCGAAGAACAGATTGCTGTTCACCGAGCGCGTATGTTCCATCGCCGAATGGTCAAACGGATCGTCGAGCGCCAGCGCCCAGGTGTCGACCACCTGCGTGCCATGCGGATTGCGGATCGTGGCGCACTGGCCTGCCCTCACCGCATAGGCTGCGCCTCGGGCGGCAGGGAGAAGGTGGCTTTCGCGCATCGGGCAGTCCTTTCGGAAGGTCGGCAAGGCTCATGCAGACGGTGGTGGGGGGAAGCGGTCGCCATGGAAACGCAAATTCAGTATACCAATGGCATTCGGAACCGTCTTTTACGAACCTGTCAAGAAAGATGCAGGCTTTGCCCACGGGTGCTGCACGATCGGGCAGGTCCGTGCCCGCCAAGGGTGCCAGCGACTCTCTGCCACGCCGGACTTGCCGAACGCGGAATACGCTCGGTATACTGAAATCAGGCCAAGTCCTTGCGCAGCTGGCCCGGCGCGAGACCGCGAGGAGCTCCATGAGCCGCTATTTTTCCCGATCCGAATATGAGCGTCGCTGGCAGAAGGCCGAGGCGCTGATGGCCGAGCGCGGCTTCGAGACGGCCGTCGTCTTCTCGCGCGGCGGCGGGACGACCGACAATTGCGGCGACGTGCTCTATCTGGCGAACCACTATTCGGTCAGCGGCGGCACCGATTCGACGATCTGGTCGGCGCGGTCCTTCTCGGCGGTGATCCTGCGCCGCGGGCAGGAGCCCGAGCTGCATATCGACGAACCCGAGGGGCGCGCGGATCTGCTCGCCATGGACCGGGTGGCCTGCCACAACCATCCGTTCATAGGCGTGGCCGAGGCGCTGGTGGCCCGGGGCGTCACGGGGCGCGTCGCGCTCTGCGGAACCCAGTTCATCCCGGTGAAATATTACCAGCAGCTCGTGTCGCGGACGCCCGAGATCGAATGGGTCGAGGCCGATGACCTGATCCGCAGCCTGCGCCGGATCAAGAGCGCGGAAGAGCTCGATTGCTACCGGATCGCCGGCGAGGCCGCGACCGAGGCCACCACGGTGCTGATGCAGGGCCTCCTGTCGGGCCTGTCCGAGCGCGAGGCGGCCGGCGAGGCCGCCCGCGTGACCGTCGCGCGCGGCGGGCGGGTGCAGGCGATCGGCACCAATCACGGCGACACGATGCAGTATGACTACCGCAACCCCCTCACGGGATCGAGCGCCGACACGCCCGCCGTGGGCGACATGGTGCGCGGCACGGTCCATGCGGCCTTCTTCCAGGGCTATTACCTCGATCCCGGCCGGACGGCGGTGCGCGGCACCCCCACCGCCGACCAGCGGCGGCTGATCGAGGCCACCAACGACATCGTCCAGCGGCTGATCGGCATGATGCGCCCCGGCGCGCGTCTTCTGGACGTGGCGGCCGAGGGGGACCGGATGACACAGGCCTTCGGCGGCGAGATCTCTCCCCTGATGAAGAACTTCCCCTTCTACGGCCACGGGATCGGCCTGTCCTTCGAGCAGCCGCGGATCTCGACCGCCATGTCGCTGCCGGGCGATGTGGTCGAGGAGAACATGGTCTTCGGCGTCGAGGCCTTCCTCGCCCTCGAGGGCGTGGGCTCGGCCTTCTTCGAGGACATCGTGATCGTGACCGCAGACGCCCCCGAACTCCTCACCCGCACCCCCCACTATTTCTGGTGAGCCACCTCCGCGGGCCTGCGCCTCGCGGCGCTCAGGCCTGCGCATCGCGGTCAAGGAGGGCTCTCAGCCCGCGACCGGCCATCCGAGCGAGACGGATGCGGCGGGTTCGGGCAGAGCGACCTCCGGCCTCTCGACCCCTGGTCCGGGGAGATCGCGCCGTCGACAAGATGCGCGGGCACCTTCGTGCGGCTATCCTCCGCCGGGTCGGCCCTTGGCCTTCCCGTGAGGCGAAGGAACCGGCGTCGATTTCGGGCGGAGGAGCAAAGAACTCTGCCCCGATCCGCGCGAGCCAGGACCTTCTACCCGAACCGCAGCATGACGCCCGGAGCGCTCTGGAACGGCCACCCACAGCCGGGTGGCGGCTGCCCTGCCCTGTCGCCCCCTCCGCATGCGTAGAGCGCAGGTCGGGGGATGGGGCGGAGCCGTGGCGCATGGGTCGCTGAAACAGACGGTCATGCGAATGGTTGGTGGGTGGTGAGGGGCCCGAACCCCCGACATCCTCGGTGTAAAGAAGGGCGGCACCAGCCAAGTTATTGATCTGCCGTCAAAGGCGCGTGTTGTAAAAGGCGCGTGTTCACGGTCTGGCCAAGATTTCCGGGTTCACTCAGGTTCAGTGAACCCGGGCGCGTCTCGTAAATCGCGGCCCTGCATGTGCCGCGTCCTCGGGCTGCGGCAGGCGCGGAGCGGTCGCTTTCATTCAGGGGCACGCGGTTGACGAAGCACGTCGCGCATCCAGTCCAGCAAGGCTCTTGATGCTGATGTCATGCGTCGCTCCTTGGGCACGGTCAGCCAGTAGCTGCCCAGGGTCACGGTGGCGGCAAACGGGCGTGTCAACCGACCCGCCCGAACATGGCGTTCGAACATCGGCGCAGGTAGCAAGGCGATCCCGAACCTCTCGGAGGCGAGCTCCGCCAGCCCGATCGAACTGTCCAGGATGGGCCCCGTCAGAGAAGGGCAGCTTTCACCTGCCTGCGCGAACCAGGCCGGCCATTCATCGGCCCGATAGCTGCGCAGAAGCGTGTGCCTGTGAAGGTCTGACGGAACCCGCAGCCCCAGATCTGGAGCGCAGAACGGCGTCATGGGGGCATCCATGATGTGATGCGCCTCGAGCCCCGGCCACTGGCCGTCGCCGAAGCGGATCGCCGCGTCCAGCCCCTCGCGCGCGATCTCCACCCGGTTGTTGTGGGTGGACAGGCGCAACGTGATGCCGGGATGCGCACGGGCGAATGCCTGCTGCCGAGGGATGAGCCAGCCCGCCGCAAAGGTCGTCACCACGCCGATGTTGAGCACCTCGCCCGCCTGCCCCGCCGCCACCCGGTCCAGCATGCGGGCGATGTCGTCGAGCCCGCGCTCCATCACCGGGAACAGCGCTTGACCCGCATCCGTCAGCATCAGGCCACCCGGCGTTCGCTGGAACAGGATCACGCCCAGCATATCCTCCAGCCGCGCGATCTGGTGGCTGACGGCGGCCTGAGTGACGCGCAGTTCGACGGCTGCGCGGGTAAAACTGCCCTGACGAGCGGCCACCTCGAAGGTGCGCAGGGCGTTCAGCGGGATGTCGGGACGATCTGGCATGAGATCTACTTATGTGCAGTCCAACCCTTTGTCGTCTGCCCTGTGCAGTCGGCGCGGTCTATCCCGGCTCCGATGATCGTATAGGACAGGACATGAAGCACCTTTCCCCCCTCCCTATCCTGCTCGTGGCTGGCGCGCTGACGCCCGCGCTTGCGCAAGACAGCACGCCGTCGTTCGAGAGCGCTGCCGCCGCGGCCTTCGAGAGCGTCATCAAGGAGCATGACATTCCCGGTCTGGTGGTGGGCGTGACCCACGGCGGACGGCACAGTTTCTATCAGACAGGCCTGGCCTCACGCGAAGATCAGCAGCCGGTAACCCCTGACACTCTTTTCGAGCTCGGCTCGATCAGCAAGATCTTCAACGTGACGCTGGCGGCCATGGCAGAGGAGCGGGGCGCGCTGTCGCTCGATGCGCCGGTCGCCGACTATCTTCCCTCCCTGCGAGGTTCTCCTGCAGGAGAGTTGACGCTGATCGATCTGGCGACGCACCACACCGGCGGCCTCCCGTTGCAGGTGCCGGACGATGTTGCAGATGTCGATCGCCTGGTCGATTGGCTGCGGAATTGGCGACCGCCCGAGCCCGGTGCGCGCAGCTATTCCAACATCAGCATCGGCCTATTGGGGCACATCACCGCGGGCGTGCTGGGCATGAGCTATGCTGATGCGTCCCGGACGGTTCTCTTCCCGGCGCTCGGATTGAAGAGCACGTGGATCGACGTCCCCACCGATGCGATGGGACGCTACGCCTTCGGCTATGACCGCAAGACAAACGCGCCGATCCGGGTTACGCCCGGCGTGCTGGACGATGAAGCCTACGGGGTAAAATCCTCCGCTCGCGACATGCTGACGCTGCTCGACCTCGAGCTCGGAATCGGCACAGCCTCGCCCGAAGTTCAAAGTGCGGTGGCCGCCACGCAGGAGGGCCGGTTCCGGACACGCCTGTACACCCAGGCCATGATCTGGGAGGCCTATCCTTGGCCAGTCGATCCGGAGCGTCTGGTGGAGGGGAACGGATACGACTTCATCCTCCAGCCTCAGCCTATGGACGAGGTGGACGCGGTACCTGATCAAGGGGTCATCCTGAACAAGACAGGTTCCACGAACGGCTTCGGGGGGTACATCGCGATAGTGCCGAGCGAGGATCTGGGCGTCGTCGTCCTTGCCAACCGCAACTACCCCAACGAGGCGCGGGTTCGAGCCACCCACGACCTGATCACTCACATCTTGGGCGAATAAGTTCGGCATGCTCAGGGGGCCGCCAAACGGCCGGAGTGTCCGCTTCACGGCCCCCGGAATTCAGGGCGGGGAAGGTCTGCAGGCCACTGAAATAGTCGCTCGGTCGGAACAGTTTCCCTTGGCAGGCTGACGAGGGAGACTCGCTCCCCGGGTTGGGCATGCCCGGGTGCGCCCCCTGATCTCATGCCGCATGCAACTTCGGGAGACGGACCAGGTTGCGGGCCGCCATCGTGAAGGTGAACTGGGCGCCGATGCGCTTCACGCCTCGGAGCATTGGCTGCGCCATCGGTCCTAGGGTCTTGGCCCGTCCGAAGGGCCTCGGCGTCCATGCTGAGCTGCGCGTCGTTCACAACCCGGCGGATCTTGCGGAGGGGATGATGGGCAGGAATGCGCTCCTCAAGGTCCACTTAGCTGAAGAGCGATCCGCTCGTCTCGCCCATCCCGCGCATCCAGAGCCCCCTCGTCCTGCCCGTGAGGGTAGATCACGTCCCGCAACCGGTTTCGATGCCACGCCTTTTCAACAACGCAGTAGTCGACGTATCGACTCGCGATAATCGCCTCCCGGACACGGAAGGTTGAGCCGAAGCACATCGATCGGGCTAAGGCTCTTCTTGACCTTCCACTAACTGGAAGCCCTAACTTTAAGGTTCACCAGGTTGAGGGGAGCGCCTTCATGCAGTTCCAGATCTACAACATGGCCTGAGCCGTGCTCCAGGACACCGGGTTTCCGCCGCGCCCCGCGACGCAACGTATTGCCGGCTGGCGGTGAGGATGCCGGGAGGCGCGCGCTGATGGCGAGCGGACTGGAGTTGTGGGCGGAGCGGTTTCCCCGGATGGACGAGCAATGATGAAGAAGTCGGCGTGGAATTGGAAAATGGGTTTGACAGCGTTACTGACGCTGGCCTTCGTCCTCGTCTGGCCGCCTGCCGGCCATGGGTCTGCATCATCCGATAATCGCGGGGTTCAGGCAGAAATTCATGGCCACCGCGTAGACGCCGAACAGAACGACCCGGCCCTCTATTGCAATGTCACGTCTGATGGCGATTGCGCCGCTTCTGCGATCAGCTGTTGCATGATGGCGCATTGTTGCCCGGGCATTTCGGTCGAACCGCAAGACCTGCCCGTGGTTGTCTGGGACGACGGGGCGATTGTCCCGGCAGTGGTCCTTGGCAAGGGCAGTAATCCAGGCGTGGTGCTGCCACCGCCGCGACGTGTGCCAGTCTGGTTGCCCATGAAACTCACATGATACGGAAGATTTGAAATGAACATCGGAAAGACGATCCTCGCTGCGGCTGTCGCCGCAACCGCCTTCTCAGCGCCCGCTTTGGCGCAGGAGACGGAGTTCCAGCTCCCCGAGCAGTGCACGACAGCTGCCACCGCGGGCGGCATGGACCATTCGGCCATGGGACATGGGAACATGGCTGGCAATCAGGGCGCCGGCATGATGGAGATGATGGGCATGGGAGGCATGGACCTGGAATCCATGCCCGAGCATGTCCGGGAGAACGTGCGCAAGATGATGATCAGCATGCCGGCCATGCACGAAGGCATGATGATGGAGGATGCCGACGTGGCCTTCGCCTGTGGAATGATCGCCCACCATCAGGGCGCCATCGACATGGCTGAGGTTCTGCTCGAGCATGGTGACGATCCGCAGATGCGCGCGCTTGCCGAGGAGATCATCGCGGCGCAAGGCCCCGAGATCGAGCGGATGACCGCTTGGCTGGCTGAGAACGCCAACTGAGATCACACTGGCCGCGCGGTGCAAGCTGCGCGGCCTCTTGCCTCCGCGCCCATTGAGATCACCGGATATGCCAGCAGCTGGAACCCTTATGTTGGCTGGAGCAGCTACGGAGGTGCCGCGATGAATATCGGAACAGCCGCCAAGCAATAGGGCCTGCTGCCGAAGAAGATCCGCTACTACGAGAACGTCGGTCTGTTGACCGCCGACCGGGCTGCCAAAGGTTACCGCGACTATCTAGCGAGGACGTCCTACGCCTGCGCTTCATCCATCGGTCCCGCAGCCTCGGGTTTTCGGTCGAGGAGTGTCGGCAGCTGCTCTCCCTCGATACCGACCGCGACCGCGCGAGCGCGGATGTGATGGCGATCGCACTGAAAGGGTTGGCGAGATTGATCGCAGGATCGCGGAACTTACCGGGTTGCGAGAGATGCTCGGGCATCTTGTCGAGAATTGTCATGGCGACGCCCGCCCGGATTGCGCGATCATCGACGGTCTCTCGGGCAGGTCGCGCGGAGACTACCACGTTGCCGAGAAACCGTGCCATCGACACCGGGTGCAGGACGTGAATCGCGTCCCGCTGGTGAAGTTGCGGCACCGCATCCGCGGCTTTCGGCGAATGCCGCCTTCCGTAGTTCGCTTCGGCAGCGACGCAATGTGCAGAGAGCAAACTGCGGGCTCCGTTCTGCCGGGTGCGACAAAACGACGCGCTCTGCGCATCGCCACTATCCGAGCGCGGCACGGCGAAAGACCCAGCCAGCCCTTTGCAGTCGGTCGTACTGGGACCAACGAGAGGTTGGGCGCAGGCACGAGGGGGCGAGAAGCCGACCGGCTGCGGTGCGGCAGGGTTTCTGCGGCATCGAGTCTAAGCGGACACTCGCCCTGCCGCCCGCGTCTTCGGTGCCGGGTTGACACGGAGGGCGGGAAGCTGCACCGCAAACCTGTCCAGAGAGCGGGAATCAACTCACTCAGGTTTGCGCAGTCCTCTGCGGCTGCGGCCACAACATCCGCAAGATCCTCGCCCATCTGAGGAAAATTCTCGCTGCTGTCATCGCCCTCGTCCTGGCGATGATCCAGCAGGAGCAATTTCAGCGACAAAGGCTCGCAGCTGCCTGATCGCGTTGTTCAGACTGAACTCGATGCAGCCATCTTCACGAGGTTGGCTCTTGAAAAGTTCGGCTGAATATTGCCATCTGCCCGCATCGGCAAGGTAGGCAAGAATGAACAAAGTGTCCGCGGAATTCAACGAATTCGTTTTGTTTTCAAAGGAAGATGTGGAGGCGCTTGAAGCCCGCATCGTCTACAAGGACGTGCGTGGCAAACAAGTTCCGTTTGTAACCTGCCTTGTTCGCGGCAAAGAGGTGCAACTGAAGCCCGAGGAACGCAACCGCCAGCTTTGGCTACACCGCCTCATCTTTAAGTTGAAATACCCGTCGTCCAAGATTGCTGTCGAGTATCCGATCACTTTCGGTCGGGACTCGTCAAAGCGGGCGGATATCGTGGTTTTTGACGCTGATCGGGCAACGGTGCCCTACATCATCGTTGAGGTGAAGCAGGTCAAATATAAGGATGGCAAAGAGCAGCTCCGCTCATACGCCCACGCAACCGGTGCGCCCTTGGCGGTGTGGAGTGATGGCATTCTTTCCGAGGTCTGGCATCGGAAGAACCCGAACTACTTCATGCCGATCCACGAGCTGCCCCGTGCTGACCAGACGATTGAGGATGTCGTCGACCAACCGTGGACCATCCAGACCCTGATCGACCTCGAGGAAGATCGGGTTAAGGAGGGCAAGTTTGCCCGCTCTCTGCGCGACCTGATCGAAGACATGGAAGACGAGGTTCTGGCCAATGCCGGTGTCGATGTCTTCGAGGAAGTCTTCAAGCTGATCTTCACCAAGCTCCATGACGAGATGAACTCGCACCGGCTGGGCAACGCCCTGCGGTTCCGCAACCAGAACACGGCGGCGCAACTCAAGGTGGCGATCCAGAATCTGTTCGACGAAGCCAAGAAGAAATGGCCCGGCGTCTTCCTTGACGATGAACGCATCCGCCTTTCAGCGGACCACCTTCAAGTCTGCGTCGGCTCGCTGGAAGAATGGAAGCTGTTCAACTCCAACCTCGACGTCATCGACGACGCATTTGAATACCTCGTCTCGAAATCGTCGAAGGGCGAAAAAGGCCAGTATTTCACCCCGCGGTGGGTGATCGACATGTGCGTCAAGATGATGAATCCGAGAGAGGGCGAGACGGTTATCGACACTGCCTGCGGTTCGGCGGGGTTCACCGTGCACAGCATGTTCCACGTCTGGCGGCAGATCATGCGGACCCTGGGGCGCGAGGAAAGCCACCTGTTCACCATGGAGGCCAAGCCGGATCGTTGCAAAGACTATGTGCGCGACAACGTGTTCGCCATCGACTTTGACGAGAAAAGCGTTCGCGTCTCGCGCTGCCTGAACCTGATCGCGGGCGATGGCGAAACCAACGTCCTGCACATGAACACGCTCGACTGGACGAAGTGGGACGAGACCGCCAAGCAAAACGAATGGCTCGACACCTACGGTGACGGCTGGCGACGGCTGCGGAAGCTGCGCGTAAAGGGAAAGGGCGAGGCGGCGGATAGCCCCAGCTATCGCAGCTTCGGCTTTGACGTGCTGATGGCGAACCCGCCCTTCGCGGGTGACATCAAGCAGTCCGACATGCTTGCGCCGTATGACCTCGCCCACAAGAAGGATGGCAAGCTGGAGAAGGCGGTCGCCCGCGACCTCCTGTTTATCGAGCGCAATCTTGACTTCCTCAAGCCCGGTGGGCGGATGGCGGTTGTCCTGCCGCAGGGGCGGTTCAACAACTCTTCGGATCAGCGCCTGCGCGAGTTTATCATGGAACGCTGCCGCATCCTCGCCGTGGTGGGGCTGCACCCGAACACCTTCAAGCCGCACACCGGCACCAAGACCAGCGTCTTGCTGGTGCAGAAGTGGAATGACGATGCGGCCAAGGGGCCGCTCTGCCCGAAGGTCGAGGATTACGACATCTTCTTTGCCACGCAGAAGGTGGAAAGCGTCGATAACTCGGGCCGCAAGGTCTATCGCAAGAACGCGGACGGCACGTTCATGCGAGACACGCACGGCCATTTTGTCGTATCGCATGACCTGTTCAACCACGATGGCCTGACCGAGGACGGGATCGCGGAAGCGTTCGAGGAATTCGCCCGTAAGGAGGGCTTCAGTTTTTTTCGGAACGCCCCTTCGACCAAGGCCGCCTAAGCGGTCTGTTGGAGGGGCTTGAGGCAGCCGTCGTTTCCTCAATCGAATTGCCCCAGGATCTGCGATTTGATGCACAGTTCTTCCAAAAGGCATACATCGCAGAAGACCAAGCCTTACACCGACATCAGCTAAAGCGCGTTGGAAAGGCCGCGTTCGTCACTGACGGGCCCCATGGCTACCATGAGGTTGATGAACATGCCCCAACGGCCATGTTGACCGCGAAATGCGCTGGATCGTGGTTTGCTGATCGCTCGCCTGCTGAAACAGTGGCTGACTGGGTTGTCGAAGCAAATAGGCGGTCACTCTTGGAGAATGACGACCTGATCCTTTCGACCAGAGGAACCGTTGGAAACTGCGCGATTGTCACAGATGAAGCCCTGCCCTCGATCATAGACCAAGATGTTGCTCGAATTTCACTCTCCGGGGGCAGCGGCTTACTGCCCCAATTCGTCGTGACCTATCTGAACTGCAAGTTTGGCCAAGATTACATTGCGCGGCACTCTTCGGGAATGGTCCAACAGGGAATGTCGCTCGCCAAAGTCCGCGAAATCCCCATTCCGGTTTTGAGCGATGTGTTCCAGTCGCGGATCAAGTACACGCTCAATCAGGCACTTTCAAAGCGGAGATTGGCTCGTAGCAATGCTTTGGAGGCAGAGCAAAGCCTCTTGGGGTTCCTCGGCCTTGCCAACTGGACCCCGCCCGAACCGCTCGCCTACACCGCCCGCGCATCGGATGTCTTCGCCTCGGGCCGGTTCGATGCCCGCTTTTACGCCCCGCGCATTCAGGCCCTCCTTGACCTGCTGGCGGTGGATGGGCGCACCATTGCGGACGTGGCCGACCCACGGCGCGACAAATTCCGCCCCGATGTCTGCGCGGCCTTCGACTATATCGAGATCAGCGACATCGACGGGGCCGGGGCGGCCACCAGTACGCGCCTTGCCACGGAGGACGCGCCCAGCCGGGCCACATGGCATGTGCGGGCGGGGGACATCATCACATCCACCGTGCGTCCGATCCGCCGCTTGTCTGCCCAGATCACGCCCGACCAAGAGGGGTTCGTCTGCTCGTCCGGGTTCGTCGTGGTTGCGCCCCGCGACATCGCGCCAGAAGTGCTGCTAACTTACTTGCGTCTGCCGGTGATCTGCGAACTGCTGGACCTGTTCGCCAGCGCCAGCATGTATCCGGCCATCACTGACGCCGCCATCTTCAACCTGCCGCTGCCCCATGTCCCGGACGTCGTGGCCGATCAGGTGACGCAGAGCGTGATTGCCGCGAAGGCAGCAAAAGCCCGTGCGGCCAGCATGTTGGAGGCGGCCAAACGCGCCGTGGAGGTTGCGATTGAAGCCGGAGAACCCGCCGCCATGGCCTCCCTTGACCAAGCAGAGGGGGCGATTTGATGGCTTTGCCTCCCCACGCCATCGAGTGGATGAACCGGGCCGAGATCGACTACATCGGCCCCTTCGTCAAGGCCTGGGCGGCCTTCAACGCGTGGTTCCGGCACGCCTCCCGCGAAGAGCAGGAACGGGCGATGCTGAACTGGGTAAAGAACCAGCCCAACGCCATCAGGCGTGGTATTCTGCCGCTTCTGCGCGAGGATAACGATACAGCCGACGCGATTGCCTTTCAGCAGGCTGTATCTGCCCTTCTTCAAAGGCTTGACGATATCCATCTGGAAATCATTCGAAAGGGCGTCCGCGAAAGGGTGTCATTGCGCACCGTGTGCATCAATCCGCGCAACCTAAACCAAGAAAGACTGGAACATCGGCGACACGAATTCAGCGTGAGGAAGATCGCTGGGGGGCATATCGAAATCCGAGTGGTTTCCACCGCAAATGCGCAAGAGAAGTTCAAGGAAACGCAGGAACGATACGACCCGGCGGCCCTCTATGAACTTGCCACCTTTCGGGCCCTATCGGAGGATCAGCAGACCAAACTTCGGGAACTTTACGACTCCTGTAATCCGCGGCCAATGGCAGACCTGCTTCGCAACGGTGCGCCGCCCCTACAGATCGGCGCTGTGCAGTTCCAATGCACCGACGAGCAATTGTTCTCGGGGCTCATCGAGACGCTCTATGCGATGCGCAACGCCCTGCTCCATGGCGAGATGGATCCAGATCCTCGTGTCCTTGCCTGCTATGAGCCGGCCTACCGAGTCGTGATGATCTTTCTTTCCTGTGTGAGGTGATCTGTGGCGCTTAGAGTCAAGGATCTTCCCGCCCCGGTCACGGCTGCCAAGGCTGACTGGCTGGCCGGAACGACGTGGATTGGGCTCACACCCATGAACGACAACCAAAACTCGCGCAACAAATGCACTAAGACGATCCAAGACCAAGTCGGGAACGGCTATGTGATCGAATACATCGTCAAGTCCGCTGAAAAGCCCAATCCAGGATTCGAGAACCACCCCGACTATCTGGCAGAACGGTTGAGCCATGCAGAGCAGGCTGGCCGATTTGTGGCCGTGCATCGGCTACGTTATGCACACCGCCCTCTGGTTTCCATCCTTGGTCAATCTGAGTATGATCGGTTGCAGGACATGTGGGCGCGGGGCGGCAAGAAGTGGCGCTGGTCCGTAGCTTTTCCGATCATCGAATCCTATCGCGTTGCCGGGAAGCCAAAAGCGAAAGACGTTCTCGGCCAAGAGGCATACGAACGGGTTTTTCAACATTCAGCCTCAACCCTGCGTCCTTTTTCGCCGCCCAAGCAGGCGTCCTTGGCAGAACTCGAACTTGAGCCGGTTACGGCGTTGAATGCGATGATCGCTATCGAGGACGAGTTCGAATATGCGGAGCTGAGCCAGCTTTCCAGTTCCGCAGTGAAGCAGATGCAACGTGAGTTGCCCGATAGCGCGCTTGAAGGCATGGACTCGGAGCGGCGCGTGAAGATCCGCAAACGTGCCGCTTGGATCGTCGATAGATTCATTAGGATTCGGCAAAAGGAAGGTGCGCTGACCTGCGACGACTGTGGGTTTGATCCTATATCCCTGTTTTCGGATAGTTCGGTTTCTCCGCGTCGGATGCTTGATGTCCATCACAAGTGCCCAATGCAGGAAGGCATTCGATACACGACCGTGAACGATTTTGCGTTACTTTGTCCAACCTGCCACCGCGCTGAGCACGCCCGTCAGAGTTTGCTCGCGTAGAGGATCTGCTCGGTTCGCGACAGTCCAAAGCGCGCCCCCGCAACCATCGAAATCTAACACGCAGACACGAAAACCTCCTCCGGGAGGTTTTTGTGCATTCCGCCGCCGCTCGAGCCGAGCAGAGGCCCGAAATCGCCGCGGATCTCGATTCACAGACCGTCGACCGCTTCGGCGTCCGGCCGGACCACCACCGTTCCGAGAAGATCCCGCAGCGCCCCATCCGCCTCGACCAGTTGCGGCCGGGCGCGCTATTTTGCCGCGCTCCGCCACGCAGCAGCGGAAGTCGGCTCCCTGCGCAGCGCGCCCGCTCGCGCAGTCAGCTTGAGCGGCCGGCTTAGCAGGATGCCGCGGATGCCATGTCGCGAATGTGTCAGATTGCTCACTTTTTGGCCTAGCTTGCGCCACACTTCGGTGACCAGTTCGACCTGTGCCTACCTTCTAACCTCTTCTTTCAAGGACCAACTATGAGACTATCTCTTAGCACGGCGTTGCTGGCCTTTCCGATGCTCGTGCTCGCTGGCTGCGACACATCCGTTACACCCGTTTATCAGACAAGTTCCCAGAATACGATCTCGCTGCAACCTGTTGCCGCCGCGGGGAAGCGAGCCAAGGTGCAGAAGTTCCTTGTGGCAGAGGGTGTTAACACACAGCCGACATGCCGGCTCGCCGGCCCGATCGACGTCGGCGGAGGGCAGACGGCTGCGCAGGCCCTTCAAGAAGCTATAACCGCGGAGTTCTTGGCCGCTGGCCTCTATAGCGATCGCGGGACACCCCTCACCGTCACGCTTACCAATATGAAGGTAGACACGTTTAGCGGATATTGGGATCTGGCAGCCGTCGTACAGTCACCCAAGCTTCCGGCAGGATACACCGTTACAACCCGCTACGAATACAAGACGAGCTTTTCCGCGTACTCAGCATGCCCTAATGCGGCATTGGCGTTCAATCGCGCTGCATCCGCGTTCATCAATCAGATCGTGACGAACCCTAAGTTTCGGACGGCAATCTGACGCGTGGGTACGGCGCGCTTCAACCTATATTTTGAAAGCGCGTGGCTCCTCAGCTTTCGGAGGAAGAGACTTCGCCCCGTACAACCTTGCCTGCTTTCGTGTGAATGAGCTTCAGATGCGCCGTGCATAGGGGGCCTCGCGGCTGCGCAAGCTGCGCATTGCGGTAGTAGGGGCGCGGCCGGTTGCCGCGCCCCGGGCGGGCGGGATGCTCAGCGCTCGGCCATCTCGAGCAGCTTCGACCGGACAAGCGCATCGAACGTCTCGGTAGAGGGTGACAAGCGCTTCAGGGCCTCGGGCACCGAGGCACGGGTGTACGACGAGACGAACTCGGTCGCGACCTCGCGCGTCAGCCCCCGCGCGACCGCCACCCGTGCAGCCGTCATGATCGCCGAATGCAGCGCCTCGCGGTGCCGTGCCTCGATCTGGATCCCGGTCCAGCGCTGGAAGCGGACGGTCGCCAACCCGATCAGGGCGGTGAGCGCCACGCCTGCGAGATCGAGTAGGCTGGGCGTCAGCGCAGTCAGGAGGTCGCTGCCAGTCGCGGCGGCGGCGGGCAACGCAAGCGTGGCAAGGATCGCGACGGAGATAACGGAAGGGGCCACCCGGGCAAGGGCCCCCACCAGCGGCCAGACGACGAGCAGGATGAAGGCTGATGCGCAGATCGCGACAGCCAAAATGAAGATCGGGGACATGGGCTTTCTCCTTCATAGGCAGGCGAACTGGAAGTGCATCCAGTCGCGGTTGCAGGCGCGGCCGAGGCTAGTGGCGCCGGCGGCTTCGACGATGGTCCAGAAGGGCTCGTAGATGGGCGCGGCGAAGCTCGCCCGGTCACGGCCCCAGCGGAGCGGGTTGCGTTCGGGGTCGAGATCGACGGCGATCCCCCAGGCATGCATGGAGAGGGCCGAGCCGCCGCGCATGGGCCGATGGTTGAAGCAGCCGCCGAAGAGGTTCAGCCGCAGCCGCTCGAACTCGGCAGCGCCGTAGTGCGCCACCGCCTTGCGGAAGATCCGCGTCATGGGCGCCGCCACCAGCCTGTGGCAGCGGAAGCTCGTGACGCTCGTATTGAGATCCCAAGCGAGGCGGAACGGGATCGGCAGCTCGACGATCCCGGCGGTGCAGTCGGGACCGCCCGCCACGCCGTAGAAGGTCGCGACCGACTCCTGCCGCGGATAGGCGCCCTGGGTATCGGCCACGGCATGGCCCGGCAGCGGCACCCGGTCAACGGCCGCGCGCACCGGCCCGGAGGCCCAGGCGGTCAGCGCCTCGAGCGTGTTGGGCCCGAGAAGCCCGTCGATCCGGCCCGGCGAATGGCCGAGCCG
>NZ_MABH01000027.1 GCF_001720585.1 Cereibacter johrii | reverse complement strand
CGTGCCGGCTGCCGCCGTGACCGAGGTCGACGCGGCCACCCTGCCTGCGGGCACGCGCCTCGTGCAGCTCGGGGCTTTCGACGATGCCGCCTCGGCGCGGCGGGAATGGGACCGGCTGGCCGGGCGCTTCGGCACGCTCCTGACCGAAAAGAGCCGCGTCGTGCAGACCGCGCAGAGCGGCGGTCGCACCTTCTACCGGCTGCGCGCCTCGGGCTTTGCCGACGAGGGCGAAGCGCGGCGCTTCTGCTCGGCGCTTCTGGCCGAGGATACCGCCTGCATCCCGGTCGCCCTGAGATGAGCGAGGCCGGCCGGACGGCCGCAATTTTCGGCTGCTCCGGCCCGGTCCTCACGGACGCCGAGCAGCGCTTCTTCCGCGAGGCCGATCCCTTCGGCTTCATCCTCTTTGCGCGCAACATCGACAATCCCGCGCAAGTGATTGCGCTGACGCAGGAATTGCGTTCCGTCGTCGGGCGCGAGGCTCCCATCTTCGTCGATCAGGAAGGCGGCCGCGTCCAGCGTCTCCGCGCGCCGCACTGGCGCGAGTGGCTGCCGCCCTTCGAGGCGGTGGAGCGGGCCGGCGACCGGGCCGCCCGGATGCTTTGGCTCCGGTATCGGCTCATCGCCGAGGAACTGCGGGCTGTGGGCATCGACGGCAACTGCGCCCCCGTGGCCGACATCCGCACCGCGGCGACCCATCCGTTCCTTGCCAACCGCTGCCTCTCCGACGAGGCCGCGCGCGTGGCGGAGCTTGCCCGCGCGGTGGCCGAGGCGCATCTGGCCGGTGGGGTCCTGCCGGTGATGAAACATCTGCCGGGCCACGGCCGGGCCGCGGCCGACACGCACCACGACCTGCCCACGGTGACCGCCACGCGGCAGGAACTGGCCGCCACCGATTTCGCGGCCTTCCGGGCGCTCGCGGATCTGCCCTTGGCCATGACGGGCCATGTGGTCTTTTCCGCCTACGACGCGCAGCCTGCGACCCTCTCGGGCCCCATGATCGGCGTCATCCGCGAGGAGATCGGCTTCCCCGGCCTCCTCATGACGGACGATCTGTCGATGCAGGCCCTCTCGGGCGGGATCGGCGCGCGGGCGGAGGCAGCCATCGCGGCCGGCTGCGATCTGGCGCTCCATTGCAACGGCGAGCTGGCCGAGATGGAGGCCGTGGCCGCCGCCGCGGGCGCGATGGGGCCCGAGGCGCTGAAGCGCGCCGCGGCGGCGCTTGCCCGCCGCAGGCCGCCCGAGCCGGTTGACAGCCGGGCACTCGAGGCCGAACATTCCGTCCTTCTGGGCGGGCATGGGCATGGCTGACGTTTGGGAAGAGACTTCCGTCCTGAGCGTCGCGGACCGTCTGGCGGCCGAGGCGCTGATCGTGGATGTCGAGGGCTTCGAGGGGCCGCTCGACCTTCTGCTCACGCTCTCTCGCACGCAGAAGGTCGACCTGCGGCGCATCTCGGTGTTGAAGCTCTCCGAGCAGTATCTGCTTTTCGTGAACCACGCCAAGCAGTTGCGGATCGAACTTGCGGCCGATTATCTGGTGATGGCGGCCTGGCTCGCCTATTTGAAAAGCCGGCTTCTCCTGCCGCCGGACCCGACCGAGGAAGGCCCTTCGGCCGAGGAACTCGCCGCGCATCTGGCCTTCCAGCTCGAGCGGCTCGAGGCCATGCGGGATGCAGCGGCCCGTCTGATGGCGCGCGACCAGAAGGGGCGCGACTTCTTTCCCCGCGGCCTGCCCGAGGATGTGACGCGGCACCGCAAGGTGACCTACACCGCTACATTGATCGATCTCATGCGCGCCTATGCCCGCATCCGCACCAAGGACGAGTTCCGGCCCTTCGTCATGGACCGGCACCATGTCTTCACCATGGAGCAGGCGCTCGACCGGATGCGCGGGATGATCGGGTGGTTCGGCGACTGGGCGGAACTGACGAGCTACCTGCCCGAGGGCTGGGACGGCCATCCGATGCGCCGCCGCTCGGCCACCGCCGCCCATTTCGCCGCCGTGCTCGAAATGACGAAGCGCGGGCAGATCGAGCTGCGGCAGGGCGAGACCTTCGCGCCGATCCTGATCCGCCGCAGGGAGGGGGCATGAACGAGAGGCCCGAAAAGAGCCTGTTCGAGGCGCCGGTGATGGCCGAGCAGGAGCGGATGGTGGAGGCGATCCTGTTCGCGTCCGCCGATCCCGTGACGGTGGCCGAGCTTCAGGTGCGCCTGCCGCATGGCTGCGACCCGGCCGAGGCGCTGACCCATCTGCGCCGCCGCTACGAGGGGCGGGGCGTGCAACTGGCGCGCGTGGGCGACGCCTGGGCCTTCCGCACGGCGGCCGATCTGGGCTTTCTCATGCGCAAGGAGACGGTCGAGCAGAAGAAGCTCTCGCGCGCGGCCATCGAGACTCTGGCGATCGTCGCCTATCACCAGCCCGTCACCCGCGCCGAGATCGAGGAGATCCGCGGCGTGGCCGTGAGCCGGGGCACCATCGACCAGCTTCTCGAGCTGGAATGGATCCGTTTCGGCCGCAGGCGCATGACGCCCGGCCGCCCCGTGACCTTCGTCGTGACCGAGAGTTTCCTCGACCATTTCGGGCTCGAGTCGGCGCGCGACCTGCCGGGGATCAAGGAGTTGCGCGCGGCGGGTCTGCTCGACAACCGCCCGCTGCCGGGCAGCACGAAAACACCGGACGAGGATGAGCCGGTGACAGGACAAAGCGAACTCTTCGAGGATTGAGCATGATCGCGAGCGGTTTCTTCAGCAAGCTGAAGCGCCTTTTCACCGGCCGGGGGCCCAAGGCCGCGCCCGCCAAGACGCGTCCCGGAACGCCCGAGGCGGGCCCTCAGGCCGGCGGGGCGCGCTCGGCGGCCAAGCTCGCCCGAAAGGCCGCGCAGCGCACCCGGCGCTCGGGCCGCTAGGGGCCGTTCGCAGGGGCAGCTGCCGGTTTCCGCCGACTTCGGCGATGCGATCTGTCCCTTTGCCGCGTTCCGTGCTATGGATCGGCTGCGGTCCGTTGGGGTCGTCAGGGCGTTTCGGGCGCCTCTGCACCAAGACCTTTGTCAGATCCTTTGCACGAGTCATTCGGAGTATCCCATGTCCACGCGATCCCTTGCCGGACGCTTCTTCCAGACCCTGTTCTTCGAAGGCGCGGCGCTCGCTCTTGCCGTGCCGCTCTATGCGCTGGCCTTCGATGCCCCCGGCGGTGCGGCGCTGCCGGTTCTGCTCGCGGTCTCCGCGGCGGCCTTCCTGTGGGCCGCGCTCTACCGCGTGCTGTTCGACTGGTTCCACTGGCACCTGACGCGGCGGCCCGAGGCCCTGCGCGCGGCGGGCACCGGCCTCCTGCGCCGCATCTCGGGGCGCGCGACGGCGCTGCTCCTCACCTTCCCGCTGCTGATCTGGCTGGGCGCGCTCGGGCCGCGCGAGGCGCTTCTGGCGGCGCTGGCGCTGGCGGGGCTTCATGCGGGGCTCGGTCTGGCCGCGGGGTTCCTGCGGGGCCGCGGCCGCCCCACCGCGCTCTGCTGAGCCGTCAGGACCGGGCGAGGGGCAGCCGTTCGAGCAGGCGGAAGCGGCCGTCGGCGGCTTCGGCGCAGAGGCTGATGCTGTCCACCCGCAGGGGCTCCGCGAGGATCGGGGAAAGCAGGCGATGCAGCACCGTCTCGACCTCGGCCAGCTCGGCCTCGGGCAGTTCGCCGGTGAGCGTGAGGTGAAAGCGGAAATCCTCGAAGACATGGGGATAGCCCCAATCGGCCAGATGGCCGCGCTGGCGCGGGGTCAGCCGGTCCGGACGCCGTCGCGCGAGTTCGGCCTCGCTCAGCGGCGCACGGAAGCCGTCGAGCGCGCGCACCACTTCGCCCGCCAGCGCCTGCAGCGCCTCCTCCTCGCCCGCGGGCACGAGGGCCAGAAAGCCGCCGATCCGCGAGAGCCGGAGGCCCGGCAGGGTGACGGGCGCGAGATAGGGGCAGAGCGCCAGCACCGCCGCATGGAGATCGGTGACATCCGTGCCCTCGGCCAGCCGGAAGGGCGGCTTCAGCGTGCCGTGCAGCCCGTATTTCCGCGGCGCCTGGGTGATGAGGGCGAGATCGCGGGGCAGGCCCGCGACGGCCGGATGGGGCACGGGTTCCGCCGCTTCCGCATCCCAGCCGAGCCAGCCGCGGCCGAACTGCGCAAGCCTGCCCTCCTCGGGCGTCCAGTAGATCGCATATCGCGAGAAGCCTTCCATGCGTCGTCCTCTCTGCAAGCCCGTTTCAGCATAGCGCGCCAGAACGATGAAGGAAGGGCCTGGGGCCTGGGCCATTCCCTGAGGGCTGTGGGCGGGCTAGTCTCGGGCCCACCAGCCAAGGACCCGCCCCATGACGCACTCTGCCTTCACCGCCCCCGGCCGCTTCTGGCGCGGGAACCTCCATCCCCATTCGACCCGCTCGGACGGCTGCCTCGAGCCTGCCGAGGTCTGCCGGCGCTACCGCGACGAGGGGTACGATTTCCTCGCGCTGACCGATCATTTCGTAGGCCGCTACGGCTATCCGATCACCGACACGCGCCCCTTCCGCGCGCCGGGCTTCACGACGCTGCTCGGGGCCGAGCTGCATTCGGGGCCGATGGAGAATGGCGAGCTCTGGCATATTCTGGCCGTGGGTCTGCCCGAGGATTTCACGCCGCCCGATGTGCCGGACTTCCGCGCGCGCCCGGGGCAGGAGACGGGACCCGCGCTCGCCGCCCGCGCGGTGGCGGCGGGCGCCTTCGTGGCGGTGGCCCATCCGCAATGGTCGGGTCTGACGCTGGCCGACGCGCGGAGCCTCTCGGCCGCCCATGCGGTCGAGATCTACAACCATGGCTGCGCCATGGGCTGCGAGCGCCCCGACGGCGCTGCGCTGGCCGACCTCCTGCTGACGGAGGGGCGGCGGCTCACGCTGATCGCCACGGACGATGCGCATTTCACCGAGCCCGACCATTTCGGCGGCTGGGTCATGGTGAAAGCCGAGGAGAATGCGCCCGAGGCGCTGCTCGCGGCGCTGAAGCGGGGCGATTTCTACGCGAGCCAAGGGCCGGAGCTGCGCCGTATCGCGCGGGACGGCGACTGGATCGAGATGGACTGTTCGGCCGTGACGGCGATCGTGCTGCAGGGGGCGGGCACGGCCGCGACCGCGCTGCACGGCGCCTCGATGCCCCGCGCGCGCCTGCCGATCGAGCGGTTCCGGGAGAGCCCCTTCCTGCGGGTGACGATCCGGGATGCAGCCGGGCGGCGGGCCTGGTCGAACCCCATTTATCTCTGACCGGGGGGCGCGGGGGGCCGATGACGGACGGGGGGCTGTCTGCCCCCCGCGCCCCCCGAGGATATTTGAGCCAGAATGAAAGGGCGAGGAGGCGCCGGGGGCGGATCAGGGGGCGGGGATGGCGGGGAGAGTGAGGGCGTGGGTGCGGGCACAGGCCAGCGCCTCCTCGTAGCCCGCATCGGCATGGCGCATGACGCCGGTCGCGGGATCGTTCCAGAGCACGCGGGCGAGGCGGCGATCGGCGGCCGCGCTGCCGTCGCAGCAGATCACCATGCCCGCATGCTGCGAGAAGCCCATCCCCACGCCGCCGCCGTGATGGAGCGAGACCCAGGTCGCGCCCGAGGCGGTGTTGAGGAGCGCGTTCAGGAGCGGCCAGTCCGATACTGCGTCGGAGCCGTCCTTCATCGCCTCGGTCTCGCGGTTGGGCGAGGCGACCGAGCCGGAATCGAGATGGTCGCGCCCGATCACCACCGGCGCCGCGAGCTCGCCCCGGCGCACCATCTCGTTGAAGGCGAGGCCCGCGAGATGGCGCTCGCCGAGGCCGATCCAGCAGATCCGCGCGGGCAGGCCCTGGAAGGCGATCCGTTCGGCCGCCATGTCGAGCCAGCGGTGGAGATGGGCATTGTCGGGGAAGAGCTCCTTCATCTTCGCATCGGTCTTGCGGATGTCCTCGGGATCGCCCGAGAGGGCGACCCAGCGGAAGGGGCCGATCCCGCGGCAGAAGAGCGGGCGGATGCAGGCGGGCACGAAGCCCGGGAAGGCGAAGGCGCGCCCGAAGCCCTCCTCCAGCGCCATCTGGCGGATGTTGTTGCCGTAATCGAGCGTCGGCACGCCCGCATCGTGAAAGCCGACCATCGCCTCGACATGGGCGCGCATCGCGGCGCGGGCGGCCTTCATGACCGCGGCGGGATCGCTCTCGGTCCGGGCGCGCCAGTCGCCGAGGCTCCAGCCCGCGGGCAGGTAGCCGTTGAGCGGATCGTGGGCCGAGGTCTGGTCGGTCACGATGTCGGGGCGCGGCCCGCCCGCCCGCATCCGCGCGAGGATCTCGGGGACGATCTCGGCCGCATTGCCTAGCAGCCCCACCGAGCGCGCCTCGCCCGCGGCCGTCCAGCGCGCGATGAGCGCCAGCGCCTCGTCGAGCGTCTGCGCCTTCTCGTCGAGATAGCGGGTGCGCAGCCGGGCATCGATCCGGCTCTCGTCGCATTCGACCGCGAGGCAGGAGGCCCCCGCCATCACCGCGGCGAGCGGCTGCGCCCCGCCCATGCCGCCCAGACCCGCCGTCAACACCCAGCGGCCGGTGAGATCGCCGCCGTACCGCTGGCGGCCCACCTCGGCGAAGGTCTCGTAGGTGCCCTGCACGATGCCCTGCGTGCCGATATAGATCCAGCTGCCGGCCGTCATCTGGCCGTACATCATGAGCCCCTTGCGGTCGAGCTCGTGGAAATGCTCCCAGGTGGCCCAGTGCGGCACGAGGTTGGAATTGGCGATCAGCACCCGCGGCGCATCCTCGTGGGTGCGGAAGACGCCGACCGGGCGACCGGACTGCACGAGCAGCGTCTCGTCGGCCTCGAGCGCGCGGAGCGCCGCCACGATCCGGTCGAAATCCTCCCAGCTGCGGGCGGCGCGGCCGATCCCGCCATAGACCACCAGCTCGTGCGGATTCTCGGCCACGTCGGGATGGAGGTTGTTCATCAGCATCCGCAGCGCCGCCTCGGACTGCCAGTTTCTGGCCGAGAGGGTGGAGCCGGTGGGCGGGAAGATGTCGCGCAGGTTGTGACGGCTCGTCATGGGCTGCTCCTCAGAGGGCGGGAAGGGGAAGGCCCGCCGCCCGGGCCAGCGCGCCTTCGCGCACGAGGCGGGCAGCGGCGGCGAGGTCGGGGGCGAGGATGCGGTCGACCCCGATCCGCGGCACCTCGGCGCGCAGCCGCGCGAGGACGGCGCCGAGCGGGGCGGAGGTGGCGAGGGGGGCGCGGAATTCCACCCCTTGCGCGGCGCAGATCGCCTCGGTCCCGAGGATCACCGCGAGGTTCTCGACCATCCGGCCGAGCCTGCGCGCGCCGTGGGCGGCCATGCTGACGTGATCTTCCTGATTGGCGGAGGTGGGCGTGCTGTCGGTGACGGTGGGAGCGGCCATATGCTTGTTCTCGCTCATGAGCGCGGCCGTCGTCACCTCGGCGATCATCAGCCCCGAATTCAGCCCCGGCTCGGGTGTCAGGAAGGGCGGAAGGTCGAAGGAGAGCGTCGGATCCACCATCAGCGCCACACGGCGCTGCGCGATGGCGCCGATCTCGGAGAGCGCCAGCGCGATCATGTCGGCGGCGAAGCCCACGGGCTCGGCATGGAAATTGCCGCCCGAGACGATGCGCCCGTCCGAAAGGACGAGCGGATTGTCGGTGGCGGCATTGGCCTCGGTGGCAAGCGTGCCCGCCGCCATGCGCAGCACATCCATCGCGGCGCCCGTCACCTGCGGCTGGCAGCGGATGCAGTAGGGGTCCTGCACCCGCTGGTCGCCCTCGCGGTGGCTCTCGCGGATGGCCGAGCCCTCGAGCAGGGCGCGCATGGTGGCTGCGGCCTCGATCTGGCCCGCATGTCCGCGCAGCGCATGGATCTCGGGGCGGAGCGGTGCGGTCGAGCCCATGATCGCGTCGGTGGAGAGGGCCGAGATCACCAGCGCCGCCTGGGCCGCGCGCCAGCCCTCGAAGAGCCCGGCCAGGGCATAGGCGGTCGAGAATTGCGTGCCGTTGATGAGGGCGAGCCCTTCCTTGGGCCCGAGCGCCACCGGGGCGAGGCCGGCCTCGCTCAGGGCCGCGGCGCCGGGCAGGCGCCGGTCGCCCACATAGGCCTCGCCTTCGCCGATCATGACCGCGGCCATATGGGCCAGGGGGGCCAGATCGCCGCTCGCGCCGACCGACCCTTGCGCCGGGATCACGGGTGTGACGCCCGCAGCCAGCATCCCCTCGAGGAGCGCCACGATCTCCCAGCGGACGCCCGAGGCGCCGCGGCCGAGCGACAGGAGCTTCAGCGCCATCATCAGCCGAGCCGTGGCCGCGGGCATCGGCTCGCCCACGCCGCAGCAGTGCGACAGGATCAGATTGCGCTGCAGTTGCGCCGTATCGGCCGGCGCGATCTTGAGGCTCGCGAGCTTGCCGAAGCCCGTGTTCACGCCATAGACCGGCGCCGTGCCGGCCGCAGCCTCGGCCACGCGGGCGGCCGCCGCCTCGACGGCGGTGCGGGCCTCGGAGGCCAGACGCGCGGGCCGCCCCTCGCGCCAGATCGCTTCCAGTTGCGCGAGCGTGGCCCGGCTGGGAACGAGGATTTCCATCAGGCGAATTCTCCCTCGTGGAGGCGGGCATGGAGCGGTGCGGGGCCGATGCGCCAGCTGAGTTCGGCCGGATGCTCGGCCTCCCAGATGGCGAGATCGGCGCGGAAACCCGGCGCGATGCGGCCGGTGTCGGAGAGCCCCAGCGCCCGGGCGGCATGGATCGTGGTGCCGGCCAGAGCCTCCTCGGGTGTGAGGCGGAAGAGGGTGCAGGCCATGTTCATGGCGAGCCCCAGCGCGCCCAGGGGAGAGGTGCCGGGGTTGAGGTCGGTCGCCACCGCCATCGGCACGCCCGCCGCGCGGAGCGCCGCCACCGGGGGCGCCTGCGTCTCGCGCAGCGCATAGAAGGCGCCGGGCAGCAGCACGGCCACGGTGCCCGCCGCGGCAAGCGCCGCCACACCCTCGGCATCGAGATATTCGAGATGGTCGGCCGAAAGCGCATCGTGGCGCGCGGCCAGCGCCGCGCCGCCGAGGTTCGAGAGCTGCTCGGCATGGAGCTTCACCGGCAGCCGCAGCTTGTGCGCCTGCGCGAAGACATGGGCGATCTGGGCGGGCGAGAAGGCGATGCCCTCGCAGAACCCGTCCACCGCATCGACGAGGCCCTCGTCATGCGCCACCTTCAGCGCGGGCAGCACGACCTCGGCCAGATAGGCGTCGGGGCGGCCGCGATAGTCCGCCGGCACGGCATGGGCGCCGAGAAAGCTCGTGCGGACCCGGACCTTGCGCAGCGCGCCGATCCGGCGCGCCACGCGCAGCATCCGCAGCTCGGTCTCGATATCGAGCCCGTAGCCCGACTTGATCTCGACCGTGCCCACGCCGCCGTCCAGCATCGCATCGATCCGGGGCAGGCTTGCGGCCAGAAGCTCTTCGGCGCTGGCGGCACGGGTGGCCGTGACCGTCGAGACGATGCCGCCGCCTGCGGCCGCCACCTCGGCGTAGGAGGCGCCCTTGAGCCGCATCTCGAACTCGGCCGCGCGGGTGCCCGCGAAAACCGCATGGGTATGGCAGTCGATCAGCGCGGGCGTGCAGAGCCGCCCGCCCATATCGTGCCGGGGCGCGGCGGAGGGCGGCAAGTGGGCCTCGGGACCGACCCACTGGATGCGGCCGCCCTCGATCAGGATCGCGGCGTCGGGGATCAGCCCGTAGCCGTCGCTCAGCGTTGCCACCCGAAGATTGCCGAGAATCATCATGCATCTTGCCTTTTGAGCGCGCTTGATCGTAATTTGTGTGCACATAATGGAACCTGTCAAGGGGAAGGGCCATGCAGCTCATCCATGCCGAGGAGGCGCTTCTGCCCGAGGGCTGGGCCCGGGACGTGACGATCCGCATCGAGGACGGGAAGATCGCCTCGGTCCGGCCCGGCACGGCCGCCGGGGCGGATGCGGTGCGGGTGGGCTGCCTCCTGCCGGCGCCGGTGAACCTTCATTCCCATGCCTTCCAGCGCGCCATGGCCGGCCTGACCGAGGGCCGCGGCCCCGACGGGCAGGACAGTTTCTGGACCTGGCGGCGGCTCATGTTCCGCTTCCTCGAGAGCCTCACGCCCGACGAGGTCGAGGCGATCGCCGCCTTCGCCCAGATCGAGATGCTCGAGGCGGGCTTCGCGGCGGTGGCCGAGTTCCACTATCTCCACCACCGGCCGGACGGGCGCGCCTATGCCGATCCGACCGAGATGGCGGCCCGGATCTGCGCGGCCTCCGAGACCTCGGGGCTGGGCCTCACGCTCCTGCCGGTGCTCTATCAGCAGGGCGGCTGCGACGGGCGGGCGCTCGCGCCGGGGCAGGTGCGGTTCGGCTCGGATCCGGCCTCCTATGCGGCGCTTCTCGACGGCGCGCGGCGGGCGCTGGCCGGCCTTCCCGGCGATGCCGCCCTGGGCGTGGCGCCCCATTCACTGCGCGCCGTAAGCCCCGAGGGGCTTCAGGCTGCCGTGGATCTGGCGGGTTCCGGGCCCATTCACATGCATCTGGCCGAGCAGGCGGCAGAGGTGGAGGAGGTGGAGGCAGGGCTCGGCGCGCGCCCCGTGACCTGGCTTCTCGACCATCAGCCGGTCGATCCCCGCTGGTGCCTGATCCATTGCACCCAGATCCAGCCCGCCGAGACCGAGCGGCTAGCCCGGACCGGCGCGGTCGCGGGCCTCTGTCCGGTGACCGAGGCCAATCTCGGCGACGGGATCTTCGACGGCGCCCGCTATCTGGCGGCAGGCGGGCGCTTCGGGATCGGTTCGGACAGCAACATCCGCATCGCGCTGTCCGAGGAACTGCGCCAGCTCGACTATTCGCAGCGTCTGCGCGACCGGGTGCGGGCGCCCTTCGCCAGTGCCGGCCGGTCGAGCGGGCGCATCCTCTATGAGGCGGCGCTGGCGGGCGGGGCGCAGGCCGCAGGCCGGGCGTCGGGCGGGCTCGTGCCGGGGCTCTGGGCCGATCTCCTCGCGCTCGACCGGCGGGCGGTCGATCTGGAGGGGCGCTCGGGCGACGGGCTCCTCGACGCCTGGATCTTCGCGGGCAGCGACCGGATGGTCTCCGAGGTCTGGTCGGCCGGGCGTCATCTGGTGTCCGGCGGCCGCCATGTCGCCCGCACCCGGATCGACGCTGGCTACCGGCGGGTGATGGCGCGGCTTCGGGGGCTCCTCTGATGGCGCTCGGCTGGGAGGACATCCGCACCGAGGTGCTGCGCCGGATCGAGGCGCGCCATTGGGCGCCGGGGGCGCTGATCCCCACGGAGGAGGCCCTGGCCGAAGAGCTTGGCTGCGCGCGCACCACCGTGAACCGGGCGCTACGCGATCTGGCCGCGGCCGGGCTTCTGGAGCGCCGCCGCAAGGCCGGCACGCGGGTGGCGCTTCATCCGGTGCGGCGGGCGCGCTTCGACATTCCCGTGACGCGGCTCGAGATCGAGGGCCGCGGCCAGAGCTATGCGTTCCACCTGATCGAGGAGCGCCGGGCCGAGCCGCCCGCCGCCGTGGCCTCGCTCTTTCGCAGCCCGCCGGGCGTGCCCCTCCTGCGGCTGCGGGGCCTGCATCTGGCCGACAACCGGCCCGCCCTCTATGAGGAGCGCTGGCTCGATCCGGCCGTGCTGCCCGAGCCTGCGCCCGACTTCCGCCGCATCAGCCCGAACGAGTGGCTGGTGAGCCATGTGCCCTGGACCGGCGGCGACATCGCCTTCTCGGCCGCGAATGCTTGCCCCGAGGAGGCGGACATCCTCGGCTGTGCGCCGGGGGCCGCGCTCTTCGTCTGCGAGCGGGTGACGGAGGCCGAGGGCCGTCCGATCACGTCGGTCCGTCTGCTCCATGCCCCGGGCTACCGGCTGCGCGCGGATCTCTGAGGCTGAGGCCCGGGTCAGTCCCGCTTCAGCGCGGCCGCGATCCAGAGCGCTGCCAGCAGCGCCGAGAGGATCACGTTCCAGCCCGCCATGGAGATCCCCAGCATCTGCCAGGCGATCTCGTCGCAGCGCACCACCGGCCCGAGATCGACCGACGGGTTCAGCAGATCCGCCGCCGAGATGCCCTCGATCGAGCCGGTCGAGCAGGAGGCGAGGCCCTCCCACCATTTCTGCTCGACGCCCACATGGAAGAGGCCGACCCCGGCCGAGGCCGCCGCGCCGAGCGCGCCCATGACCGCCACGATCCGCGCGGGCCAGATGAGCGCCACCGCCCCCGCGAGCGCCGCCAGCAGATGCGGCCAGCGCTGCCAGAGGCAGAGCGGGCAGGGCGGCAGCCCGCCGATGAACTGGAAGGCCAAAGCGCCGAGCAAGAGCCCGGCCGAACCGGCAGCGGCTGCCAGCATCAGGAACCTGCGTGTCATCGCTCCGCCTCCGCTTCGATGTCGCGCGGGTTGCAGCACGCGCGCAGCCGGCGGTCAAGACGAAAGGCCGTGTGCGGTGCGCCGCCGGTGGGCGGCCGACCTGACCCGCCGCCCGTCCGGCAGGGGCCGCGGTCGCCGCATCCCGAAGGGTCCGGGTTCGGCAGATTGACGGAGGCCGGGCCTCAAGCTACACCGTGCCTCGCGTGCGGTTGTGGCGGAATGGTAGACGCGGGGGTCTCAAACACCCTTTCCTCACGGAGTGTCGGTTCGAGTCCGACCAGCCGCACCAGTGATCCGGATTTCCCAGCGAGAACGGCGCCCGGCCGCTCCCCGTCCCCCTCGATCTCAAAGGCGGGGCTGCGATCGCGCCGCCCGGATCCGCGCCTCGGGATGGCGGGTCTCGCCGAGGTAGGTCCGACAAAGCGCGCGCCCTCGCGTGGTGGGACCTTTCATGATTCGTCGCAAAAGCAGCGACACGGACCTCCGGCCCCTTCCGGAACGGCTCCGAGGGCCGCGGCGGGGCGTTCCGGCCGATCTTTCAAGCGCAAGTTGTGCCTCTGACAGGCGCCCCGTCCTTGAGCGAGCGGCGGAATATCGCAGCATTCGGCCAAGCCCTCGTGTCCCTTGAGGGATCGCCCTGAACGCGAGCCGATACACCGTATTGGGCGAGTGACAGGCTCTGCCAGCGCCGGTTGATTTCCTGCGCGTCGCCCGCCCGTCAGGCCTGCGCCGCCCCGCGCGGGACCGGCGGATCTGCCGCAACCCCCTTGGGGCAAGTCACAGAAATTGCTACGGTTTTAACGGCCCGCAGTGGCGGGGCCGGACCTTGCGGCGGTGAGTATGACCGGGCAACCGCAGGTGCGGATCGGGAGTTCCAGGTGCGGCTTGAGGCCAGAGTTCATTTGATCCTAACGCTTTTCATATCGCCTTTCGCCGGCTCCGGGTCGCCACGTCCGCAGCAGCACCGGAGGTCTCCCGATCCGCATCGCGGAGCCACCCTCCGGGCCTGTTCGGATCCCCGGCGCGGGAACGCGGCAAGGAGCCATCATGGCTGACCAAGTCCAGACCGACAGGCCCCCCGTGGTGGCCTGCTTCACCCCCGGCACACTGATCGCGACCGTTCGCGGCGAGGTGGCCGTCGAGGCGCTGGTCGCCGGCGACCGGATCGTCACGCGCGACAACGGCCTCCAGCCCCTCCGCTGGATCAGCCGGCGGCGGCTCGATCATGCGTCGCTGACCGCCTTTCCGCACCTGAAGCCGGTGCTGATCGAGAAGGGAAGCCTCGGGCAGGACCTGCCCGACCGCGACATGATGGTGAGCCCGAACCACCGGATCCTCGTCTCGCGCGACCGGACGGCGCTGCATTTCGATGCGCCGGAGGTGCTGGTGGCGGCGAAGCATCTGGTGGGGCCGCGGGGCATCCGCGAGGTCGAGTGCAACGGCACGACCTATCTGCACCTGCTGTTCGACCGGCACGAGGTGGTGCTGGCGAACGGAGCCTGGACCGAGAGCTTCCAGCCGACGGCGCGTCTCGTCAATGGCATGGGCAACGCACAGCGGACCGAACTGCTCGAACTTTTCCCCGAGCTGCGCAGCACCGAGGGGCAGGCGGCCTTCGCTCCGGCCCGTCCTGTCCATGTTCCCCAACGGGAGCGCGTCCTCGTCCGCTGACGGCGGGGCATCGGCAGCGCGTTCCCCTCCCGGGCGGAAATCCCGTTGCGCGCGGGCTCAGTGGCCGGTGCGGGCGCGCCAGAGCGCCCAGTCCTCGGGCGTATCGAGGTCGGTCACGGCCCGCGTGCCCGCGAGCGGAACGAGGCGAAGCCGCCCGGCCGCGCGCTCGAGGATGCGCCGCGCGCCCTGATCGCCCTCAAGTGCCTGAAGCTCCCCGCGCAGGTCGGCGGGAAAGAGGATGGGGTGCCCCGGATGGCCGTCGGCGGCGGTGGCACGCAGGAGAGCGTCCGGCGCCGCGCGGTGCAGCGCGGCCATTCGGGCAAGGTCGGCGGCCTCGATCTCGGGCAGGTCCGCGAGGAGGAGGAGGACCGCCGCATCCGGCGGCGCGGCCGCCACGCCGGCGCGGATCGAAGCGGCAAGCCCTTCCCCGGCATCGGGCACCGGCACGCGGCGGACCGCGAGCCCCTCGAGCGCCGCCCACCGCTCCGGCCTGTCGGGCGGCAGGGTCACGAGGACGGCGAGCCCCGCCTCGATCCCCCGGCGGGCCTGAAGCCGGAGGAGGGGCTCGCCCTCCACCGGCTCCATCAGCTTGTCCGAGCCCCGCATCCGACGCGACGCCCCGGCCGCCAGCAGCAGGAGGACCGGCGCGGGCGGCACGGTCTCAGCGCCCGGGGATAAGCCCGCGCGGCGAGAAGCGCAGCACGAGAAGCAGGATCAGCCCCATGGTCAGGAGCCGCATGTGCGCCGCGGAATCCTGCAGATGGGCCTTCAGCCACGAGCCGTCGGCCATCCCGGCCGTGATCGCCCCGAGGAGCGTCAGCCCGATCGGCTCGACCATGACCCAGAGCCACCAGATCAGGAACCCGCCCAGCACGGCGCCCCAGTTCGAGCCCGATCCGCCCACGATCACCATCACCCAGACGAGGAAGGTGAAGCGCAGCGGATTGTAGGTTCCGGGCGTGAGCTGGCTGTCGAGCGTGGTCATCATTGCCCCCGCGATGCCGATGACGGCCGCGCCGAGGACGAAGATCTGCAGATGCCGGCGCGTGACGTCCTTGCCCATGGCTTCGGCCGCCACCTCGTTGTCGCGGATCGCCCGCATCATCCGGCCCCACGGCGATTTCAGCGCAAGCTCCGACAGGGTGACGATGATCGCCAGCACCGCCACGAACAGGGCCGCATAGCAGAGCTTCACCACGATGGCCGAGGCGGTGACGGGATCGTAGCCCCAGCCCTGCGCCCAGGCCACGAAGCCGGCGCTCTGCTGGAGATCCACCTCGTAGGGCACGGGGCGGGGCAGCGAGATCATGTTCTTGACCCCGCGGGCCAGCCAGTCCTCGTTCTTCATCACCGCGATGATGATCTCGGCGATCCCGAGCGTCGCGATGGCGAGATAGTCCGACCGCAGCCCCAGCGCCGTCTTGCCGATGGCCCAGGCAGCGAGGGCCGCGAGAAGCCCGCCCGCGGGCCAGGCCAGCAGCACCGGCAGGCCGAGGCCGCCGATATTGCCGTAGAGCGCGGGGTTGATCGCCTCGATAGCGGCCGCGGCCGGGTCGAAGACGGCGCGGTAGGCGAAGAAGCCGCCGATCAGCACCGCAAGCAGCGCCGCCGTCCGCGCCCAGCCTTTCGCCATCCGCCGCCAGACCGCCACGGCCGCGCCGATGGTGGCCGCGCCCA
>NZ_MABH01000026.1 GCF_001720585.1 Cereibacter johrii | reverse complement strand
CGGGCGTCACCCGGGGGACCCAGCTGACCGCACCCTCCACGCCCGCGCGCAGGAAGACGCAGCCCTCGCTGTCGACATATTGCGGCGCCACGAAATCCGAAGGCGGAGTCTCCGCGGGCCCATCCTGCGCCGAGACAGCCCCCGCCCCGGCGACAAGCGCACAGATTGCAGCGGAAACGGCCCTGATCAGCATGGTCACTCCCTCGGAAGGCCCGGCGATCTTGCCCGGCCTCCTCCCCTCTGTAAAGCGGGGTTTCCCTTATTTGGTGCCGAACATGCGGTCGCCCGCATCTCCTAGACCGGGGACAATATATCCGTGGTGATCCAGACATTCGTCCACAGCCGCTGTGACGATCGGCACGTCGGGATGGGCCTCCTTCATGCGCGCGACGCCCTCGGGGGCGGCGAGCAGGCAGAGGAAGCGGATGTTCTTCGCCCCCTTCTCCTTCAGGAGATCGATGGCCGCGGCCGAGGAATTGCCGGTGGCCAGCATCGGATCGACCGCGATCACCAGCCGGTCCTCGAGGGCGTCGGGCACCTTCGCATAATATTGCACGGGCTTCAGCGTCTCAGGGTCGCGGTAGAGGCCGATGAAGCCCACGCGGGCCGCCGGCACCAGCTCGAGGATACCGTCGAGAAGCCCGTTGCCCGCCCGCAGGATCGAGATCAGCGCCAGCTTCTTGCCGTCGAGGATCGGCGCCTGCATCTCGCGGAGCGGCGTCTGGATCGTCGTCGTGGTCATGTCGAGCTCGCGCGTGACCTCGTAGGCCAGAAGCAGTCTGATCTCGCGCAGAAGGCGCCGGAAGCCCGCCGTCGAGGTCTCCTTGTTGCGCATGATCGTCAGCTTGTGCTGCACGAGCGGGTGGGTCACGACGGTCAGATGGTCAAGCATGGTCGGGCTCCAGTAGCTTGGCGATGCGGGCGCGGGTATCGGGGTCGCAGAAGGCCGCGTCAAGGGCGGTGCGCGCAATGGTCCGGAACACGCCCTCGTCCCAGTCGAAGGCCTCCGCCAGCCGGTCGTATTCGCGCGCCATGGTGGTGTGGAAGAAGGGCGGGTCGTCGGTCGAGACCGTAACCTTCACCTCGCGGCGGTAAAGCTCTCCGATCGGGTGCTTGCGCCAGCCCGGATAGATCCCCAGCGCGATGTTTGAGCCGGGGCAGCATTCGAGCACGATGCCCCGCTCGGCCATTTCGTCGACCAGCGCCAGATCCTCGATGGCGCGCACCCCATGGCCGATCCGCTCGACGCGGAGGTCGCGGAGCGCGTCGCGGATGCTGTCCGGTCCGCCCCACTCGCCCGCGTGGCAGGTCAGGCGCAGCCCCGCCTCGCGCGCCATGTCGAAGGACCAGGCGAAATCCCTGGGCTTGCCCACCGTCTCGTCGCCCGCAAGGCCGAAGCCCGTCACGAAGCGGCCCGCGGTTTCGGCGGCGCAGAGCGCGGTCTCCTTTGCCTTGTCGGGGCCGAAGTGGCGGATCGGCGTGACGATGGCGCGGAGCGTGATGCCCATGGTCCGCTCGGCCTCGGCCGCGGCCTCCTCGATGGCATGGAGATGCTCGCGCCAGGCGCCGAGATCGCGCCCGCCGCAGAAATCGGGCGAGAGGAAGGTCTCGGAATAGACCACGCCCGAAGCGGCGCTTTCTTCCAGCACCGCCAGCGTCAGGCGGCGGTACTCCTCGGGCCCGGTGAGGACCGAGGTCGCGGCCTCGTAGACCTTCAGGAAATGCCGGAAATCGCGGTAGGCGTAGCTGCCGTCCTCGGCGAAGATGCCCGAGATGTCGATGGATTTCTCGCGCGCGAGACCGCGGATGAAGGCGGGCGGCGCCGCCCCCTCGAGATGGAGATGCAGCTCGATCTTGGGCAGGTTCATGCGAGCGCCCTCCCCGGCCCCGGATTGAGCAGACCCAGATGCGCGGCCACGGTCGCCGCCACATCGGCATAGGCGCAGAGACCGAGCGGCCCCGCCCCGGTGCCCGCGATCAGCACCGGCACCCGTTCGCGCGTATGTTCGGTGCCGCGGAAGGTGGGATCGTTGCCATGGTCGGCGGTGAAAAGCGCCATGTCGCCCGGCCGGAGCCGCGCGAGGAACGCCCCCGCCCGGGCGTCGAACCATTCGAGCGCCCGCGCATAGCCGGACACGTCGCGGCGGTGGCCGTAGAGCGAGTCGAACTCGACGAAGTTCGCGAAGGTGAGCGCGCCCTCCTCGGCCGCCCCGGCCAGCGCGTCCAGCCGGTCGAAGAGGGCGGCATCGTCGCGGCCCTTGTGGAGCTGCCCGATCCCGCGGTGCGAGAAGATGTCGCCGATCTTGCCGATGGCATGGGTGGCCCGCCCCGCCGCGGCCGCAACATCGAGAAGCGTCGGCGCGGGCGGCGCGATGGCATAGTCGCGCCTGTTGGGCGTGCGGGCGAAGCTGCCGGGTGCGCCCGTGAAGGGGCGCGCGATCACGCGGCCCACGCGCATCGCATGCAGCGTCGGCGCCAGCCCCGCGCAGAGCGCGAGCAGCCGGTCGAGCCCGAAGGCCTCCTCATGGGCCGCGATCTGGAGCACGCTGTCGGCCGAGGTGTAGCAGATGGGCCAGCCGGTGCGGAGATGCTCGGCGCCGAGCTCCTCGATCACCGCCGTGCCCGAGGCATGGCGGTTGCCGAGAATGCCCTCGGTGCCCGCCCGCCGGCAGATCTCGGCGGTGAGGTCGTCGGGAAAGGCGGGGCAGCGGTCGGGGAAATAGTGCCAGTCCCACGGCACCGGCACGCCCGCCAGCTCCCAGTGACCCGACGGCGTGTCCTTGCCCTTCGAGACCTCGGTCGCCGCGCCCCAGCGGCCCGAGGGCTCTGCCCCGAGCCCCGGCGGCCTGAGGCCCGAGCCAAGCTCGATGGCGCGTCCGAGGCCCAGCGCGTCGAGGACCGGCAGCCGCAGGGGGCCGCTCCGCCCCTCCTCGGCGCGGCCCGCGGCGCAGGCCTCGGCGATATGGCCCAGGGTGTTCGAGCCCGCATCGCCGAAGGCGGCCGCATCCGGCGCGCCGCCGCATCCCACCGAATCCATCACGATGAGAAACGCCCGCGGCATCAGGCAATCCTCGCATGGATGAGCGGCGGCTCGGCCGGCTCCTGATCCGAGATCACATAGGCCGCCTGGATCGCGGCCACAGCAGCATCGGCATCGGCCTCGGTCGCGGCATGGATCATGGCGAGCGGCAGGTCCTCGGACACTTCCTCGCCGATCCCGGCGATGTCGGCCAGACCCACCGAGGGATTCACGCGGTCGGTCTCGCGCAGCCGCCCGCCGCCCAGATGCACGACCGCCTGACCGAGGGCCGCCGTGTCGATGCGCAGCACGAAGCCCGTGCGCAGGCTCGGCACCTCGCGCATCACGGGGGCCGAGGGCAGCCGGTCGGGCCAGCGCTCGACGAAATCGACCGGCCCGCCCTGCGCCGCCACCATGCGGGCGAAGAACTCGGCCGCGTGCCCGCTTTCCAGCGCCTGCTCGATCCGGTGCGCCCCGTCCTCGGCATCGGCGGCCAGCCCTCCCAGCGCCAGAGCCTCGCCACCGAGCGCCACCGTCACGTCCCAGAGGGCCGCGTTGATCGAGGTGCCGGTCAGCGTCTCCATGACCTCGATCACCTCGAGCGCATTGCCGGCCGCGGTCGCGAGCGGCTGGCTCATGTCGGTGATGAGGGCCGATGTCATGCAGCCCGCCCCCTGCGCCGTGCCCACCAGCGCGCGCGCCAGCGCCTCGGCCTCGTCCATCGACTTCATGAAGGCGCCCGAGCCCACTTTCACATCGAGCACCAGCCCCTCGAGCCCGGCCGCCAGCTTCTTCGACAGGATCGACGCGGTGATGAGGTCGATCGATTCGACCGTGCCGGTCACGTCGCGGATGAGGTAGAGCCGCCGGTCCGCGGGCGCCATGCCCTCGTCGGCGGCGACGATGGCGCAGCGGATATCCTCGATCTGCGCGCGCAGCCGCTCTTCGCCCAGGGCCACGCGGAAGCCCGGGATCGCCTCCAGCTTGTCGAGCGTCCCCCCCGTATGGCCGAGGCCCCGGCCCGAGATCATCGGCACATAGGCCCCGCAGGCGGCCAGCGCCGGCGCGAGGAGCAGCGAGGTGCAGTCGCCGATGCCGCCCGTCGAATGTTTGTCGAGCACCGGCCCCGGCAGATCCCAAGCGAGCACCCGGCCGGAATCGCGCATGGCGCGCGTCAGGGCCACACGCCCCTCCTCGCCCAGCCCCTGCAGGCAGACCGCCATGGCGAAGGCGCCTGCCTGCGCGTCGGTGACATGGCCCGAGGCCAGACCTTCCGCGAACCAGCCCAGTTCCGCGGCCGAGGGCACTTCGCCCCGGCGCAGCTTTGCGTTGATCGAACGCGCGTCCACGTCAGGCCCTGTCCATATGCGCAGCCCGGAAGCTGCCGGGCAGGAGGTCCGCCACGGAGGTCCGCAGGCTCTGCCCGTCGGTGGTGCAGAGCGTCACCGGCACCTCGGGACCCGCGAATTCGGCGATCTTCTGTCGGCAGCCGCCGCAGGGCGGCACCGGCTCGGGGCTGTCGGCGATCACGAGGATCTCGGCGATCCGCGTCTCGCCCGCAGCCACCATGGCGGCGATGGCGCCGGCCTCGGCGCAGGTGCCCTCGGGATAGGCCACGTTCTCGACGTTGCACCCCGCATGAACCGCGCCCGAGGCGGTGCGCAGCGCTGCCCCCACCTTGAAACGGGAATAGGGCGCGTAGGCGTTTTCGCGCACCGCGGTCGCGGCTTCGAGCAGGGACATGAGGTCCTCCATCTGGCTTCGGCCGACTGTGGGACGTGGGCGGTCGGGATGCAAGCGCGGCACCGGCCCACGAGGCGCAGGCGCGGGCTTTCGCGCCCGCCGCCCATCGCCGCCTCTGCCGGAGGAGCACAAGACCGCCACTTCCGGCGCTTCGCGGTTGCATGGACTTTCAGATGGTTTAGTGCTGAACCATCGCTGAGGGAGGCACGGAATGGACGAGGCAAGACAGGACAACGCGCGCCATGCGGCGCTGGATTATCACGAGTTTCCGAAACCCGGGAAGCTCGAGATCCGGGCGACGAAGCCGCTTGCCAACGGCCGCGACCTCGCCCGTGCCTATTCGCCGGGCGTGGCCGAGGCCTGCCTCGAGATCAAGGCCGACCCTGCGACGGCCAGCCGCTACACCTCGCGCGGCAACATGGTGGGCGTGGTCACCAACGGCACGGCGGTTCTGGGCCTCGGCAACATCGGGGCGCTGGCCGCGAAGCCCGTGATGGAAGGCAAGGCCGTTCTTTTCAAGAAGTTCGCGGGCATCGACTGTTTCGACATCGAGCTGGCCGAGCCCGACCCGCTGAAGCTGGCCGAGATCGTCTGCGCGCTCGAGCCCACCTTCGGCGCGATCAACCTCGAGGACATCAAGGCGCCCGACTGCTTCATCGTCGAGAAGATCTGCCGCGAGAGGATGAACATCCCCGTCTTCCACGATGACCAGCACGGCACCGCCATCGTGGTGGGCGCCGCCGCGACCAACGCGCTCCATGTGGCGGGCAAGCGGTTCGAGGACATCAAGGTCGTCTCGACCGGCGGCGGCGCGGCCGGGATCGCCTGCCTCAACATGCTGCTGAAGCTGGGCGTGAAGCGCGAGAATGTCTGGCTCTGCGACATCGCGGGCCTCGTCTGGAAGGGCCGCGAGGCCGAGATGACGCCGCAGAAGGCCGAATATGCGCAGGACAGCGACCTGCGCACGCTGGCCGAGGTGATCGAGGGCGCGGATCTCTTCCTCGGCCTCTCGGGCCCCGGCGTGCTGACGCCCGCCATGGTCGAGCGGATGGCCGAGCGCCCCATCATCTTCGCGCTGGCCAACCCCACCCCCGAGATCCTGCCCGACGAGGTGCGCTCGGTCCGCCCGAACGCGATCATCGCCACCGGCCGCTCGGACTATCCGAACCAGGTGAACAACGTCCTCTGCTTCCCCTTCATCTTCCGCGGCGCGCTCGACGTGGGCGCGACCACGATCAACGACGAGATGCAGCTGGCCTGCATCGAAGGCATCGCAAGCCTCGCCCGCGCCACGACCAGCGCCGAGGCCGCCGCCGCCTACAAGGGCGAACCGATGAGCTTCGGCGCCGACTATCTGATCCCGAAGCCCTTCGACCCGCGGCTGATCGGCGTCGTGGCCCTCGCCGTCGCGCGCGCCGCGATGGAGAGCGGCGTGGCCACCCGCCCCATCGCGGATCTCGACGCCTACCGGCGCAGGCTCGAAGGATCGGTCTTCCGCTCGGCGCTCATCATGCGGCCGGTCTTCGAGGCCTCGGCCGCCGAATCCCGGCGGATCGTCTTTGCCGAGGGCGAGGACGAGCGCGTGCTGCGCGCCGCCAATGCCGTGCTGGAGGAGACGGTCCACAAGCCCATCCTGATCGGACGGCCCGAAGTGGTCGAGATGCGGTGCGAGCGCGCGGGCCTGCCGATCCGTCCCGGGCGCGACTTCGATCTGGTGAACCCCGAAAACGACCCGCGCTATCGCGACTACTGGGAGAGCTACCACGCGCTGATGGCGCGCCAGGGCGTGACGCCCGACACGGCGCGGGCGGTGATGCGGACGAACACCACCGCCATCGGGGCGATCATGGTCCATCGGGGCGAGGCCGACAGCCTGATCTGCGGCACTTACGGCCAGTATCTGTGGCACCTGAACTATGTGACCCAGATCCTCGCCACCAGGAACCGCCGCCCGATCGGCGCACTGTCGCTGATGATCCTCGAGGACGGGCCGCTCTTCGTGGCCGATACCCATGTCCACCACGAGCCCACGCCCGAGGAGATCGCCGAGACGGTCATCGGCGCCGCGCGGCACGTCCGCCGCTTCGGTCTGGCACCCAAGGTCGCGCTCTGCTCCTCGTCGCAGTTCGGCAACCTCGACTGCTCGACCGGCCGGCGGATGCGGGCGGCTCTCGAGATCCTCGACGAGCGCCGCGTGGACTTCGCCTACGAGGGCGAGATGCATATCGATGCGGCCCTCGATCAGGGGATCCGCGACCGGATCTTCCCCGGAGGGCGCTTCGACGGACCTGCGAACGTCCTCGTCTTCGGGAATTCCGACGCCGCCTCGGGTGTGCGCAACATTCTCAAGGTGAAGGCGAACGGGCTCGAGGTCGGGCCGATCCTGATGGGCATGGGCAACCTCGCCCATATCGTGACGGCCTCGATCACCGCGCGGGGGCTGCTGAACATGTCCGCCCTCGCCGGAACGCCCGTCACCCATTACGGCTGAAGATCGCGTCATTTCGAGAGAATTTTCCTGCCCCTGCGGCTTCTGGTAGCGCAAAACGTGACCAATGGCCGCAGGGGCTCCAACTTAACGTGTTTGAAACAATCTTGCGTCCCGACCCGACCCGGCTTAACAGAACATGCGCGCCGAGGGAGGGCATACGATGGCATACGCAAGTCTTTACAAGTGGTCTCTGGAGGATCCCAACGGCTTCTGGATGAAGGCGGCCGAGCAGATCGACTGGGTGAGCCCCCCTTCCAAGGCGCTGTTCGAGGAAAAGGAGCCCTTCTACGAGTGGTTCGCGGACGGCCAGGTGAATACCTGCTGGAACGCCGTCGACCGCCATGTCGAGGCCGGGCGCGGCAAGCAGCTCGCCATCGTCCATGAAAGCCCGATCACCCATTCCTCCAAGGGCATCACCTATGCCGAGCTGCAGGCCCGGGTGGCCTCGCTTGCGGGCGCCCTGCGGGCCAAGGGCGTGCAGAAGGGCGACCGGGTCATCATCTACATGCCGATGATCCCCGAGGCGCTCGAGGCGATGCTGGCCTGCGCCCGGCTCGGCGCGATCCATTCGGTCGTCTTCGGCGGCTTCGCCGCGCACGAACTCGCCGTCCGCATCGACGACTGCACGCCCAAGGCCATCATCGCCGCCTCCTGCGGGCTCGAGCCGTCGCGCGTCGTCCATTACAAGCCGCTGCTCGATCAGGCCATCGAGGAGGCCACCCACAAGCCCGACTTCTGCGTGATCTTCCAGCGCGAGCAGGAGGTGGCGAAGCTGATCGAGGGCCGCGACGTGGCCTGGCACACGTTCCAGTATGGCGTGGAGCCGGCCGAATGCGTGCCCGTCGAGGGCAATCATCCGGCCTATATCCTTTATACCTCGGGCACGACCGGCCAGCCCAAGGGGGTGGTCCGCGCCACCGGCGGCCATCTCGTCGCCCTGAACTGGACGATGAAGGCCATCTACGACATCGACGCGGGCGATGTCTTCTGGGCCGCCTCGGACGTGGGCTGGGTCGTGGGCCACAGCTACATCTGCTACGGACCGCTGATCGCGGGCGCCACCACCATCGTCTACGAGGGCAAGCCGGTGGGCACGCCGGATGCGGGCGCCTTCTGGCGCGTGATGCAGAACCACAAGGTGAAGACCTTCTTCACCGCCCCCACGGCGCTGCGGGCCATCAAGCGCGAGGATCCGCAGGGCGCGCTCATCCAGGACTACAACCTGCGCAACCTCAAGGCGCTCTTCCTCGCCGGCGAGCGCGCGGACCCCGACACGATCGTCTGGGCGCAGAAGAACGTGGGCGTGCCGGTCATCGACCACTGGTGGCAGACCGAGAGCGGCTGGGCCATCGCCGCGAACCCGCTCGGGATCGAGGCGCTGCCGGTCAAGATCGGCAGCCCCTCTCTGCCGATGCCGGGCTATGACGTGCGCGTTCTCGATGAGGGCGGCCACCAGCTGGAGGCGGGCCAGCTCGGCGCCATCGCGATCAAGCTGCCGCTGCCTCCGGGCACACTGCCCACGCTCTGGAACGCGCAGGATCGGTTCGTGAAGAGCTACCTCACCCACTTCCCCGGCTATTACGAGACGGGCGACGCGGGCTACATCGACGAGGACGGCTATGTCTACATCATGGCCCGCACCGACGATGTCATCAACGTGGCCGGTCACCGCCTCTCGACCGGCGCGATGGAAGAGGTGCTGGCCTCGCACGCGGACGTGGCCGAATGCGCGGTCATCGGCGTCACCGACGCGCTGAAGGGCCAGTCGCCGCTGGGCTTCCTCTGCCTCAACAAGGGCTCGAACCGGGCGGCCGAGGATGTGGTGAAGGAATGCGTCAAGCTGGTGCGCGAGAAGATCGGCCCGGTCGCCGACTTCAAGCGCGCCTGCATCGTGGACCGGCTGCCCAAGACCCGCTCGGGCAAGATCCTGCGCGGCACGATGGTCAAGATCGCCGACGGTCAGGAGTTCAAGATGCCGGCGACGATCGACGATCCCGCCATTCTCGACGAGATCCGCGTCGCGCTCGAGGCGGTGGGCTACCCCCGCGCCTGACGGCCCCTCGGTGCCGCGGCCAGACGCCGCGGCACTCCTTGGCGCAGGGCCCCGCACCAAGGGGCGAACGCCGCGACCTTTTCCGGTCATCCGGCCCGATCGAGTGCCGCGGCCGGCTACCTGCCTCCTGCCCCGCAAGCAGGAAATGCACAACCTTTGGCTGAAGCGCAGTCTGGACTTTGCCGGGCCAGCGGGTAACCTGCGGGCAACATGCTGCCCCTCCTGGTTTCCTGCCCATGATGGCTTCTCACGACCCATCCGCTGACGGCTCGCAAGGCGCGTTCCGGCATCCGCCGGGGGCGGAGCTGTGGGCGACGCTGTCCGAGGCTCTGGACCGGCTTGCCGACCTCGAGACGGCCGTGGATCCTGCGCAGCTCGCGCCCCTGCGCGAGACCCTCCTGCGGCTGCGCGACCAGCTCGGCGCCGTGGCGCCTCCGCCGGTGCCCGAGACGGTGGACGAGGGACGCTTCCGCCGCCTGCTCGAGATCGCCGGCCCCGATACGGCCAACGAGCTGGTGCACCGGCTGCATGTCGATCTCAAGAGCACGCGCGAACGGCTCGACGAGGCCATGACCGGCGCCGACTGGGTCGAGATCCGCGCTCAGACCCATGTGCTGATGAGCCTCGCGGGGACGGTCGGCGCGGGCGGCCTGCAACGGCTGTCGGAAGCGCTGAACGCCGCCGCCCACCAGCGCGACCGCGACCGGGCAGCGGGGCTGCGGACCGAACTCCTGATGCGCCTCGACGGGCTTCTGGCCTTCGTGGCCCAGCAACGGGACGGCGCATGACACAGGCGACCCGGTCCACGGGCAGCGAGACTCACGCCCGGCCGGCTGCCGGGCCGGCAGAGGCCAGCCGTCCGCGGCCGATCCTCCTGATCGAGGACACGCCCTCGCTCCAGATGGTCTACCGCTCGGTGCTGGCCTCGGCCGGTCACCGGGTGGCGGTGGCCGGCACCGCCGCCGAGGGCCTCTCGCGCTTTCGCGAGACCTTGCCCAATGTCGTGCTGCTCGACCTCATGCTGCCCGACCGCAACGGGCTCGACCTCATGCAGGACATGCTGAGGCTCCGGCCCGAGACCAACGTGATCGTGATCACCGCTAACGGGTCGATCAACAAGGCGGTCGAGGCGATGCGGGCCGGCGCGCACGAGTTTCTCGTCAAACCCTTCGACGAGCAGCGTTTCCTCGGCGCGGTCGAGAATGCCTCGCTTTCGCGCGAGGCCCGCCCGCCCCGGCGCCCGCCACCCCAGCCCGCAGGCCCCGCCCCCGTCACCGGCGCCTTCCTCGGCTCGTCCGAGGCCATGGCCCGCATCCACGCCAAGATCCGCTCCGCGGCGCGGTCGATGGCCACGATCTTCATCACGGGCGAAAGCGGCACCGGCAAGGAGCTGTGCGCGCTCGCCGTCCACGACACCTCCCCTCGGGCGGCAGGCCCCTTCATCGCGCTGAATTGCGGCGCGATCCCGCAGGATCTGCTGGAATCCGAGGTCTTCGGCCATGTGAAGGGCAGCTTCACCGGCGCCATCGCGGACAAGCCCGGCGCGGCCGCCGCAGCCGACGGCGGCACGCTCTTTCTCGACGAGATCTGCGAGATGGCCCCGGCCCTCCAGACGAAGCTCCTGCGCTTCCTGCAGACCTCGATGGTCCAGCCGGTCGGCGCCACCCGTCCGCGCAAGGTCAATGTCCGCATCGTCTGCGCCACCAACCGCGACCCGCTCGACGCCGTCCGGCGCGGCCATTTCCGCGAGGATCTCTACTACCGGCTCTTCGTGGTGCCGATCCACATGCCCCCGCTGCGCGACCGGGGCAACGATGTGATCGAGATCGCCGAGGCCGCGCTCTCGCGCTTCGCCGCCGAGGAGGGGCGCGAGTTCTTCGGTCTCGATGCCGAGGTGAAGGCCCTGTTCCGCCGCCACCCCTGGCCCGGCAACGTGCGGCAGGGGCTCAACGTCATCCGCAACGTCGTGGTGCTGAACGAGGGCGGCCTCGTCACGATGCGGATGCTGCCCGATGCCTTCACGGACCACCCGTCGCTGCCCGAAGACCTGCCGCCGCCGTCGCTGCCGGCGACGGACGCACCGACGCTTGACGGGCTGATCGGCCGCACGCTGGCCGAGATCGAGCAGATCGTGATCGAGGCCACCATCGCGCGCCACGGCGGATCCGTGCCCAAGGCTGCGCGGATGCTCGACGTCTCGCCCTCGACGCTCTACCGCAAGCGCGAAGCCTGGAAGAGCTGATCGCGCCCGTGCGGCGCAGCGAAATCGGGATCCGGCGTCAGCGGCACGATCCGGTGCGGATTGATCGTGTCGTGGCTGAAGTAATAGTGCCGGACAATGTGATCGAAATGCACCGTCTCGGCCACGCCCGGCACCTGCCACAGCTCGCGCAGCCAGCCCCAGAGGTTCGGATATTGCACGATCTGGCGGCGATTGCACTTGAAGTGGGTGTGGTAGACCTTGTCGAACCGCACGAGCGTGGTGAAGAGCCGCCAGTCCGCCTCGGTCAGTCGATCTCCCACAAGATAGCGCCGGGTTGCGAGGCGCTCCTCGAGCCAGTCGAGAGTCTCGAACAACGGAGCGGCCGCCTCGTCATAGGCCTCCTGCGTCGTGGCGAAGCCGGCACGGTAGACGCCGTTGTTCACGGTCCCGTAGATCCGGTCGTTCAGCCGGTCGATCTCGTCCAGATCCGCTTCAGGGAGGAAATCCAATCGGTTGCCGGTCAGATGATCGAAGGCCGCATTGAACATGCGGATGATCTCGGCCGACTCATTGCTGACGATGGTCTCGCGCTTGCGATCCCACAGGACCGGCACCGTCACCCGCGCCGAGAGCCCGGGATCGGCCTTGAGATAGATCTCGCGCAGAAAGGCCAAGCCATGGAGCCGGTCTCCCGTGGCGCCCGGGAAGGAGCGATCGAAGGTCCAACCGTCTTCCAGCATCTCGGGATGGACCACCGACACATCGATCAGCGGAGCCAGATCCTTCAGCGCGCGAAAGATCATCGTCCGGTGCGCCCACGGGCAAGCGTGGGCCACATAAAGATGATACCGCCCGGCTTCGGCCGGAAACCCGCCCTCGCCCGACGGCCCCGCAGACCCGTCTGCCGTGATCCAGTTGCGGAACCGCGCCCGGCTTCGGACAAAGCGGCCGCCGCTCGAGGCCGTATCGTACCAGTTCGGGTGCCAGACACCCTCGATCAGTTCACCCATGCGCACCTCCCCTCCCAGAGCTAGCGCGGAGAAGCAGGGGGCAAGGGCTAGAAGAAGATGTCTGCCAGATCCTCCTCCGAGCCTGCGCCCGGTCCGGCCTCGGCCGGAGGGGGGGCCGCTTCCTCTTCGGTGCGGGCCGGCAGGGCCGCCCGCAAGATCGCATCGTGGATCTCGCGTTCCTCAGGAACCGTGTAGCTCTTGCGCACGGCCGCGAGCAGGCCCTCCGCAGCCGGGGTCGGATCGAGCGGACCGCTTGCAGCGGCACGCCGGCGCAGGAGTTGCTCCTCAAAGGCCTGGAGGCTTGCCAGATTGCGCCGATAGTTGCCCATCAGGCCCGCGGCGGTCTCGAGACTGGAGGTCAGGATCCGACCCGCCTTGCCGAAGGCATGTCCTGCCGCCGCGTGAGCCGCCTCGGCCTCCTCGAGAAGCACCCGGATGGACTGCGCGCGGTCCGACACCCGGCCCATCTCCCGCTCGAGCCCGGCCACGGCTTCACTGCCGATGGCAGCCGCCCGCTCCTGCGTCCGCTCCAGCCGGCCGTGCAGCCGGGTGAAGACTTCCGCCGAAACCTGCGTGAGATCGCGGAGTTGGCGAGAGATCTCCTGCAGCGCGCGGCCCTCCTGGCCGAGCTTGGCGCAGACGATGACCGCGTTCAGGCCGAACAGACGCACCTGATCCTCGATGCGGCGCATCCGCCCCTCGTGGTGCCGGATCTTCTCCAGATGCGCGGCAACGCGCGCGGCATGTCCGGCCAGCCGGTGCAGATGTGCACCGCAACGAGCCAGTCCGGTCTCGACCGTCTGCGCTCGCCCCACCATCGTCTGGATCGCGCCGGACCCGCGCGATGCGTCGCCGAGATAGAGCCCCGAGGCGAGGCCGATCGCTGCTGAAGCACTGCCCTGCACCTCGAGGAAAGTCTCTTGTGCCGCGCCGAGATGGACCGTCAGTCCGCGGACGGTGGCTGCTGTCTGGGCCACGCCGAGATCGAGGAGCACCGCCTCGAGACCCGTCTCGTCCGCCGCAGCGGCCAGCGCATCGGAGGTCAGGTGGCGGACATGCTCGAACCTCTGGCGCGCGCTGTCTCCGGCCTGAAGGGCAAGAATGAGATGCGAGACGGATCCGAAGATCGCCTCCATCCGCTGCGCCAGCGCCTCGTGACCCTCGGCCATGCGCTGCCGATCCAGGCTGACCTCCGCAGCGGCCGCTCCGATCGCCGTGAGGTTCGGCAGCACGAGCTCGCGCAGCGTCTGCGACAGATGGGCGGCCTCATCGTCCATCGCCGCGGTCTCGGCCGCGATCTCGTTCATCGCTTCATCCACTTCGGCCACGAGATCGGCCGCCTCGGCCGCCATCCGCGTGAGCCCGCCGGTGAAGGCCTCCACCCGCTGCCGGCTGCCGGTGAGCATGTTGCCGATGATGCGCGCCTGCAGCTTCACGATCGAGATCGCGCGGATGGTGGCCATCAAATCGGTCACTTCGGCGCGCATGGCTGCGACCGCCGTCCTGAGCCCGCGCGAGGCCTCTTCGAACTGCACGAATTCGCCCGCGAGGCAGGATGCCTGAGTGCCGGTTTCAGCCGTGAGGCTGAGGAAGCGTTCGGTCTGTGCCGGCCCCAGGGCGGCTTCGAGACGGCCGAAATCCACCCGCAGATCCTTCAGGTGGCGGACCGATTGCGCCAGCGTCTCGCCCGCGCGGAGAAACGTCTGCTCCGTGCTCAGCAGCACGAAATCGAGCGGATGCGCGGGCTGGGCCATACGGATGGCTTCCGGCAGATCGGGCCCCAGTTTCATCGGGCGGTCCTTTCCATCTGACGCCGGCCGAATTCCATGATCCGGGCCGCGAGCCTGTCCAGAGGCTCCACCTTTCCGACCCCGCCATGGGCCACCGCCTCGCGCGGCATGCCATAGACGACGCAGCTTTCTTCATTCTGCGCAATGGTTTCGGCGCCGGCCGCACGCATCTCGGCCATGCAGCGCGCTCCGTCGTCCCCCATGCCGGTCATGATCACACCGAGCGCGTTCGCGCCTGCTTCCTGCGCCGCCGAGCGGAAGAGCACGTCGACGGAGGGTCGGTGACGGCAGACGTAGGCGCCATCCAGCACCGACACGCGGTAGCCCTGATTGCGGCGCCGAAGCAGCAGGTGGCGGTCGCCTTGGGCGATGATGGCGCGGCCGGGCATGACCTGCATCTCATCCTCCGCCTCCAGCACCTCGATGGCGCAGAGCGAGTCGAGCCGGCGCGCGAAGGCGGCCGTGAAGCCGCGCGGCATGTGCTGGACGATCACGATCGGCGGGGCGGAGGCGGGCAGCGCCGTGAGAACATCCCGCAGGGCTTCGGTGCCGCCGGTCGAGGCGCCGATGCAGACGACGGGCGTCGTTTCGGGCACTGGACGCGGCGGCCGCGCGGGCAGGATCTCGTCGGCGGTGAGTTTGGGCCCAGGCGCCAGGGGGCGCGGCTCAGGCTGGCTGCGGCGGCGCGTCGTCTCGGTTGCGGCGCGGATCGCGTCACAGATCCGGATCGAGGCTTCCTGCCGTTCGAGGTCGTTCCGGGCGGCGGGCTTGGAAATCACCTCGCGCGCGCCCAGCTCCAGAGCCGAGACCATCGCCTCGGTGCCGGCTCCGACATGGCTCGAGCAGACGACCACCGGGATCGGGTGCTGCTGCATGATCTTGCGCAGGAAGGTCAGGCCATCCATGCCTGGAAGCTCGAGGTCGAGCAGGATCACGTCGGGCAGTTCCGTTCGCATGGCCCGGGCAGCCGCATAGGCGTCGGGGACGGCTGCCATGACCTGGAGCGCCGGATCGCTCTCGACGATCACCTTGAACATGGCGCGCGCGGCCGCGGAATCGTCGACGATGAGGACGCGGGTAGAGGGGGCTGCCGCGTGTGGGGCCATGGTCAGGTCTTCCGAAAGACTGAGGGAGAATGCTGCTTCATCTGCGGGTGGCTCACCACCATAGACTCGGAATGGCCGACCATCAGGTAGCCGCCGGACCGCAGATGGCCCGTCATGCGCGCAATGACCGCGGCCTGATCCTCGGGACCGAAATAGATGAGCACGTTGCGCAGGAAGATGACGTCCACATCCCGATCAACCGGATAGGTGCTGTCCATGAGGTTCAGATGCATGAACTGCACCCTGTCCCTGAGTTCCGGGACGATGCGGGCGGTTCCGGCATGCGACGGGGCGCGGCCCGCCATCGTATAGCGTGCACGCAACTCGGGAGGAATGGGAGAGAGCTGCTCGGCGGTGTAGATGGCCCGGCGCGCCCGTTCGAGCATCCGATGCGAGATGTCCGTGCCGAGGATGGCATAGGAGAAGCGGTGCCCCGCCCGCTGCGCTTCGGCAAGAACGATAGCGGTGGTGTAGGCCTCGGCTCCTTCGGAGCTTGCCGCGCTCCAGATCTTCAGGCGGGGCGCGTGGGGCGTCGCCTGCCGGATCGTCTCGGGCAGGATCTTGTCCACGAGAACGTCGAAATGGGCGGACTCACGATAGAAATCGGTCTTGTTCGTCGTCAGCAGATCGATGACCAGCGGCAGCTCATCGTCCAGAAGTCCGTGATCGAAGAGCTGCTCCAGATAGCCTTCGAACCCCGTCGCTCCCACGGCTGCAATGCGGGGGCGCAGGCGCGATTCGATCATCTGGCGCCGGTGGACGGGAAGCTGAATCCCCGTGCGGCTTCGGATCAGGTCCGAAAAGCGCTGATCGTGGGCTGGACGCAAGGCCTGGCTCATTGCAGCTCGCCCTGCCGCAGATCGGCCTGGAGCCCGAGGCGGGACGGGTCCATCAGACGGTCGATGTCCAGCAGGGTGACGAACGCCCCGTTGCGCTTGCCGATGCCCATGACGGCGGTATCGGTCCAGTTCAGCATGTCTGCGCTGCTCATGTGCTGCATCCGACCCTCGTCCAGAGCGGTGACCTCGATCACCCGCTCGGTCTTGAGGCCGACGACATGGCGGGCGCCTGCCGACGCGACCCAGGTCACGAGGATGCGGCTGTGGCCCGTGTCTTCGGTCGGCGGCAGACCGAGAAGACTGCGCAGGTCGACGACCGGTACGCCCGCTCCCCGCACATCGCACAGGCCCAGCAGATGGGCAGGAGCGTTCGGCAGCGGAGCGACCGGCCGCAGATCGAGGATCTCCTGCACCCGCTCGACCGGGAGGGCGTAAAGCGCTTCGCCTGCCATGAAGGTCACAACCGGAGGGGCTTCGGCGGGACCGGTCGGCTCGGCCTGCATCGGGGAGGAGGATGCCGTCATCGAGATCATCTCTGTTCTCCGGATCAATAGTCGAAGGAGCGCCGCGCGGGGCGGCTCGAAGGGCGGTGACGCTCGGCGCGCATGGGCATGTCCGGCGCCATCATGACCAAGGGTCCCGTCGTCCCACCCACATCAGGCGACGGCCACACCGGCCGCAGATGCCTGGGCGGCGAAGATATTCGAGAGGTGCGGCAGCAGGAGAAGTCCCTTCTTGGTGCGGAAGACGCCTTGAACGAAGGACTGGGGCCAGCTGCTTCCCTTCGGCGGAAGCGGCTCCATCGCAGCGCGGTCGAGCTCGCTCACCTCGAGAACCGCATCGGCCGCGACGGCGACAACGAGCGGCTCACCTGCCAGATCGACCTCGACGACGAGCATCTTGCTCGCTTCGGTCCGCGGCTCCTCGGCGATGCCGAAGGCGAAGCGCAGCTCGGCCAGCGGGACCACGGCGCCGCGCACATTGATGACGCCCCACACCGATCGGTCGGCCGTGGGGACCCGCGTCACGGGCAGGGGATCGAGGATTTCCCGCAAGGCCGAGGCCGGAATGGCCAGCATCTGCCGGCCGAGGCGCATGGTGACGACCGTCATCATGGCCGCCGGTTTCAGATCGATGATGTTGCTCATGCCGCGGCTCCTCGACGGTCTTCGACGCCCTGCCCGACGCCTGCGAGATGCGGCACGTCGAGAATGAGGGCCACGGTGCCATCGCCCAGGATGGTCGCCCCGGAGAAGGCCCGGATCCCGTTATGGAGGCGGGACATCTGCTTGATGACGATCTGGTTGGTGCCGATGATCCGGTCGACCACCGCGCCCGCGCGCGTCTCGCCCGCCCGCACGATCACCACCGTCTGGAACTCATCCGGCGTCCCGGGGCTGGAGAAGATGCGGCGCAGCCGGACGAGGGGAACCAGCCGGTCGCGCACATCGAGGAAGTCCGCACTTCCGTCCTCTTCCCTCCGGTCGGAAGGCAGTTCGACGATTTCCTGGACTGCGGCCAGCGGGATCGAGAACCGCTCTCCCGCCACTTCCACCAGCAGACCCTCGATGATGGCGAGCGTCAGCGGCAGACGCAGCGTGAAGGTCGTGCCTCGCCCCTCGACCGACTGCACCTCGATCGAGCCGCGCAGGCCCTCGATCGTCTTCTTCACCACGTCCATCCCGACGCCCCGGCCCGAGATCTCGGTGATCGCCTCGGCGGTGGAGAAGCCCGGCTCGAGGATGAGGGCGTTCATCGCGCTCTCGGTCAGGATCGCGTCGGGGCCGATGATGCCATTGGCGATGGCCTTGGCCCGGATGCGCTCGCGGTTGAGCCCGCGCCCGTCGTCGCTGATGCGGATGACCACCTCGGCGCCGGACTGCTCGGCCTCGAGCGTGATGCGGCCCTCGGCAGGCTTGCCGGCGGCCGCTCGGTCGGCCGGCGCTTCGAGCCCGTGATCGACCGAATTGCGCAGCATATGCACGATCGGATCGGCTAGTTGCTCGATCACGGTCTTGTCCAGTTCGGTTTCCTCGCCCAGGACGACGAAGCTCACGGGCTTGCCCACCATCTCGGAGAGACCGTGGATCAGACGCCGGAAGCGGCCGACCATAGAGCGCACCGGCATCATGCGGATCCGCATGGTCGTGTCGCGCAGCCCGGCCGCGAGGCGGCTGATTTCCTCGGCGGCCGCCATCAGCGCCGGATCCCGGCTCTGCTGGGCGAGCTGGAGGAGGCGCGCATCGGCAATGACGAGTTCGCCCACCCGATCCATGAGGTGATCGAGACGCTCGGCCGCGACCCGCATGGTCGCGCCCCCCTTGTCGGCGCCCGCGGCCTCGTCGGCGGCCTTCCGCGGTGCGGCCGGAGGCGGCGGAGCGGCGGCGGCAGGGACCGGAGCGGCAGGCATCGGAGCGGCAGGCGCCGGGGCAGCAGCGGGGGCAGTCGCAGGGGCGGCCTCGAGCCGCAGGTCCACTTCGTTGAACAGGAAGACGCTGTCGATCGCCTCGCGCGTCACGCGGTTCGGGAAGCTCATCGACCAGCCGATCATGCAGACCTCGGGGTCGAGCGCATCGAGCGGAGGCACCGCCGAGAGGTCCGCCCGGATGTCGGTCGCCCCCAGCTCGCGCAGTTCCGCCAGCAGGAGATCGGGCCGCGCCCCCAGGGCGAGGGCGTTCCCGGTCAGCCGGAACCAGAGCCGGTCGGCAGGCGGGGCCGCCGTCGCCGCTGCGGCGGCCGCGGGCG
>NZ_MABH01000025.1 GCF_001720585.1 Cereibacter johrii | reverse complement strand
GGGGCCGCGGCAGGGGGCCGTCAGGCGCGCAGCGCGTGAAGGCGCAGCGCGGCGCCGCCCGCATAGTCGGCCGCCTCCCAGCCCGCCCAGGCGCCGTGGTGCTCGACCGAGCAGAGGATCTGCATCGGCGTCTCCATCTCCCAGGTGGCGCCGGGCACGTCGGCCGGGGTGAAGCGCGCGACCTGCGCCCCGTCGATCCGGAAGGTCACGGCCTCGGCATCCTGGGCGATCTCGTAGCGGTGGACGCCCGCCGCGAGCGGCACCAGCACCTTCTCGGACGAGACCGTGCCCCCGCCCGCCTTCGGCATGTGGATGCCCACCGCCCAGACCGGCTGGCCGTCCTTCTTGATCAGCTCGAAGTCGAACTCGCGGGCCGTCCGGGCATAGGTGAAGAAGGCGCAGACGGCGCCCGGATCGACCACCTCGAGCAGCGCGCCCCAGGGACCGGTGGTTGGGGCGGGCCGGTTGAGCTGCAGCACGCCCGAGCGCGGCGGGGTGCCGTCCACATGTTTCAGGAGCACCGATCCCGCGCTCTCCCACTGGCAGAGCGAGGGATCGCCCATCGTGCCCGCGCCGCCGAGCCAGGTGGTCATGATGAGCTCGTCCACCGCCCAGTCGGCCGCATCCCCGCGGGCGCGGCGGAAATCGCCCGCGCGCCGGTAGCCCGTGGGCAGGGTCACCGGACCGGGGCTGCCGTCGGGCCCGGAGGCGCCGGTCGCGGCCAGCGCCACGGCCATGGCCGACAGCCGGTCCTCGAGCGCCGAGACCCGCACCGTGACGGGGAGGAAATCGGCCGGGGTGCCGGCGGGCGCGGCCTCGAGCGCCGCAAGGCGGGCCGAAAGCCCGTCGAGAAGGGGGGTGAGGTCGGGATCGATGGCCATGAAACTCTCCTGGTCAGAAGGGATGGTCGGCCCCGCGGCGGCGGGCTCCGCCAAGGCGCCTCGAGCGGCGGTGCGGGGCAGGGCGGCCCGCTC
>NZ_MABH01000024.1 GCF_001720585.1 Cereibacter johrii | reverse complement strand
GCGTCGCCGCCCCCACCGCCGCCGAGGGCGCGGGCTTCGGCCCGTCGGGGGACTTGCGATAACGCGAGAACATTCAGGGCACCTTCCGCAACATCAGGTCTTGGCGGCTTCCACCGCGCGGCTGTGGTCGTAGAGCGACTTGGCGAGCTTCTGCAGCTCGCGCCGCAGCGGGTTCTTGGCGGCAGATTCCGACAGGGGCAGGCCGTGGTCGTTGGCCTGCGTGACGGCCACGCCGCCATCGGGCAGCTGAAGCTCGAACTCGATGTCGAGGCTTTCGGCCATGCGCCTGACCCGGCCCTTGGCCGAGAGATCCGTGAAGCGCGGCGCGCGGTTCAGGACGAACCGCAGCTTGTCGTGCGGCAGGCTTTCCGCCTTCAGCGCCCGCACGAGCCGGAGCACGTTCTGCGCCGAGCGGAGGTCGAGCTCCATCATCGCGAAGTAGGCATGCGACCGGGTCAGGACCGCCTCCGTCCAGGAGACCACGGTCGTCGGCATGTCCACCACCACGAAGTCGAAGTTGGCCTGCGCCATGTCGAGCAGCCGTCCGATGTCCTCGGCCGTCACGATGTCGAGCGGGAGCATGTCGGGCGGAGCGGTGAAGACATGCAGCCGGTCGTTGAAGGTGAGCATGGCTTGCAGGAACCCGTCGCTGTCGGCCGCTTCGGTGTCCGACAGGATGTCGAACACGGACTCGCGGCGCGGCAGGTCGAGGTAGGTCGAGACCGCGCCGAACTGGAGGTCGAGGTCGATCAGGCAGACGCGCGGCCCCTCGGTCCTTTCGACGGTGGCCAGTTCCCAGGCGAGGTTGCAGGCGAAGGTCGAGGCGCCGACCCCGCCCGCCATCCCGTGCACGGGCAGCACGATCGCATCGCGGTCGCCCCGGGCCTTGAAGGCCGGCGCATGGGGCAGTCCGGGAGAGGCGGGCGGCGCCCGGTCGGCCTCGGCGGGCGGCGGAGGCGCCTTGCGGATGCGGTCGATCGCTTCGTGCAGCGCGCCCTCGGGCAGGGGATAGGGCACGAAATCGTCGGCCCCGAGCCGCAGAAGCTGGTGCAGCGCGATCGGGCTCACCTGGTTCGCGATGAGGATGACCTTGATCGCCTTTTCCTTGGCGGTGCGGATGATGTCGGTGAGCCGCGCCAGATCGCCCTCGTCCTCGCCGTCGACCGCAAGCGCCACGAATTCCAGCGTGCGCGCCTCGGGCTGGCGGAGGAACAGCCCGGCATCCTCGAAGGAGAGATCGCCCCAGCTCTCGCCGAGTTCGCTCTCCATGTCGTTGATGAGGATCTCGAAGTTCTGAACGTCCCTCGAGATCGTGCAGGCCACGATCGGTGCGGGTTCCGGTTGAAGCGTGGCCACGCTGTTCATCCCAACAAGTCCTTCCCCCTGGCGGGGCCGCAAGGGGCCCTGATCGAACGCCGGCCCCGGCCCCCGCCGGGCCCTGAACGCCCAAAGCTGCGGCAGTCGCCAAACCAGCCGCGTCCGGCCAGACCGACTGTTTCCATTGCGCACAAGGTGCTGCGCAATGGTGGCAGGATTTGGGCTAAAAAAACGTTATTGTTTGATTTGCAGGCGCGGCTGCGGCCCTGCCGCCCGCCGTCCTGCGCGCCCCTTGCCGGGCACGCCGGATGCCCGGGCCTTTCCGACAGGTCGGCCGCAAGACCTGCGCGGACCGCCGTTGCCGGGGCAAGCCCTGGATCGCGCTGGGGAAAGCATCAGCCGTCCGGGGCAACCTGCGTCGCGATCACCCGGTTCCTCGGATGCTCCCGTCTGGCGCCCGCGACATATTCGCGGAAGACCACCGCGGCATATTTGCCGTTCAACGGTGCCCCGCGGCCCGTGACGAAGCCCGACACTTCGGTGACGGTGCGGCGGGTGCGCTCTTCGGGCGCGACGACGGGAATCACCGGCCTTGTTTCCCCATAGGAAACAAGCGCCTCGAGGCGCGCGGGGCTGATGCCCTGCGAGGCCAGATAGGCCACCACCGCCTTCGCCCGGCGCAGCCCCAGCCCCTTGTTGTAGCGCTCGGAGCCCACGAGGTCGGTGTGGCCATAGACCCGGAAGCGCACCTCGGGGAACTGCCGGATCCAGTCCGCCTGCTGGCTCAGCGTGGCCTGTGCCTCCGGCGTCAGGACGGCACTGTCGAAGGGGAAGGTGATGGTCGGCTCGACCTCGGAGGCGAACCGCTGCCCCAGCGCCTGCGTCGCGCTCACCGCCCCCATCTGCAGCAGCGAGTTGTTCATCGTGGCATTGCCGAAGGTGCCGTCGTTGATCTCGGTCGAGACCGGCTGGTCGCCGCAGGCTGCCAGCGCCAGCGCCAGCGGCAGGGCGAGGAGAGGGGCACAGGGCTTCCGCATCGGGTCACTCCATCACATAGCCGTAGGAGCCGCTGAAATCCTGCCGGGCGACCTCGGCCGCCGCTCCCCGGCCGGTGACGCGGCCGAACAGGAAGAGGTCCTTCTCGGACGGCAGTTTCACCCGGTCCGTGGGCAGCGCCAGCGCCTCGCCCCGGGTGGGGGTGACGAGATGCGGCGTGACGATGATGACGAGCTCGCTCTGCGAGCGCTGGTATTCGGCGCTGCGGAAGAGGGCGCCGAGGATCGGGATGTCGCCCAGCCACGGCACCTGGCCGTTGAGGTTGCGGAAATCATCCTGCAGGAGGCCGGCGATGGCGAAGCTCTCGCCGTCGCGCATCTCGACGGTCGTCGAGGTCTCGCGCCGCTTGAAGGCGTTGATGGTGAAGCCCGAGCTTTCCAGCGTCACGGCATTGTCGATCGAGGAGACGGCCGCATTGATCATCAGATTGATCTGGTTGCCGTCCACCACGACCGGGGTGAAGTTCAGCTCGACGCCGAAGGGCTTGTATTCGATCGAGATCTTCTCGTCGCCGCTGGCCACCGGGATCGGATATTCGCCACCGGCGAGAAACTTCGCCTCCTGTCCCGAGAGGGCGGTGAGGTTCGGCTCGGCCAGCGTCCGCACCACGCCCTTCGATTCGAGCGCCTCGAGCAGCACCTGAAACTCGAGCGCGCCGACCGAGAAGCCGAGGCTCAGCAATCCATTGCCTGAGGTGCTGATCGGATCTCCCGAAGGCGGAATGCCGTTCTGCAGCAGCGTCCCCGTGCCGCCGATCACCGAGCCCGATCCGTTGCGGGCGTAGATCGACGAGCCGAGGCTCTTGGCAACCGAGCGCTGCATCTCGGCGAAGCGGACCTTCAGCATGACCTGCTGCGTGCCGCCGACACTCATCAGGTTGGACACGCGGTCGGGCGCATAGCGGTTGGCGAGATCGAGCGCGCGGTCGAGCTTTTCCGTGCTTGTGACGGTGCCGGACAGCACGATCCCGTCGTTGGCGGTGCGGACTTCGATATTCTCGCCGGGCAGGATCTGGCGCAGCCGCTCCTTGAACTCGGCCACGTCGGGCGTGACATGCACATCCACGTTCGAGATCAGCCGCCCGTCGGCCCCGAGAAGCGTGAGCGTGGTGCGGCCGGGCGCCTTGCCGAGGACGTAGATCGAGGTCTCGGACAGGGTGGAGATGTCGGCGATGCCGGGATTGGCGATGGACAGCTCGGCGAAGGGCCGGTCACTTTCCACCACCACGGCGCGGTTCATCGGCACATTCAGCGCGCCCGAGGCCGAGCCCTCCATGACGCGCAGGGTCTGCGCCGCCGCGGGGGTGAGCACCGTGCCCGCCGCGAGCGCGAGGACCGCCAGCCCGGCCCGGAATAAGTCCTTCGTGCTCATCTGCCCTGCCTCTCATGTCCGCCTCAGCGCAGGTCTTGACCGCCCGCTCTGGAGCGAGGATGCCGTATCCCCGAAATCGACGCAATGTTCATGGGCTTGCAGGCCGGAGTGAATGTTGACAACCGGCAACACCGCAGGCCCGCGGTCCCGGCGCGCAAAGCCGCTGCCCGGCGCGCGGGAGCGGCTTGCCGTGGGATGCACCCGGCCGCGATGGCTGCGGCAGAGGACCGCCCCCGGCTTCTCACGGCGACGCCCGTCAGTTGGTGCAGGGGATGCTTTCCATGATTTCGGCCCCGCGCCGGGTGCGCACGGTGCAGGCCGGCTTTTCCTCGACTTCCACGACCTTGTCGGGCTCGCCGATCAGGTTCCGGGTATCGACGGGGGTGGCCGTGGCCTCGGTCGTGTCGTCGCGTCCCACAAGGGACAGCGAGAGCCGGCCGGTCGCCTGCGCCTGCGCGAGCCGCGCCACCTGCTGCGGCGACACTTCCACGGTGACGGTGCGCGCGATGATGGCCGAGGTGGCCAGATCGGCATTGGCGGTCTGATCGACCGCGAGGATAGGAATGGTCTTCTCGATCAGCCGCGTCGTTTCGCCGCCGCTGGCGGAGCCCGTCCAGTAGACATCGACCCGGTCGCCGGGCTGCAGGAAGCCGGAGACGCCCGAGGCCACGTCGACCTTGATCGCGAAGGCCCGCATTCCGCTCGCCAGCCGGATGCCGGCCTCGATGCCGGGCTCGGTCACCTTGACGCCCAGTACCGGCTCGAACTTCTCCATCTGGCGCAGGACGTAGCGCGGCTTCGCCGGGTCGGGGAAGAGGTCGCTTTCCTTCTGGAAGATCGTCTCGGGCAGGGTGTTCGCGGGCCACATGACGGTGCGGACATCCGCGCGGGTGAGGGGAGCACCGTAGTTGAGCGGCTTGTTCGTCACGAAGATTTCGACCATGGGGCCGAGCTTCTTGCGCGCGGCGCGCTCCTTCTCGAGCGCCATCTGCGTCTGGCTGATATAGCCCTGCGCCATATAGACGGCGAAGCCCGCAAGGGCGATGCCGATCAGGAGGACGAAGGCGAAGACGAGACGCATGAGCTTGTTCCGGAGTCGAGATTGTTGGAGGCGGGAACTGCAAAAGCCAATGGGCGCGCGATAACGAGCTTAATCGCCCGATAGACTGGTCACGGTTGCGACCAGCCGGGCGGCAAGGGCCTGAGCGACCCCGGATGAGGAGGTGTAAACCGGGATCGTCACCAGGAGGCACAAGCCGATGATGGCGGCGGTCAGCACGATCCAGTCGACCGTGACCGCGCCGTCCTCCGCTTTGACGAATGGATTCAGCAGATAGAATGCCCATCCGAGCATGTGCCAAGCCTTCCACACTATGGTGTCCCGATGGGCCCAGCGGCCATGCGCGGCGTGCGTAAAGCCGCCGCGCACTTACGGACTCGTCGACTGACGTGAGTATCACGCGCGGACTGCTCAGCGCAGGCCAAGACACGATACGTCACTGTCAGGAAGGTGCGCGCTTTCCTTCGCCTGGAGTGCGGAAGGGCTTATTACTCTTCGTCCGTAGCGGTGGCAGCAGTCGTCATCGTGGTGCCGAGATCCGAGGTGAGAGTAGTTGCCGCGTCGCGCAGGCCGCCCGCCACGGTCGTCACCACGGCAATGCCGAGGCCCACGATGGCGGCGGTGAGCACGACCCAGTCGACGGTGACGGCGCCGTCTTCGTCGTTGCGGAAGGTCTTGAAGATGTTCAGCAGTTTCATGGCAGCAGCCCTTGCTTGAATGAACCCTATCGCCGGAGGGGCGGGATGGTCTTTTCCGGATTGTCCGGTCGGATGTCCGCTTCGGCATGGGCCGACTAAGCCCTTCGAATGTGGCGGCACTTTGGTGCCGGGTGGGTTTTTTGGGGAAAGAACGGAGAGGGGGGCCGCCCTTCCGTATCGCCTTCCGCACGAAAGAAGGGGGTGCCGCGTCCGGCGCGCCGGCCCGGAACTGTGGGAAATGGGTCCTATTTCCGGCAAATCTCCCGCGGCCCGGCCGCGATCTGTCGCTCGACCGGCGGGCTTCGCCTAGTCTTGCCGGAAAACAAGGGCAAGCGGGCAGCTTTCCGATGCGGACCTGGACAGGCGTGCTGATCCTCGCCCTGGCATGCGCGCCGGGGATCGCCGTGGCCGAACTCGGCCCCGGCGGGGACTTCACCTTCCGCCGGGTGAAGCCGCCGGGGGGCGGCGCGGGCAAGCGCATCACCGTCCAGATCGATCCGGCCGAACAGGCGCGCTGGCTCGCGGCGCTGCCGAAGGTCGAGCCGAGAAAGCCCGACGCTCCGCCCTCTGCCGCGCCCGTTCTGCCCGCCGCGCCCTGGCTTGAGCCGGGGCCTGCGCCGCAGGGCACCTCTTACGGATGGTTCTGGGAGAGGGTGCCGGTGGCGCTCGCCGCCGTGCAGGGGCGCTTCCCGCTGGCGCTCGCGAGCCTTTCGCAGGGGCCGAATGGGGCCACGGTCCGCGCGCCGCGGATGCAGCACCTGCAGCAGATCGCCGAACGCCACGGGCTCGAGATCCTGAAGGCCACGCTCGGCACCCGCGTCTCACCGGCGCTGGTGCTCGCCGTCATCGGCATCGAGAGCGGAGGCCGGGTCGATGCGGTGAGCACGGCCGGCGCGCGGGGGCTGATGCAGCTCATTCCCGCCACCGCGCAGCGGTTCGGCGTGACGGACGTGCTCGACCCCGCCCAGAACATCCGCGGCGGCGTGGCCTATCTCGACTGGCTGATGGGCGAGTTCGGAGGAGATCCGCTGATGGTGCTCGCCGCCTACAATGCGGGCGAGGGGGCGGTGAAGGCGAACGGCGGGGGGCCGCCCTATGCCGAAACCCGGGATTATGTGCCGAAGGTGCTCGCCGCCTGGCAGGTCGCGCAGGGGCTCTGCCTCACGCCGCCCGAGCTGGTCTCGGATCCGTGCGTCTTCCGCATCCTCTCCGCCGGGCTCTGAGCCTCAAAGCGGAAGCGCAGGCCGCACCGCCGGTCGCGGAGGCGCCCCGGCAAGAGCGCCTCAGACGGCGAAGACGTCCGCCCATTCCGGGTGGCGCTGGCGCTGCGCATTGACGAAGGGGCAGAGCGGCACGACCGTGAAGCCCTCGACGCGGGCATCGGCTACCAGCCGCTCGACCAGCGCCCGCCCGGCGCCGGTTCCGCGGAAGCTGTCGGGAACGCCGGTGTGATCGGCGATGATCCGTGTGGGCGAGAGGACGGACCAGGTGAGTTCCGCCTCCTCGCCGCCCCGGCGGATCACATAGCGGCCCCTGGCGGGGCCGCTCTCGCGCTCGATGACGAACTCAGTCAACGATGGTGGCCTCGGTCGCGGCCCGCAGCTCGGCCTCGGTCACGCCCTCGGCGCATTCCACGATCCGGAGCCCGCCTGGAACGACATCCAGCACCCCGAGGTTGGTCACGATCCGGTTGACCACGCCCTGACCCGTCAGCGGCAGGGTGCAGTGTTTCAGCACCTTCGACTCGCCGTGCTTCGAGGTGTGGTCCATCACCACCACCACGCGCCCGACGCCCGCCACGAGATCCATCGCCCCGCCCATGCCCTTCACGAGCTTGCCCGGGATCATCCAGTTCGCCAGATCGCCGTTCTCGGCCACTTCCATCGCGCCGAGGATCGCCATAGCGATCTTGCCGCCGCGGATCATGGCGAAGCTCTGGGCACTGTCGAAATAGGCGGTCTTGGGCAGTTCGGTGATGGTCTGCTTGCCCGCGTTGATGAGGTCGGCATCCTCCTCGCCCTCGAAGGGGAAGGGGCCCATGCCGAGCATGCCGTTCTCGGATTGCAGCGTCACCTCGATCCCGTCGGGGATGTAGTTGGCCACCAGCGTCGGGATGCCGATCCCGAGGTTGACATACCAGCCGTCCTGAAGCTCCTGCGCGGCACGTGCCGCCATCTGGTTGCGATCCCAGGCCATGTTCTCTCTCCCCCTCAGGCGCGCTTGCGGACGGTGCGCTGTTCGATGCGTTTCTCGTGCTGCCCTTGGATCAGGCGATGCACATAGATCCCCGGCAGGTGGATCGAGTCCGGCTCGAGGCTGCCCAGCGGCACGATCTCCTCGACCTCGGCCACGCAGACCCGCCCGCAGGTGGCGGCCGGCGGGTTGAAGTTGCGCGCGGTCTTGCGGAAGACGAGGTTGCCCGAGGGGTCGGCCTTCCAGGCCTTGACGATCGAGAGATCGGCCACGATCCCGCGCTCGAGGATGTAGGTCTCGCCGTCGAACTCCTTATGCTCCTTGCCCTCGGCGATCACGGTGCCCACGCCCGTCTTGGTATAGAAGCCCGGGATGCCCGCGCCGCCCGCCCGCATCCGCTCGGCCAGGGTTCCCTGGGGATTGAACTCGAGCTCGAGTTCGCCCGAGAGATACTGCCGCATGAATTCGGCATTCTCGCCCACATAGGAGGAGATCATCTTGCGGCCCTGCCGCGACTCGAGAAGGACGCCCAGACCGAAGCCGTCGACGCCCGCATTGTTCGAGGCGACGGTGAGGTCCCTGGTGCCCGCCTCGCGGATTGCCTGGATCAGCAGCTCGGGGATGCCGCAGAGACCGAAGCCACCGGCCGCGATCAGCATCCCGTCGAACAGCAGCCCGTCCAGCGCGGCGGCCGCGCTGTCATAGACCTTCTTCATGGAGACCTCCCGAAATTCCTCGGGGGAATTTGTGGCCGAGCCTCCGCAGCCTGTCAATCGCCGCGCTGCGGCGTCAGGCCGCGGATCGGGCCCCTCCGGCGGCGTCCGGCCCCCGGCGACCGATCGGCCGACAGGCGGGGTGCGCCACTTTTCCCTTGCCGGTTCCGGGTGCGCGTCCTATCCGGCAATCGGGGCGGGCATGGCGGAAGTGGTAGACGCAAGGGTCTTAAACACCCTGTCCTCTGGAGTGCCGGTTCGATCCCGGCTGCCCGCACCAGCGCCCGAGCCGCCGCGACGGCTCTGGCACAGAGACCCGTGAGGGGGTCACGGTGCGGATCCGGAAGAGGGACTGGAGGGCAGGGGCGGTCCCCGGCCTGCAAGTCCGGGAACGGGCTCCTCACGAGGATGCGGTCGGGCGCTGAAGCGGGAGGCTGCGCCCCGGCGTGTGCTGGCGCCGGGCCGAGGCCCCCGATGCCCGAACAGGAGAACTCCCTCCGCAACTTGCGCAGCGGGGCCGCGCAGATGAGAAAGCGTCGTGCGCGTGGGGCCGGTTCTCGGCCATAGTCGGTGCGTGAGGATCCATGGATAGACAAGCCCCCCTTCGGCTGACTGTGCCCCTGAACGCCCTGCGCGCCTTCGAGGCCGCGGCACGCCATCTCTCGATCAAGGAGGCGGCGCTGGAGCTTGGCGTCACCCCTTCGGCCGTCAGCCATCAGCTGCGCGGGCTCGAGGATGCGCTGGGCCTGACCCTGATGCGGCGGGTCGGTCCGGCGCTCGAACTGACCGAGGCCGGTGCGAGACTGGCCCCCGATCTGAGCGCGGGCTTTTCCCGGATCAGCGCAGCGGTCGGCGGGCTCCGGCAGGATCGGAGCGCGGGCGCCTTGCGCCTGTCGATGCTGCCGACCTTTGCCGCCCACTGGTTCTCGCCGCGGCTGACGCGCTACCCGTTCGAGCGCACCGGGTTCGATCTGCTGATCTCCACGACGCAGGAGACGGTGGATCTTTCGGCCGGAGCGGCCGACGCGGCGGTGCGGCACGGGCAGGGCCACTGGGATGGGCTGCGGGCGGACCTGCTGTTCGACGAAACCGTGAGCCTGTTCGGCGCGCCGCCCATGGGCAGGGACGGCCCCGAGGACATCCGGGCGCAGATCTCGCGCATGCCCCTGTTTCTCTCGCAGCATCGGAAAGAGAATTACGCGCGGTGGAATGCGACCCTGCCGGGCGGGCCGATCCGGCCTGCAGCCGTAATGATGGTCGATACCGCGGGGCTTGCCTTGCGCGCGGCCATGGACGGGGCAGGGGTGGCTCTGGCAGGCGTGGAGATCGCCTCTTTCGATGTCGGGGCCGGGCGGCTGGCGCAGCTCTTTCCGCACCGGGCGCCGACGGGCGGAGGCTACTTCCTCGTCTATCCCGAGGCGCTGGCGCGAGACCGCCGCGTGCGCAACCTGAGCCGCTGGATGGTCGAGGCCTCGGCCGGGGAAAGGGCCCTCGCACAAAGGCAACTGGAATCGGGAGCGGAGTGAGTGAACCCTATTGAAGCGTCTGCGGTCGAAATCCGACGACTTGAGGAAAACGACCGCGCGGCATGGGAAGACCTCTGGCAAGAGAATCTGGACCATTTCTCGGCGCCTGAGCGAGCCCGAGCGGACATGCCCCTCATCTGGCAGCGCCTCATGGATGAAACTGCGCCGCTTCTCGGCTGGCTGGTTCTCCGACAGGGGCGGGCGGCCGGGCTGGCGCATGTGATCCTTCGCCAGCACAGCTTCAGCTCGGCAGAGGTCGCGATCCTCGAGGATCTCTGGATCGCGCCTTTTGCGCGGCGTCACGGGTTGGCGGAACGGCTTGTCGAGCGACTGGTTCGGGGGGGGCGTGAGCAGGGCTGGCGCCGCATCGAATGGGAAACCGGCGCCGAGAATCTGGTCGCGCAGCGCCTCTATGACCGGATTGCCACCCTCGATCCGGTCAGACGGTACCGGATCGACCTAGAGTGAGCGGCGTCGGGTCAGCTCGATCCGGAAACTGTCCCAGGGCGCGGGGTCGGCGATCGACCGATACAGCCGTTTCGCCGTCACGTTATCCTGCGGCACCAGCCAGCGCAGATGGGTCCAGCCGCGCGCCGCGCCGATCTCGGTCAACTGGCCGATCAGGGCGCGGGCAAGGCCGCTTCCGCGGGCCTCGGGCAGGACGAAGAGGTCGTCGAGCTGCCCGGCGCGGCCTCCCGAGATGATTTCGGGCAGGTCGAAGGCCAGGGCAAAGCCTGCCAGCACGCCGCCGCAGTCCGCCCCGAGAAGCAGCAGATCCGGCTCGGCGATGGCGCGCTCGATCAGAAGGGTGGCCTCGTCCGGCGTCATCGCTTGGGCCGGTCCGCCCATGGCCCTCCGATAGGCCGTCATCAGATCGGCAAGGCGTGGAGCGTCTGCGGCGCAGAGGGGCCGGATCGCCGGCAGGTTCACCATCCGCCGGTCCTGACCCACTCCGCCATCATCTCCATGCGGTCCCAGCCCCAGAAAGGCTCTTCATCGACGAGGAAGAAGGGAGAGCCGAAAATGCCCCGGGCCACCGCGTCCTCGCCGATCTTCCGCACCTTTTCTTTCAGCGCGGGCTCGGCGATGCCGGCCAGAAGGGCCTCGGGCTCAAGGCCGAACTCCGGGACGAGCCGAGAGACGGCTTCGGGCGAGGCGGTGTCGAGACGGTCGGTGAAATACAGGGCAAAGACCCTCTGCGCGAAGGCAGCGGCAAGGTCGGGGCGCCGGGCCTCGATCCAGTAGAAGGCGCGCGTCGCCGCCAGGGCGACACGCGGATGGTCGGCGGGCGGGCGGAAGGTCAGGCCCTGATGCCGCGCGATCCGGGCCCAGTCGCGCTGCGCATAGTCGCATTTTAGCGGCGTCGAGGACAATCCGCGGGCCCCCGTCACGCTGAAGGCGGTGCCCAGCATGTAGGGCCGCCAGAGCACGCTCCGGCCCAGCTCTGCCGCGACCGCCTCGATCCGCTGCGCCGCAAGGAAGGCGTAACCGGACGAGAAGTCGAACCAGAACTCGATGGGGCTCATGTCTCCTCGCCCTCCCAGTAATCGACCGCATCCGTGGTGCGGAACGAGGCGGCGACCCGCCGTCTTGCCTTGTCGCCTCCGGGCGCGGCGCCGGCGAAGACGGTCAGCTTGCCGCTGTCGGGATAGGTCATCACATCCGGCTCGCGCATGGTGCTGACCGCGACATATCGCAGAGGTTCGGTTCCTGTGGCGATCAGTTGATGGGCCGTCTCGGCCCCGCCCGCGGGGCAGACCGCCACCATGCCGGCGGCTATCGGATACCGCTCGGGGCCGAACCGCAGCTCCCCGGTGCCCGAGAGGATGACGAACAGCTCGTCATTGGCGTGATGGGCATGGAACGGCCAGGCCGCCTTGCCCGGCGGCACCTCCACCAGCCGCGCGCCCAGATGCGTCGCGCCGAGAGGGGCGGCGATGGCAGCCATGGCGGCATGAAAGCGGGTGCCTTGGGTCTGCGGCGACAGATCCAGATCGTCGAGGGTGACGACGGGGCTGCGTGGCATGCGATCTTCGGTCATTCGGGGTCCTCCTGAGGGAAGAAAGCGCCGATCCGTGCGCTCCTGCAATTGAATTGGCTTCAGGTGCGCCGGTGCAAAGCTCAATTGAAGCGACGGTCCCTTCGCAGGAAGCTGCTCTCCCGAAGCCGGACCTGAGACGCATGTGGACATCCCCGCTTTACCGCTGGAGACCGGACGCCGCGCCCCCGCGGCCGAAGCCCCAACGGCCCGCCTCGGCTGCGCCTGACGAGCGCATCGAGGTGGCGGCCGCAGACGGCTATCCGATCAGGGGCGGGATCTGGCACGCCGATGCCGGTCCTGTCGTGGTAATCCATGCCGCCACGGCGGTGCAGGCGCGTTATTACGCCCGGTTCGCGGCCTGGCTGTCCGGGCAGGGGGCGACGGTCCTGACCTTCGACTATCGGGGGATCGGAGAGTCCCGCTCCGTGCCGGTGAAGGATCTGCGGGCGGGGTGGGTCGACTGGGGTGTCCTCGATGCGGAGGCGGTGCTCGCCCATGCCGGCAGGCGCTGGCCGGATCGGTCGCTCTGCGCCGTGGGCCATTCGATCGGCGGCTTCGCCCTGGGCCTCGCGCGCAGCGCGGCGCGGCTTGAACGGATCGTCACCGTGGGCGCGCAATTCGCCTACTGGCGCGATTACGACCCCCGCAGGCGGCGCGCCATGCTGCTCAGATGGCATCTCTTTGTGCCCGCCGTCACGCGGCTCTTCGGCTATTTCCCCGGCGCTCGGCTTGGATGGCTCGAGGATGTGCCGCGCGGCGTGGTGCGCGACTGGAGCCGGATGGGGCCGCGGTTCGAGACGAGTGTCCGCTCCGCCCTGGAGCCGGCAGACCTGGCCGCGCGTCATGGCGCGACCCGGGCGCGGCTTCTGGCCATCGGGTTGACAGATGACCCGTTCTGCACCGAAGCTGCGGGGCAGCGATTGCTCGGCTACTATTCCGGGGCGGATCGGACCCATCTGCGGATCGCGCCTTCGGAGATCGCTGTGCCCGGGATCGGGCATTTCGCCTTCTTCCACGCCCGTTTCGCACAGACGCTCTGGCCGCTTGCCGCCGCATGGCTGCTCTCCGGTCGCCTGCCCGAGGAGGCGCCGGGGCGGATCGTCTTTCCGGCGGGCTGACCGCAGGCTTCTTTCAGCAGGATCCCCATGAACGACCGACTTTTCGTTGTGACCGGCGGCCCCGGATCGGGCAAGACGACGCTTCTGTCCGCGCTGGCACGGCGTGGCCTTGCAACGATGCCCGAAGCCGGGCGGGCGATCATTCAGGATCAGACCCGGATCGGCGGGACGGGGTGGCACGGTCAGGACCGGCAGCTTTTCGCAGAGCTCATGCTCGGCTGGGAGATGCGCTCGTGGCACGAGGCGCAGCGGGCCGGCGGTCCGGTGATCTTCGACCGCGGCATTCCCGATGTGGTCGGCTATCTCCAGCTCTACGAGGGGAAGGCGCCGGCGCATGTCCGCGCCGCGGCCGAACTTTTCCGATATCGCCCGACGGTGTTCCTCGCGCCGCCCTGGCCCGAGATCTTCGGCCAGGACGCGCAGCGCGGGCAGGATTTCCACGAGGCCGTTGCCACGGCAGAGGCCATGGAGCAGGCCTATGCCATGGCGGGATACGATCTCTTGCCGCTGCCCTTGACCACGGTCGAGGCGCGGGTGGATTTCGTTCTGGAGGTTCTGGGTCGTTCCGTCTGATCAGGACGCGTCACCCAGATCCAGCTCGCCCCGCAGGACGATGCAGGCGGCCCCGCCGATGGTGATCCGCAGCCCTTCGGCTGTCGTTTCCCAGCCCGCGTGAACCAGCCCGCGCCGGCCCATCTCGACCCCTTGCTCCGCCAGGTAACCACCTCGGGACACCGGGTCGCGATGCGTGGCGATCCACGCGGCGAGGGCACCATTGCCGGACCCACAGACAGGGTCCTCGGCCACGCCCTCACCCGGAGCGAAGGTGCGGAGACGCAGGCGCGGCGTGGCCCCGGTCCCGCTGTCTGCAAAGACCGTGAGCCCCGTCGCCCCGATCCCATGGCAGATCCGCTCGATCCGGCCCGGGTCGGGGCGAAGGTCGGCCAGTGCCCGGAGGTCGTGCAGCTCAAGCAACAGCCATGGAACCCCCGTCGAGACGATCTGATGCGGGCTGTCCGTGAGCCTGTCGAGCGGAAGGCAGATCGCCTCGGCAAGGTCGGCCTTGGGGACCGGCACATCGCGGAATTGCGGCGTCGCCTGCGTCATCGTGTAAAGGCCGCCCTCGATCCGGATCGGAACCAGTCCGATGCCGCATTCCTGCGTCAGGTTTCGGGGCGTTCTGCCTTGCTCGCCGCAAAACGCATGGGCGGCGGCTATGGTCGGATGACCGGCGAAGGGCAATTCGCGCACCGGGGTAAAAATGCGGGCGCGATAGTCTGCATCGCCGGTCGGGCGAAGCAGGAAGACGGTCTCGGAAAGGTTCATCTCACGCGCGACGCGTTGCATGATCCCGGTGGGCAAATCGTCGGCGTCGAAGACCACCGCCGCCGGATTGCCGAGCAGGGGTCGGTCCGAAAAGGCATCGATCTGAAGGATGCGTTTCTTCATGGTCGGTAACGGAAACGGCGGCGAGCGCCATTGAGTAGAGGGCAGGACGGCTCAGGTTCGGCATCATGAAAGCCTCTCCTCGGCTTTCATGGTTTGACGGTATTCCACTTGGAGCCAGTCCATCGGCTGGTGCGCGACATCCGTCGGGGCGGCCGCATGGTCTTCAACCGGATACCGGTCGCCGGCCGTATCGGGGGCGGAGACAAGCAGGATGTGCAGGTCTTCGGGCCCGTTGTTCTGCACCAGATGTCCCAGACCCGGGGGGATTTCCACGGCCTCCCCGACCTTGGCCAGGAGGGTGCGACCCGGGACCTTGAGTGTCATTTCCCCGGCCAGGACATAGAAGATCTGGCGGGAGATCCGATGATAATGTGGTGCTTCGGCACCGCCGGGCGGCAGGCGCTCTTCGCGTAGCGAAAGTTCGGGGCGATCAACCAGTCTCCAGCCGTCACAGCCGTTACCCCAAGGGTAATGGTTCGCGGCCGACGCGCGCAGGGGGCCAGTCATTCCTCGGACCCGTAGTAGGCTTCGCCCAGAAACTGGACGCCTCCGCGAAACCGCATGTGTTCGCAGGCATGCCTGACCCGACCGCCGGCTCGCGACACATAGAAAACCGTCACGGATTGCGCCTCTTCGTCGACGGCGGTTCCGCTCAGTTCGAAATGAAGATCGGGCACGCGTGCCAGAGCGTCGGTCCAATACTGCCGCAGGGCGTCCTTCCCGACGATCTGAGCGTCACCCACCACCTGCTTGGCGAGAGGGCTGATGAAGACGCTGTCTTCGGCGAAGGGAGCGAGAACCGTCTCCACGTCATGCGCGTTCCAGGCAGCGATCCAGTGCCTGGCATGGGTTTCAAGGTCGGTGCGGGAAAGTCTTGTCATCCTTCGGGTATCCCTCTCCGTCCGCTTTGGCGGTACGGGCGGACTGTCATGTGGCAGCATGGCTGCTCGCAACTGAGGAATTTTCCGGAGGTGCTGAGGATTTCGCGGCGACAATCACAAGGAGGAATTCTCAATAGCCGCTGAGGGATCCGAAATTCATGGCTCCGGGCACAAGGTGCAGTCTCTGGGGGATCACACCGGAGGCGACCATGAGCCCGCGATGCATGGCAGATCCAGCGAAAGAGCACGACAGCGATGGTCTTGCATCACGCCCGGCCCGGCTTCCGCGCCGCTTCCGGGCCTTTTACCGCTTGAGCGACGCGGAATTGAAGGATTTGGGAGTGGATCGGCAAAACCTGCCGATCTTCACTCCTGTTCAGGCCATTCGCCGAGAAGACCTGTTCTAGCGCGAAGCGGGAAGGTTCGGGGTGTCATGCAAGCAGATCAGGGCTTGCATCCCGGTCGCGACATGTTTGCGGCGTTATCCATCTGCGCCCATCCATCGAACTGACAGATGGTCAGTGTGCGACCGTTCTCGATCACGCGGCCGACAGCCTCGAGATACTCTCCGTGGCACCCAACCATTGAGTATAGGCTCTCAGTCACACCCCAACTGACTGTAGCCGAGATCGGACCACGAGTGGCTTCTGCCCAAGGCCAGTTTCTGGAGACGGACCGGACCGACCCTCGTTGCGCCGCCTGCTGATTTGCTTCTATCCGGCGAGTGCCGGGCTGATTGCGGATTTGGCAGTCCGCTCGCCCCTTGAAAGGGGCGGGGCAGGTCACTCTGGGCGCAGGCCCGATCAGGCGGCGATGTCCGCGTTTCCCCGCCTCAGCCAATCCCCAGCGCAAGCAGTGCACGGCGGAACTCCGGCTCGCTCAGCACCACTTCGCCCGCGCCGAGCGCCTTGGCGTGGCGGAGGGCGCGGGCCGTGAGAGCCTGCGCCGTCTCGATGGCCCGGGGCAGGGCAAGGCCCCGCCCGAGGCCCGCGACCACCAGCCCGGCAAAGAGATCGCCGGTGCCGGGCAGGGCAATCGGCAGGCGCTCGGTCGGGTGGCGGCTGAGCCCCTCGGGGCCCATCAGCACCGTTTCGAGCTGGCCGGGGCCGGTGTCGTCGAGCACGCAGCCGGTGGCGATCAGATGCGCAGCTTCCGCGATGCGCAGCGCCCCGCGGGCGGCCTGAAGATCGGCCAGCGCGCGGATCTGCTGGCCTGTGAGCCAGCCCAGTTCGAACGGGTTCGGCGTGGCGATGTCGGCCATCGGCAGCAGCCGGTCGCGCATCACGCCGGCGATGGCCTCGGGGACATAGAGCCCGGGGCCGGTGTCGCCCATCACGGGGTCGCAGATATAGCGCAGGCGAGGGTTCGCGGCCTTCGCCTCGGCCACGAAATCCGCCACCATCTCGGCCACGTCGAGGGAGCCGATATAGCCGGTGAGGATGAAGTCCGCCCGCTGGGGCAGCCCGCGTTCGCGGGCGCCCTGCAGCAGATCCGAGAAGAACTCGGGCGGCAGGGCGCGGCCCCGCAGGGTCGGGTAATCGGGCGTGTTCGAGAAGACCACGGTGGGGATCGCCGCCACCTCCAGCCCCGCCGCCTGCATCGGGAACAGGGCCGCGGAATTGCCCACATGGCCGAAGACCACCTGACTCTGGATCGAAATGACGAAAGGGGGGCGTTTCATGCGGTGCCGTCCAGCCTCTTGCTCCAGTCCTCGACCCGGCGGCTTTCGAGCCGCCGGATCGCATACTTGCGCCAGCCCTCGGCCAGCACGTCGAGCGCGGCCATGCCCTCGAGTTCGGCAAGGTTCATCCGGTCGACATAGAGAGCGTGCCAGAGCCGTCGCAGGGTCCAGTCCGGCGCCGGCCGGTCGATCAGCTCCAGCCGGTCGTCGGGGGCGACCGTGCCGGGCTGGAGGACGCGGTAATACCATCCGGTGCGTCCGGTCAATTGCACGCGCCGCGCCATGTCGGGCACGCCGAAGCGGTGGTTGAGTTTCCAGCAGGGCTGGCGCCCCTGCGAGACCTGGACCAGCGCGCTGCCCAGCCGGAAGATGTCGCCCACGGCCACCTCCGCTTCGGTGAGCCCGGCGGTCGAGATGTTCTCGCCGAACCCGCCGGGAGCGAGCAGCGCCGGAAGGTCTCCGAGCTCCGCGCGCCACGTTGCGTAGTGGTCGCGCGGATAGTGATGCACGGCCTTTTCGACTCCGCCATGCACCCGCCGGTCGGCCTGTTCGTCGCTCTCGAAGCCCTCGGGGCCGAGCGTCAGCGGGCGGGTAACGGGCGTCTTGCCGATCCCGCTCGGAACGTCGCTGCCGGGCAGCGGGGCGGCGCGACCGGTCAGAAGGGTGAAGGGCCTCATCCGGGGAACTCCCGCAGCCAATGTCCGAACGCGGCTTGGCCCGAGGTCGGCGGCGCCGGGCCCTGTGCTCTGGCCTCCCGCCGCAGGGCCTCGGTTAGCGCGATGAGATCCGGTTCGACACGGTCGGGCAGCGGGTCCAACGGCTCGATCCCGTGGGGCGGGTCGCCGGCACTCGTCAGAACCGGGGCGAAGGGTCGGGGATCCTCAACGGCCAGATGGCGCAGGATCGGGGCTGATGTCATTACGGTGGCCTCTTGCATCTCCTGCCTCTTTGGCAATTCACTGGCCTGTCTGGAAGTGCCAGTATGAACGAATGAGATAGGCCGGTTTGGACATGCGCGAGCCTCTTGCCCTTGAGATCGAGCCGGGCCACGGCGGGCCGCTGTTCCTCGCCATCGCCGAGGCGATCACCCTCGACATCACCCGCGGGCGGCTGAGGCCCGGAGCGCGGCTGCCCGGCACGCGGGCGCTGGCGCGCGAGCTGGGGGTGCACCGCAACACGGTGGATGCCGCCTATCAGGAGTTGCTGACCCAGGGCTGGCTGCAGGCGGAACCCGCGCGGGGCACCTTCGTGGCGCAGGATCTGCCGCAGGGGATGCTGG
>NZ_MABH01000023.1 GCF_001720585.1 Cereibacter johrii | reverse complement strand
CCTCGCGGCCCCTGCGCCAACGCGCTCCCGCGCCACCTCCGCTCCGATCCCCGCACTCCCCCGGCCGCGGCCGCACCCCCCTTCCGCACCTTTCACTCTGCCCAAATATCCCGGGGGTGCGGGGGCAGCGCCCCCGCGCGCGCTCTCCCCTCGCGCCGGCCGCGCCGGGACGGAGACCGACGCCGTTCTGCCCGGACCATCCGCCGCACCCCCATGTCGCCTTTCGCGGCGAAAGCGTCGTGTTCTTTTCTGCTGGACAGCCGCTTTGCCGCCGGGCTAGGTGAAAGCCACAGGATCGGGAGAATCCGGGGGCGACCCCGGTGCCGAAGGAGCAACCGCCCCGGTAAACTCTCAGGCGCAAGGACCGTCCTGTTTCGAAGACTCTGGAGAGAGGCCGGACGGCCCGCCGAAGGGATAACGATCTCAGGCGCAAGGGACAGAGGGGGCACTGCGGGACGGGGAACCGTCCGTGCGGTGCCGCGCATTCCGCCGGCATCGGACCAAGGAGGGCGGCGTGAGCGACGAAACCCCAGGGCTGCGGCGGTTGCCGCTGCATGATCTGCATGTCCGCTTCGGCGGGCGGATGGTGCCCTTTGCCGGCTGGGAAATGCCGGTCCAGTATCCGGCGGGCGTGATGAAGGAGCACCTCCACACCCGCACCGCGGCCGGGCTCTTCGACGTGAGCCACATGGGCCAGCTTCTCCTGCGGCCCCGGGGCGGGATGGCCGCACTCGGCGCCGCCTTCGAGAGGCTGATGCCGGTCGATGTGCTGGGTCTGGCCGAGGGCCGCCAGCGCTACGGGATCCTCACCACCGAGACCGGCGGTATCCGCGACGACCTGATGTTCGCCAACCGGGGCGACCATCTCTATGTCGTGGTCAATGCGGCCTGCGTGGCCGAGGACACGGCGCATCTGCGCGCGGCGCTCGGCGAGGCGGCCGAGGTGGTGTCGGTGGACGACCGCGGCCTTCTCGCCCTGCAGGGCCCCGCCGCCGAGGCCGCGCTGGCCTCCCTCGTTCCGGCCGCGGCCGCGATGCGCTTCATGGATGTGATCGCGGCCGACTGGCAGGGTGCCGAACTCTGGATCTCGCGCTCGGGCTATACCGGCGAGGACGGGTTCGAGATCTCGGTTCCGGTCGCGGCGATCACCGCCTTCGCCGAGGCGCTGCTCGCCCGCGAGGAGGTGGCCCCGATCGGGCTCGGCGCGCGCGACAGCCTGCGGCTCGAGGCCGGGCTCTGCCTCTACGGCCACGATATCGATACGACCACCTCGCCGGTCGAGGCGGGCCTCGCCTGGGCGATCCAGAAGGCCCGGCGGCCCGGCGGCGCCCGCGCGGGCGGCTTTGCCGGCGACCAGCGCATCCTCGCCGACCTCGAGACCGGGCCCGAGCGTCTGCGCGTGGGGCTGGCGCCTTCGGGCCGCGCGCCGATGCGCGAGGGAACCGAGCTCTTCACACCCGACAGCACGCCCGTCGGCCGTGTCACCTCCGGCGGCTTCGGACCCTCGGTCGAGGCGCCGATCGCCATGGGCTATGTGGCAACCTCCCACGCCGCCTCCGGCACGGCGCTCATGGGCGAGGTGCGCGGCAAGCGCCTGCCCGTGACGGTTGTCGATCTTCCTTTCCGACCCTCCACCTACAAACGCTGAGGCTGAAGATGAAATACACCAAGGAGCATGAATGGCTGCGGGTCGAGGGCGACCTCGTCGTGGTCGGCATTACCGAACATGCGGCGACGCAGCTCGGCGATGTCGTGTTCATCGAGCTGCCCGAGATCGAGACCGTGGTCGCGGAGGGCGACGAGGTGGCGGTGATCGAGAGCGTGAAGGCCGCCTCGGACATTTCGGCGCCGATGGACGGCGAGATCGTCGCGGTGAACGAGAAGCTCGTCGACAAGCCCGGCCTCGTCAACGACGACCCGATGGCCGCCTGGTTCTTCAAGATGAAGGTCGACGACCTGTCGGTGCTCGACGACTTCATGGACGAGGACGAATATCAGGATCTGATCGGCTGAATCATGAGCTTCACCCCCACGGACTATAACGCCTACGATTTCGCCAACCGCCGGCACATCGGCCCGTCGCCCTCCGAAATGGAAGAGATGCTGCGCGTGGTGGGGGTGTCCTCGCTCGACCAGCTGATCGAGGAGACGGTGCCCGCCTCGATCCGGCAGGAGACGCCGCTCGACTGGGCGCCCTTGGCCGAGCATGAGCTGCTGGCCCGGATGCGCGAGGTGGCCGGCAAGAACCGCGTGATGACCTCGCTCATCGGGCAGGGCTATTACGGCACGGTCACGCCGCCCGCCATCCAGCGCAACATCCTCGAGAATCCGGCCTGGTACACGGCCTATACGCCCTACCAGCCCGAGATCGCGCAGGGGCGGCTCGAAGCGCTGCTGAACTATCAGACGATGGTCGCGGACCTCACCGGCCTGCCGGTCGCCAATGCCTCGCTTCTCGACGAGGCGACGGCGGCGGCCGAGGCCATGACGATGGCCGAGCGCGCCTCGAAGTCGAAGGCGCGGGCCTTCTTCGTCGATGCCGACTGCCATCCGCAGACGATCTCGGTCATCCGCACCCGCGCCGAGCCGCTGGGCATCGAGGTGATCGTGGGCCATCCCGCGCAGCTCGTGCCCGAGGATGTGTTCGGCGCGCTCTTCCAGTATCCCGGCACCTACGGGCTCGTGCGCGACTTCACCCGCGACATTGCCGCGCTGCACGAGGCGAAGGCCCTGGCCGTGGTGGCGACCGATCTGCTGGCGCTCTGCCTCCTCAAGGAGCCGGGCGCGATGGGCGCCGACATCGCCATCGGCTCGAGCCAGCGGTTCGGCGTGCCGATGGGCTACGGCGGCCCGCATGCGGCCTTCATGTCCTGCAAGGACGATCTGAAGCGCTCGATGCCCGGCCGGCTCGTCGGCGTCTCGGTCGATGCGCGCGGCAACAAGGCCTATCGTCTGGCGCTTCAGACCCGCGAGCAGCATATCCGCCGCGAGAAGGCCACCTCGAACGTCTGCACCGCGCAGGCGCTTCTGGCCGTCATGGCGAGCTTCTATGCCGTCTTCCACGGCCCCCGCGGCCTGCGCGCCATCGCCGAGCGGGTGCATCTGAACACCGTCCGCCTGGCCACCGCGCTGAAGGAGGCGGGCGCCCGCGTCAGCCCCGAGGCCTTCTTCGACACGATCACCGTCGAGGTGGGCGTGGGGCAGGCGGGGATCCTCGCCGCCGCGCGCCACCGGGGCATCAACCTGCGCAAGGTGGGCCGCGACCGGGTGGGGATCTCGCTCGACGAGACGACCGATGCCGGCGTGATCGCGCGCGTGCTCGATGCCTTCGGGATCCACGAGCCCGCGCCGGCGAAGGTGGGCCTCGGCTTCCCCGAGCCGCTCCTGCGCGAGACGGGTTATCTCTCGCATCCGGTCTTCCAGATGAACCGCGCCGAATCCGAGATGATGCGCTACATGCGCCGCCTCTCGGACCGCGACCTCGCGCTCGACCGGGCGATGATCCCCTTGGGCTCCTGCACGATGAAGCTCAATGCCGCGGCCGAGATGATGCCCATCACCTGGCCCGAATTCGGCACGCTGCATCCGTTCGCGCCGGCCGATCAGGCCGCGGGCTATCACGAGGCCATCGGCGATCTGGCCGAGCGGCTGTGCCGGATCACCGGCTACGACGCCATGTCGATGCAGCCGAACTCCGGCGCGCAGGGCGAATATGCGGGGCTTCTGACGATCCTCGCCTATCACCGGGCGCGGGGCGACGCGGACCGCACGATCTGCCTCATCCCGGTCTCGGCGCATGGCACCAACCCGGCCTCGGCGCAGATGGCGGGGATGAAGGTCGTCGTGGTGAAGTCGGCGCCGAACGGCGACGTGGATCTCGAAGATTTCCGTGACAAGGCGGCGGCGGCGGGCGACCGGCTCGCGGCCTGCATGATCACCTATCCTTCGACCCACGGCGTCTTCGAGGAGACCGTGCGCGAGGTCTGCCGCATCACCCACGAGTATGGCGGTCAGGTCTATATCGACGGGGCCAACATGAACGCGATGGTGGGCCTCGTGCAGCCCGGCGCCATCGGCGGCGACGTGAGCCACCTCAACCTGCACAAGACCTTCGCCATTCCGCATGGCGGCGGCGGCCCCGGCATGGGGCCCATCGGGGTCAAGGCGCATCTCGCGCCCTACCTGCCGGGCCATCCCGAGGTGACGGGGCCGCTGACCGGCGGCCATGACGAGGCGGCCGAAGAGGGGCCGGTCTCGGCCGCGCCCTATGGGTCGGCCTCGATCCTGCTCATCTCCTGGGCCTATTGCCTGATGATGGGTGGCGAGGGGCTCACGCAGGCGACGCGCGTCGCGATCCTGAACGCGAACTATATCGCGGCGCGGTTGCGCGGGGCCTACAAGGTGCTGTTCATGGGCAACCGCGGGCGCGTGGCCCACGAGTGCATCCTCGACACCCGCCCCTTCGCCGAGGCGGGCGTGACGGTGGACGATATCGCCAAGCGGCTGATCGACAACGGCTTCCACGCGCCGACCATGAGCTGGCCCGTGCCGGGGACGCTGATGGTCGAGCCCACGGAGTCCGAGACCAAGGCCGAGATCGACCGGTTCGTGGCGGCGCTGCTTGCGATCCGCGAGGAGATCCGCGCGGTCGAGGAGGGCGAGATTGCCGCCGCGGACAGCCCGCTGCGCCATGCGCCGCATACGGTCGAGGATCTGGTGGCGGACTGGGACCGCAAATATCCGCGCGAACAGGGCTGCTTCCCGCCGGGCTCGTTCCGGGTCGACAAGTACTGGCCGCCCGTCGGCCGGGTCGACAATGCGTGGGGCGACCGCAACCTCGTCTGCACCTGCCCGCCGGTGGAAAGCTACAGCATGGCCGCGCAATAGCGCGGGCCCCTTCGGGAACGGAAAAGGGCGGGGATTTCCCCGCCCTTTCTCGTGTCGGCGACCTTCGGGTATCGGTTCCGCGGGGATCCCGGGTTATCCGACCCTCTGAAGCCCGGGTGCGGTCGGCGCCCGAGCTTCGGCCGGCTCGGAAGAAGGGGTTCCCTCTCCCGAAGAGGCGCTGGTCAGGCCGCGCGGGACTGGGGCGCGAAGCGGGCGTAGAAGCTCTCGCCCTTGCCGGCCATCTCGACCAGCAGCTTCGGCGGCGCGAAGCGGGGGCCGTGACGCTGGGCCAGCCCCTCGCAGATCTCCACCGCGCGCGGCGCGCCGATCATGTCGAGCCAGCTGAAGGGGCCGCCCGACCAGGGCGCGAAGCCCCAGCCGAGGATGGCGCCCACGTCGCCCTCGCGGATGTCGGTCAGCACGCCCTGCTCGAGCGCGCGGACCGCCTCGAGCACCTGCGCGAAGAGAAGCCGGTGCTGCACCTCGGCAAGCTCGGGCTGCGCCTCGGCCAGCGGCCAGCGGTCGGCGAGGCCCGTCCAGAGCCCGTCGCGCTTGCCGGCGGCGTCATAGGCATAGAAGCCCGCGCCCGCCTTGCGGCCAAGCCGCCCCTCTTCCGCCAGAGGGAAGATCACCGCATCCACCGCCGCGTCCGGATAGGCCTCGCCCATGGCGGCCTTCGTGGCCTTGGCGATCTTCACCCCGAGGTCGATCGAGGTCTCGTCCACCAGTTGCAGGGGGCCGAGCGGCATCCCCACCAGCTTGGCCGCATTCTCGATCAGCGCCGGCGCCACGCCCTCGGCCACCATGCGGATCCCCTCGTTGAGATAGGGGATGATGCAGCGGTTGGCATAGAAGAAGCGCGCATCGTGGACGACGATGGGGGTCTTGCGGATCTGGCGCACGAAATCGAGCGCCTTGGCCACGGCGCGGTCGCCGGTGGCCTTGCCGCGGATGATCTCGACCAGCATCATCTTGTCCACCGGCGAGAAGAAATGGATGCCGATGAACTGCGCCGGATCGCGGCTGGCCTTGGCGAGGTCCGAGATCGGCAGGGTCGAGGGGTTGGTCGCGAAGATGCAGTCGGGGCCGACCGCGGCCTCGACCTTCTGTGTGACCTCGGCCTTCACGGCGGGATCCTCGAACACCGCCTCGACGATCAGGTCGCAGCCCGAGAGGGCGGCATAATCGGTGGTGGCGGCGATCCGGCCCAGCACCTCGGCCTTCTTCTCGGCCGAGACCTTGCCCCGCTTCATCCCCTTGTCGAGGAGACCTTCCGAATGCGCCTTGCCGCGGTCGGCCGCCTCCTGCGTCGCGTCGATCAGCACCACCTCGATGCCGGCGTTGGCCGCGACATGGGCGATGCCCGCGCCCATCATGCCCGCGCCGATCACGCCCAGTTTCCGGACCGACTGGTCGGGCAGGGCAGGGCGGACGGCGCCCTTCTCCAGCGCCTCCTTGTTGATGAAGAGCGACCGGATCATCGCCGACGAGGAGGGATTCATCAGCACATGGGTGAACCAGCGCGCCTCGATCTTCAGCGCCGTGTCGAAGGGCACGAGAGCGCCCTCGTAGACCGCGGCGAGCAGGCCCTTGGCGGCCGGATAGACGCCCATCGTCTTGCCCGTCACCATGGCCGAGGCGCCGACGAAGGTCATGAAGCCCGCCGGATGGTAGGGCGCGCCGCCGGGCATCTTGTAGCCCTTGGCGTCCCAGGGCTTCACCAGATCCGCGTCCTTGGCGCCAAGCACCCATTCCTTCGCCCGCGCGAGCAGCTGGTCGGCAGGCACCACCTCGTCGACCACACCCATGGCCTTGGCGCCCCTGGGATCGTTGAGCTTGCCCTCGAGGAGGAGGGGCGCCGCCATCATGGCGCCGAGCTTGCGGACGAGCCGCGTCGTGCCGCCGCCGCCGGGGAAGATCCCCACCATGATCTCGGGAAGGCCGATCTTGGCCTTGGGATTGTCGGCCGCGATGATGCGGTGGCAGGCCAGCGGCAGCTCGAGCCCGAGGCCGAGGGCCGTGCCGGGCAGGGCCGCCACGATGGGCTTGCCCCCCTTCAGCGTCTTCGGATCCATGCCCGCGCGCTCGATCCGGCGCAGGACGGCATGCATCTCCATCACGCCCTCGAACACGGCCCGGGCCGGATCGGCGCCGCCCTCCTGCTTCATGCGGGCGATGACATTGAGATCCATCCCCGCCGCGAAATCCTTCTTGCCCGAGGTGAGGATCACGCCCTTGACGGAAGCATCGCCGAGCGCTGCGGCGATCAGCCCGTCGAGCTCGGCAAATCCCGCCATCGACATGACGTTCATCGACTTGCCGGGCACGTCCCAGGTGATGGTGCAGACCCCGTCCGCGTCGGTCCGGCTGGTGAAATCGGTCATCTGGTGGCCCTCCCTCAGACGCGTTCGATGATGGTGGCGGCGCCCATGCCCGAGGCCACGCAGAGCGTGGCGAGGCCCACCGAGCGGTCGGTGCGCTCGAGCTCGTCGAGGAGCGTGCCGATGATGATGGCGCCGGTCGCGCCCAGCGGGTGACCCATGGCGATGGCGCCGCCGTTCGGGTTCACGCGGGCGGGATCCACGCCGAAGGCCTGCTGGAAGCGCAGGACGACCGCCGCGAAGGCCTCGTTCACCTCGAAGAGGTCGATGTCCGAGATCTGCATCCCGGCCTCGCGCAGGATCTTCTGGGTCACGGGCACCGGGCCCGTCAGCATGATCGTGGGATCGGTGCCGATCTTCGCCGTGGCGCGGATGCGCGCGCGCGGGCGCAGGCCATGGGCCTCGCCGAAGGCGCGGCTGCCGATCAGCACGGCCGCGGCCCCGTCCACGATGCCCGAGGAGTTGCCGGCGTGGTGGATATGCTCGACCCGCTCCAGCTCGGGATATTTCATCAGTGCGAGCTTGTCGAAGCCCGGCATCTGCTCGCCCATCTCCTTGAAGGCGGGCTTCAGCGCGCCCAGCGACTGCATGTCGGTGTTGGGCCGCAGATATTCGTCGCGCTCGAGGATCGCCACGCCGTTCTGGTCGCGCACCGGCACGACCGACCGGGCGAAGCGCCCCTCGGCCCAGGCCGCCGCGGCGCGCCTCTGGCTTTCCACCGCCAGCGCGTCGGCCTCGTCGCGGCTGAAGCCGTAGCGGGTCGCGATGATGTCGGCCGAGATGCCCTGCGGCACGAAATAGGTCTTCATGGCGAGCGAAGGGTCGGCCGCCACGGCCGCCCCGTCCGAGCCCATGGCGACGCGGCTCATCATCTCGACGCCGCCCGCGATATAGGCCTCGCCCGCGCCGGCGCGCACCTGGTTCGCGGCGAGGTTCACCGCCTCCATCCCGCTCGCGCAGAAGCGGTTGATCGAGAGGCCGGGGATCGTCTCGTCGAGGTCCGACAGCAGCACCGCCGAGCGCGCGAGGCAGCCGCCCTGTTCGCCCACCTGCGTGGCATTGCCCCAGATCACATCCTCGACCGCGGCGCCGTCGAGATGGTTGCGCTCCTTGACCGCGTTCAGCACCTTCGCCGACAGCGCGACCGAGGTCACCTCATGCAGCGCGCCATCGGGCCGGCCCTTGCCGCGCGGGGTGCGCAGGGCGTCGTAGATATAGGCTTCCGTCATCTGTCCTCCTCGGCCGGATGTCGGGATCCGGCTCTCGTGGTCGGTGCGCGCGCCGCGGGGGCGCGCCGCGTCATTCTTCGGGGGCCTGATGCGAGACGACCCGGCTCAGAAGCTCGGGCCGCGTGGCATGATCGGGCAGGGCCGCAAGACCGCCGAGCCAGCCCAGGCGGCCCTCGATCCCGTGGTTGGCGACGGGGCGGAAGTCGAAGCCCGCAAGCGTGCCCGCCATCAGTTCGGTCGTATCGTCGCTGCGATAGAAGAGGGGGGTGCCGCAGGTGGCGCAGAAGCCGCGCTCGGCCACCGAGGACGAGGCCCAGACGGCGGGGGTGCCCTCCCAGACCACGTCGGCTGTCGGCACTTCGAGGAGCGGCGCGAAGGCGTTGCCCGTCGCGCGCTGGCACATGCGGCAGTGGCAGACCGTCGATTTCTTCGGCCCGGCGGGGACACTGTAGCGCACCCCGCCGCACTGGCACCCGCCGCGGGCGGCGGGTTCGTCTCTCCATCCCTCGCGCATCGGGCCCTCCCCGGCCAATCCGTGCTTCAGAAGGCTTCGGCGGGCAGTCCCATCACCGGCTCCGCCCCGCTCTCGATCCGCGCCAGATGCAGCGCGGTCGCGGGCAGGTGCCGCGCCATGTAGTAGCGGCCCGTCGCGATCTTGGCCTCGAGCGCGTCGCGGTCGCCCCGGCCCGCATCGAGCGCCGCCATCGCGGCCCTGGCCATCTGCGCCCACATGTAGCCGAGGCACAGATGCCCCATCATGGTCATGAAGTCGTAGGAGCCCGCCAGCGCCTCGTCGGGGTTCTTCATCCCCTTCTCGGCGAAGAACATGGCGGCCTTCTGCGTGTCCTTCGAGGCCTGCTTCAGCGGCTCGAGGAAGCCCTTCAGCCGGGCATCCTCCTCGTTCTCCTTGAGGAAGCTGCGGATCATCTGGAAGAAGGCCATCGCGGGCTTGCCGCCCTCGGCCGCGAGCTTGCGGCCCACGAGGTCGAGCGCCTGAATGCCGTTCGCGCCCTCGTAGATCATGGCGATCCGCGCGTCGCGGACGAACTGGCTCATGCCGTTCTCCTCGACATAGCCATGGCCGCCCCAGACCTGCTGCGCGGCCACCGCGCTCTCGAGACCCTTGTCGGTCTGGAAGCCCTTGATGACGGGCGTGAGCAGCGAGATCAGCCCCTCGGCCTCGGCATCCCCCTGCCGCACCGAGCGGTCGATGAGCTGCGCGCCCCAGAAGGTCAGGGCGCGCGCGCCCTCGACGAAGCTCTTCTGATCCATCAGGTTGCGGCGGATGTCGGGGTGGACGATCAGCGGATCCGCGGGACCGGCCGTCGTGCCCTGACCCGAGAGCGAGCGGCCCTGCAGCCGGTCGCGGGCGTAGGCGACCGCATTCTGATAGGCGGTCTCGGCCACGGCATAGCCCTGCAGCCCCACGCCGAGCCGCGCCTCGTTCATCATCGTGAACATGGCGCGCATCCCCTTGTGGAGCTCGCCCAGAAGCCAGCCCTTCGCGCCGTCGTAGTTCAGCACGCAGGTGGCATTGCCGTGAATGCCCATCTTGTGCTCGATCTTGCCCACCGTGACGTTGTTGCGCTCGCCCAGCGAGCCGTCCGGGTTCACCAGATATTTCGGCACGATGAAGAGCGAGACGCCCTTCGTCCCCTCGCCGCCGCCGGGGGCCTTGGCGAGCACGAGGTGGACGATGTTCTCGGCCATGTCGTGATCGCCGGCCGAGATGAAGATCTTCTCGCCGGTGACGAGATAGGAGCCATCCTCCTGCGGCTCGGCCCTCGTGCGCATCATGCCGAGATCCGTGCCCGCATGGGGCTCGGTCAGGTTCATGGTGCCGGTCCAGTCGCAGCTGACCATCTTCGGCAGCCAGGTGCGCTTCTGCTCCTCGGTGCCATGGGCATGGATCGCCGAATAGGCGCCGTGGGTCAGGCCCTGATACATGTTGAAGGCCATGTTGGCCGAGACGAAGATCTCGCCCACCGCCGTCTGCATCACATAGGGCAGGCCCTGACCGCCGTAGGCCGGGTCGCAGTCGAGCGCGGTCCAGCCGCCTTCCTTGAGCTGGGCGAAGGCCTCGGCGAAGCCCTCGGGCGTGCGCACCACGCCATTCTCCAGCCGGCAGCCCTGCATGTCGCCCACGCGGTTGAGCGGCGCCAGCACATCGCGGGCGAGCTTGCCCGCTTCTTCCAGCACGGCGGAGGTGAAGTCGGGCTCCAGCTCGTCATAGCCCGGGATCCCCGAGCCGGAGACCTTCAGCACCTCGTGCAGGATGAACTGCATGTCGGTCACGGGCGCGTTGTAGATCGGCATTCGTTCCCCCCTCTGCCGCTTATTCGGCCGCAGCGCGGCGGAAGGCGGCCAGCGCCTCCTCGCCCCAGGCCAGTTGGTCCTTCAGCTCCGCGATCGCCTCATCGAGCTCGGCGCGCTGCCGCTCCATCTGCTCGAGCCGCTGCTGGGCCACCTGATAGGTGCGCGCCAGTTGCAGCTCCTGGCTGCCGTCGCGGTCGTAGAGGTCGAGAAGCTGGCGGATCTCCTCGAGGCTGAAGCCGAAGCGCTTGCCGCGCAGGATCAGCTTCAGCCGCGCGCGGTCGCGCCGCGTGAAGAGGCGGCGCGTGCCGTCCCGGATCGGGAACAGCAGCTCTTTCGACTCGTAAAATCTCAGCGTGCGCGGCGTCACATCATAGGCGTCGCACATCTCGCGGATGGTCATCACGTCGCTGGTCATCACTCTCTCGCAGGCTCTGGACGGGCTTCGACAGCCTTCCAGATGGATCGCCCGGACAGAGATACCAGAGTGCTTGACGTTGACGTAAACGTGACGTGACGTCAAATCGTCCCGTGACGTCGTGTCAGCTTTCGGGGGCCGCCAGTTCTGCCGCGGTCGAGTCCCGAAGGGCCTGCAGATCGGCGATCGCGACCTCGAGCTCCGCCCTCTGCCGGGCCAGTTCCTTGAGCTGCCGGTCGGCCATCTCGATCCAGGCCTCGAGCTGCGGCCGGGTGCCCTTCTGCTGATAGATGAGCAGCCACTGGCGGATCTCCTCGAGCCCGAATCCGAAGCGGCGCCCGCGCAGGATCAGGGTCATCCGCGCGATCTCGCGCGGGCCGTAGAAGCGGGCGCGGCCCTCCTTCTCGGGCTGCAGAAGCTCGATATATTCGTAGTAGCGCAGGGTCCGCGGCGTGACGTCGAACCGGGCGCACATTTCCTTGAAGGTGAGGCGGGTATCGGACATGGGCTTCCTCCGTGGCCGCACCGTAAGCCGTCGGTCCGGCGGGTGCAATCTGGCCTTGCGGCCCGCGCGCGATGGGCGATTATGCAGGCCCCTGAAGAAGGTGACCCATGACCGACATCGCGCTCGCCCGCCAGTTCATCGAGGCCATTCCGCATTCCCGCGCGCTCGCCATGCAGCTCGACGAGATCGGCGCGGGCCGGGCGGTCATCTCGATGCCGTGGGACGCGCGCTTCGTGGGCGACCCGTCGACGGGGGTGATCCATGGCGGCGCGGTCTCGGCGCTGATGGATACGGCGAGCGGGGCCGCGGTCATGTCGCATCCCGAGGCCGGGGCCACGACGGCCACGCTCGATCTGCGCATCGACTACATGCGTCCCGCCGCGCCCGGCCAGCGCATCCGGGCGGTGGCCGAATGCTACCATGTCACCCGCACCGTGGCCTTCGTGCGGGCCGTGGCCACCGACGAGGACGAGACGCGCCCCGTCGCCACCGCGACCGGCGCCTTCACCGTCGAGCGCGCGCGTGCCGCAGCCGGGGATCCGGCCCGCGCCACCGCGGCCGTGGCGGGTGCCGCCGAAGCCGGGGAGGCCGCCGAATGACCCGCGCCCAGCCCGAACCCGTTCAGGTGGTCAAGCAGCGGCGCGATGCGGCGCTGCGCGCGCTCGTCTCGGGCGTGCCCTACATCACCTATCTCGGCATCCAGTTCGACCGGCGCGGCGACGAGTTGACAGCCGTGCTGCCCTTCGACGAGAAGCTGATCGGAAATCCGATGCTGCCCGCGATCCACGGCGGCGTAACGGCGGCCTTCCTCGAGGTGGCCTCCATCATCGAGCTCTCCTGGTCGGTCCTCTGGCACGAGATGGAGCAGGGGCGTCTCGATCCCGACCAGATCGAGGCCCGGCTGCCGCGGCTGCCCAAGACGATCGACTTCACGGTGGATTACCTCCGCTCGGGCCTGCCGCGCGACGCCTATGCGCGGGCGCGGGTGAACCGCTCGGGCCGCCGCTATGCCAGCGTCCATGTCGAGGCCTGGCAGGACAACCGCCTGCGGCCCTTCGCACAGGCCACGGGGCACTTCCTGATGCCTGCGCGGAATGAGTGACAGGCCGGCGGTCGCGCCGCCCGAGCTCACCCATGCCCGCATCCTGCGGATGGCGCTGCCCATCGTGATCTCGAACGCGACCGTGCCGCTTCTGGGCGCGGTGGACACGGGCGTGGTGGGCCAGCTCGGGCAGGCGGCGCCCATCGGGGCGGTGGGGCTCGGCGCCGTGGTGCTGGCCACGCTCTACTGGATCTTCTCGTTCCTGCGCATGGGCACCTCGGGGCTGGCCGCACAGGCCCATGGCGCGGGCGACGAGGCCGAGCGGTCGGCCATCCTCCTGCGCTCGCTCCTGATCGGGCTCGGGGCGGGGCTCTGCTTCATCCTGCTGCAGCTTCCGGTGATCTGGGCCACCTTCCGCGTGGCGCCGGCCTCGGCCGAGGTCGAGGCGCTGACCCGGACCTATCTCTCGATCCGGATCTGGGGGGCGCCCGCGACCATCGGGCTCTATGCCGTCACCGGCTGGCTCGTGGCGCTCGAGCGGACGCGCGGCATCCTCGTCCTCCAGCTCTGGATGAACGGGCTGAACATCGGGCTCGACCTGCTGTTCGTGCTGGGGCTGGGCTATGGCGTGGGCGGCGTGGCGGTGGCCACGCTCATCGCGGAATGGACGGGCCTTGCGCTCGGGCTCTGGCTCTGCCGCGACGCCTTCGGCCCGGTGCTGGCCGCCGCCCGCGCGCGCCTTGCCGATGCCGAGGCGATCCGGCGGATGCTGGGCGTGAACCGGGACATCATGATCCGTTCGGTGCTGCTTCAGGGCAGCTTCACCGCCTTCGTCTTCCTCGGCGCGGGCTTCGGCGACGTGACGCTGGCCGCGAACCAGGTGCTTCTGCAGTTCCTCGAGGTTTCGGCCTATGCGCTCGACGGCTTCGCCTTCGCGGCCGAGGCGCTGGTCGGGCAGGCGGTGGGCGCGCGCTCGGTCGGCCGGGTGCGGCGGGCCTCGATCATGCTCGGCCAGTGGGGCGCGGGCGGGGCCGCGCTGATCGCGCTCGGGATCGCGCTCTTCGGCCCGGCGGTCATCGACCTGATCTCGACCGCGCCCGAGGTGCGGGCCGAGGCGCGGGCCTATCTGCCCTGGCTCGTCGCCGCGCCGCTGATCGGGGGGGCGAGCTGGATCTTCGACGGCATCTTCATCGGCGCCACGCGGACGCGCGAGATGATGCAGGCCATCATGGTCTCGGTCACGCTCTACGGGCTGGCGCTTCTGCTCTTCGTGCCGCTCCTCGGCAACCATGGGCTCTGGGCCGCGCTCGCGGTCCTGAATGCCGCCCGCGGCGTCACCATGGCCCTCCTCTATCCGCGGGTGGAGCGGTCGGCGGCCCCGGCCTGACCGGCCGGGCCTTGCGTCAGCGCACGAAGCGGAAGGCGGCCGAGGCGCCCCAGCCTGCGGCCACGGCCATCACGAGCGACAGGAGCCCGTAGATCAGAGGCTGCTCGTGGGCCAGCGCATGGATGAAGCGTTCGACCCCCGCCTTCTGCACGCCGATGGAATCCTCGAACACATCGACCACATGGCCGTCGCGGGTGAGGAAAACCTGCACGTCATAGTCGCCCTCGATCAGGTTCGCGGGCAGCTGCACGTCGGTGCGGAAGAGCGTGCCCCCCGTCACCCGCACCATGCCCTCGGCCATCACATACCGGTCCTCGCGGGTGCGGATCCGCTCCAGCGCCTCGACGAAGCTCGGCGCATTCTCGGCCTGCGCGCTGATGCCGATGGCGCGGATCGCGCGCGGGATGGTGATCTTGTAGCGCAGGTTGTCGGTGGCCGAGAGCACCTCGTCCAGCGGACCCGACGTGGCCACCGCATAGAAGCTCGGCGCGCGGCCGATGCGCACCTTCTCGCGGTTGATCCAGATGCCGAGGCGGCGCTCCTTCTTGCGCACCATGACCTGCGTGGGCGGGCCCGAGACCGTCACGATCACGCCGAGATTGCCCTCGGGCTCGGGGCTGTAGCGCTGCACCGCGCCATAGATCATGATCTGCGAGCCCTGGAAGTCGGCGGTGATCGCCACGCGCGTCTCGGACAGGCCGAGCACGATGCGCTCGTCCTGCGCCAGCGCGGCCGGCGCCGAGAGGGCGAGGATCAGGACCAGCAGGCGGATCACGGCAGCACCCCCACGGTCAGGCTGTAGAGTTCGTTCGGGCGGATCAGCAGATCCGCCGCGATCTTGCCGCAGACGGCGAGCACGAGAAGCGACAGCAGGATGCGCAGCTGCTCGGCGCGCAGGCGCACCCCGATCCGCGCGCCGATCTGCGCCCCCACCACACCGCCCACGATCAGCAGGAAGGCCAGCGCCATATCGACGGTCTGGCTGGTCACCGCATGCATGACGGTGGTGAAGGCGGTGACGAAGATGATCTGGAAGAGCGAGGTGCCGATCACGATCTTGGTGGGCATCCCCAGCAGGTAGATCATGGCCGGCACCATGATGAAGCCGCCGCCCACGCCCATGATCGCGGCGAGAAAGCCCACGAAGGCCCCGACCAGAAGCGGGGGGATCACCGAGATATAGAGCCCCGAGGCGCGGAACTTCATCTTGAAGGGCATCTTGTGCGCCCAGCCGTGCTGGCGCGCGCGCTTGACCGGCGCATCGGGGCGGCGGGCGCGGCGGAGGGCGCGCACGCTCTCCTGCAGCATGAGCGCGCCCACCAGGCCGAGGAACAGGACATAGGCCAGCTGGACGAAGAGATCGACCTGCCCCAGCGTGTTCAGCCGGGCGAAGACCGCCACGCCGAAGGCCGATCCCGCCATGCCTCCCGCCAGCAGCACCAGACCCATGCGGAAATCGACCGTCTTGCGCTTGAGCTGCGCGAGCACCCCCGAGACGGACGAGGCCACCACCTGATTGGCGCCGGTGGCCACCGCCACGGCCGGCGGAATGCCGATGAAGAACAGAAGCGGCGTGATGAGAAAGCCTCCTCCCACGCCGAACATGCCGGACATGAAGCCGACGATCCCGCCGAGCCCGAGGAGGAGGAAGATATTGACCGATACCTCGGCGATGGGCAGGTAAAGCTGCATGGGGCCGTTCATGGGGGGAGGGGACGGGCTCAAGACATGCGCGCTGCGGCATGGCTTGTCAAATGACGGGGGCGCGCGTGTCCCTCATCGCAGGCGGCGGAGAAATTCCCTGAGCAGCGTCTCGAGCTTGGCGGCCCCGAGCGGCGCCATGGCCTTGGTGTGTTCGTGGCTGATGGCCTCGTCCGAGAGGCCCGCGCCCATGTTGGTGACGGTCGAGATGGCCGCGACCTTCAGCCCGAGGAACCGCGCGAGGATCACCTCGGGCACGGTCGACATGCCGACCGCATCGGCGCCCAGAACCCGGGCCATGCGGATCTCGGCCGGGGTCTCGAACGAGGGGCCCGAGAACCAGGCATAGACGCCTTCGCCCAGGGGAACGCCTGCCGCTTCGGCGGCCTCGCGCAGCCGGGCGCGGAGGCCCGGGTCGTGCGCATCCGTCATCGGCACGAAGCGCGCCTCCGACGGCTCGCCGATCAGCGGGTTCGCGCCCGAGAGATTGATGTGGTCCGACAGCAGCATGAGGCTGCCCGGCGGCAGGTCCGCCCGCAGGCTGCCCGCGGCATTCGTGGCGATCAGCGCCTCGGCGCCCAGATGCTTGAGCACCGCGAGGGGCACCCGCATGGCGGCCGGATTGCCGCTCTCGTAGTAATGCGCCCTCCCGCCGAAGACCGCGACCCGCACCCCCTCGAGGTCGCCCACCACGAGCCGCGGCTGATGGCCCGAGACGCCGGCCTCGGGAAAGCCCGCGAGCTCCTCGTAGGGCAGCGACACGCCCTCGACGGCCTCCGCCAGATGGCCGAGGCCCGAGCCCAGCACGAGGCCGAGCCGCACCGGCCGGTGTCCCGCCCGGGCGCGGATCAGGCTTGCGAGCCGTTCGACCTGCATCTCAGCGCTCCTTCACATAGGGTTGGCCGCCCGCACGCGGCGGGATCGCCTTGCCGACGAAGCCGGCGAGGATGATGACCGTGAGAATGTAGGGAAGCGCCTGCATGAACTGCACCGGAAGCGGCAGACCCCAGAGATTGAGCGACTGATATCGGTTGGCGACCGCCTCGAGCAGGCCGAAAAGCATGGTGGCCCCGAGCGCCTGCCAAGGACGCCACTTGGCGAAGATGAGGGCCGCGAGCGCGATATAGCCGCGTCCGGCGGTCATCTCCTTCACGAAGCCCGCCGAGAGGCTGCAGGCCAGATAGGCACCGGCGAGCCCGGTGAGGAGCCCGCAGATCGCCACCGCCGCATAGCGGATGCCCACGACGGACACGCCCGCCGTGTCGACGGCGGCCGGGTTCTCGCCCACCGCGCGCAGCCTCAGGCCGAAGCGGGTGCGGTAGAGCAGCCACCAGGAGGCGGGCACCGCGAGCAGCGCCACATAGACCAGCGCCGTATGGCCCGAGATCAGCTCGCGATAGACCGGCCCCAGCACCGGCACGCCGCGCAGCTCCTCGGCGAAGGGCAGCGTGATCGGCGCGAAGCGCGCGGCCCCCTCGAGCGAGGGCGTGCGGCCGCCGAGCGCGAACCAGTATTGGCCGAGCAGCACCGTCAGTCCGGAGGCGAGGAAGTTGATCGCCACCCCCGAGATCAGCTGATTGCCGCGGAAGGTGATCGAGGCGAGCCCGTGGATCGCCGACATCAGAAGCGAGGCCACGATCCCCGCGACGAGCCCGAGCCAGACCGAACCCGTGACGAAGGCCACCGCGGCGGACAGGAAGGCCGCCGCCAGCATCTTGCCCTCGAGCCCGATGTCGAAGATGCCCGCCCTTTCGGAGAAGAGCCCGGCGAGACAGGCCAGAAGCAGCGGCGTGCCGAGGCGGATGGTGGAATCGAGGATCTGGAGGAGGGTCGGCAGATCCATCATTTCGCCCCTTTCCGCGCGCGCAGGAACAGGGCCTCGACCGGCTGGCGCACCATGTTGTCGAGCGCGCCGGTGAAGAGGATCACCAGCGCCTGGATCACGGTGATGAGTTCCCGCGGGATCGAGGTCCAGAGCGCGAGCTCGGCGCCGCCCTGATAGAGGAAGCCGAAGAGGAGCGCCGCGAGCAGCACGCCGAACGGATGCGACCGTCCCATCAGCGCCACGGCGATGCCGATGAAGCCCGCCCCCTCGACCGAATTCAGCACCAGCCGCTCGGCCTCGCCCATCACGTTGTTGATCGCCATCAGCCCCGCGAGCGCGCCCGAGATCAGCATGGCGAGCATGGTGATGCGGACGGGCGAGATCCCGGCATAGACGGCGGCCTTCTCGGACTTGCCGAAGGCGCGGATCTCGTAGCCGAGCCGTGTGCGCCAGATCAGCGCCCAGACGAGGAAGCAGGCGCCGAGCGCGATGAAGAGGGTGACGTTGGCGGGGGTGGTCTTGGCGAAGGGAATGCCCACGGCCGTCAGCATGTCGCCGATGCCGGGCAGGCTGGTCGCGCCCGGAAAGCGCGCCGTCGCCGGATCCATGCTGCCCGTCGGGCGCAGCACATTGACGAGGACGTAGTTCAGAAGCGAGGCGGCGATGAAGTTGAACATGATCGTCGTGATGACGATGTGGCTGCCGCGCCGGGCCTGAAGCCAGGCGGGCACGGCCGCCCAGGCCGCGCCGAAGGCCGCCCCCATGGCGGCCGCCCCGATCAGCGCCAGCGACCAGTGCGGCCAGGGCACGAAGAGGCAGGCCAGCGCCACGCCGAGCCCGCCCAGCGTCGCCTGCCCCTCGCCGCCGATGTTGAACAGGCTCGCATGGAAGGCCACCGCGACCGCAAGGCCGGTGAAGATGAAGTTCGTGGCGTAATAGAGCGTGTAGCCCCAGCCGTAGCTGGAGCCGAGCGCCCCCGTCACCATGATCTTCAGCGCCTCCCACGGATTCTCGCCGATGGCGAGGATCACGCCCGAGGAGATGGCGAAGGCCACCGCGAGCGAGATCAGCGGCACGAGGAGCGCATCGGCCCAGGCAGGCATCCTCTCCATCAGGCGGCCCCCCTCGTGCCGTCCATCCCGGCCATCATCAGGCCCAGCTCGCGCTCGTCGGTCCGGGCCGGATCGCGCAGGCCCATGATCCGCCCGTCGAACATCACCGCGATCCGGTCCGAGAGGCTCATGATCTCGTCGAGCTCGACACTCACCAGAAGGATCGCCTTGCCCGCATCGCGCAGCGCCACGATCTGCTTGTGGATGAACTCGATGGCGCCGATATCCACTCCCCGCGTGGGCTGGCCGATCAGCAGCAGATCCGGGTTGCGCTCGATCTCGCGCGCCACGATCAGCTTCTGCTGGTTGCCGCCCGAGAAGTTCTTGCCCGCAAGCGCGGGCAGGGGCGGGCGCACGTCGAAGCGCGCCATCTTGCCCTCGCATTCGGCCCGGAGCGCGTCATTGTCCATGAAGAACCGCCCCGCCCGATATTCGGGGGCATCCTGATAGCCGAAAGCCACATTCTCCCAGGCGGCGAAATCGAGGATCATGCCCAGATGCTGCCTGTCCTCGGGCACATGGGCGATGCCCGCGGCCCGCCGCGCGCGCCCGTTGCAGCCGCGCCCCGACAGGTCGAGCTCGGTCCCGTTCAGCCGCACCCGACCCGTGCCCTGCGCGATCCCGCCCAGAAGCTCCAGAAGCTCCGACTGGCCGTTGCCCGCCACGCCCGCGATGCCGAGGATCTCGCCCGCGCGCAGCGTGAGGCTCACGCCCTTCAGCCGCTCGACCCCGTGGCCGTCGCGCACCCGCAGATCCTCGATCTCGAGCACGGTCCGGCCCGGCGCGGCCGGCGCCTTGTCCACCCGCAGAAGCACCTTGCGCCCGACCATCAGCTCGGCCAGCGCCTCGGGGCTGGTCGCCTCGGTGCGCACCGTGGCCACCATCTCGCCGCGGCGCATCACGCTCACCTCGTCGGTGATCTCCATGATCTCGCGCAGCTTGTGGGTGATGAGGACGATGGTCTTTCCTTGAGCCTTCAGCCCCTTGAGGATGCGGAACAGATGGTCCGCCTCGGCAGGCGTCAGCACGCCCGTGGGCTCGTCGAGGATCAGGATGTCGGCCTGCCGGTAGAGCGCCTTCAGGATCTCGACCCGCTGCTGGTGGCCCACCGACAGATCCTCGACCAGCGCATCGGGATCGACGTCGAGCTCGTAATCCTCGGCAAGCCGCGTCAGCTCCCGGCGGGCCCGGGCCAGCGAGGGGCGCAGCAGGGCCCCCTCCTCGGCCCCGAGAACCACATTCTCGAGGACGGTGAAATTCGGGACCAGCTTGAAATGCTGGAACACCATGCCGATGCCGGCGCGGATGGCGCTCTGGCTGTCGGGAATGGGGGTCGGGCGGCCGCCGATCAGGATCTCGCCCGCGTCCGCGCGATAGAAGCCGTAGAGGATCGACATGAGCGTCGACTTGCCCGCGCCATTCTCGCCCACGATGCCGTGGATCGTGCCGCGCGCGACCCGCACGCTGATGTCGCCGTTCGCCTGCACCGGCCCGAAGGCTTTCGAGATCCCCCGCAGCTCGATGGCCGGGGGAAGGGCGGCCGCCTCCGGCCGCCCCTGAGCCTGCCGCTCGGCCATTCAGAAGGTCGCGGCGGGGCAGGTGTTGTCGGTCATGTAGTCGTGCACCTCGATCTCGCCCGACTTGATCTTCTCGGCCGCCGCATCGATCGCGGTCTTCATCTCGTCGGTGACGAGCGAGGCATTGTTCTCGTCGAGCGCATAGCCCACGCCGTCGCCCTTGAGATCGGCCACCACCGTGCCCGTCTCCAGATCGGTGCCGGACTTGAACGCCTCGTAGACGGTATTGTCCACGCGCTTGATCATCGAGGTCAGCACCTTGCCCGGATGCAGGTGGTTCTGGTTGCTGTCCACGCCGATCGAGAGCACGTTCTCGTCCGCAGCGGCCTGCAGCACGCCCATGCCGGTCGAGCCCGCGGCGGCATAGATCACGTCCGCGCCCTGCGAGACCTGCGACTTGGCCAGCTCGGTGCCCTTCACCGGGTCGTTCCAGGCCGCGGGCGTCGTGCCCGTCATGTTGATGATGATCTTGCCATCGGGCTTCACCGCCTTGAAGCCCTGCGCATAGCCGCAGGCGAACTTGCGGATCAGCGGGATGTCCATGCCGCCCACGAAGCCCACCGTGCCCGACTTCGAGGCCATCGCAGCCATCATGCCCACCAGATAGGATCCCTCATGCTCGGAGAAGACGACCGAGCGGACGTTCGGCTGCTCGACCACCGCATCGATGATGGCGAATTTCGTGTCGGGATAGTCGGGCGCCACCTTGTCGAGCACCTCGCCGAAGGCAAAGCCCGTCATCACGATCGGGTTCGAGCCGGTCTCGGCCAGCCGGCGCAGCGCCTGCTCGCGCTGGGCCTCGGACTGCATCTCCAGCTCCTTGTAGGAACCGCCGGTTTCCTCCTTCCAGCGCTGCGCCCCGTTGAAGGCCGCCTCATTGAAGGACTTGTCGAATTTGCCCCCGAGATCGAAGATCAGCGCCGGATCGGCCAGCGCCGCCCCTGCCGTCAGCGCAAGAGCCGCGGCAGTGCCGGCAAGGGTCTGGAATAGGGTCATGGAGCTCTCCCGGTTGTCGTTGGCGCGGCCGGCTCTTTGCCCGTCCGGTCGCGGCAGGTCCGGGTCAATCTAGGGCTGAACGACGGAACAGGGTCAACAGGATTCTGTGAGGCCCGCGCGGCGCTTCCGCGGCGTCCCGCGCCTGCCGCGGCGTCAGCCGACGGGGCGGCTCATCACCAGCGCATCGATGGGCCGGCCCTCGGGGGTGCGGTAGTAGCCGCGCCGCCGCCCGGCCTCGGCAAAGCCCGCGGCGCGGTAGAGGGCAAGCGCCGGCTCATTGTCGGCCGCCACCTCGAGAAAGGCGCTGTCGGCGCCCCGGGCACGGGCCGCCGCGAG
>NZ_MABH01000022.1 GCF_001720585.1 Cereibacter johrii | reverse complement strand
CGACTGGTGCGCCCGCTTCGGACGGCGGCCCGCGCCGCCCGCGCTGGACGAGACGCCGGGCCCGATCGACTCCGGGCTGCTCTGCGCCACCCTGTCCGACGTACTGGGCGCGGAAGGGGGCGAGACGATCCTCGTCTCGGACGGCGGCGAGTTCGGCCAATGGGCGCAGGCCCTGGTGCGGGCCGAACGACGGCTCATCAACGGGCCCGCAGGCGGGATCGGCGGGGCGCTCGGTCATGCGGTGGCGGCAAGCCTCGCCTGCCCCGGGGCCCGCATCGCGGTCGCCAGCGGGGATGGCAGCATCGGCTTTCATCTGGCAGAACTCGAGACGGCGGTGCGCGCAGGCGCGGCCTTCGTGGTGGTGATCGGCAACGACCGCCGCTGGAATGCCGAGCATCTGCTGCAGCTTCGCGAGTTCGGCCCCGACCGCGTCCACGGATGCGAGCTCTCGGGCGCCCGTTACGATCTGGTCGCCGCGGCCCTCGGGGGCACGGGCGCTCATGTGACATGCCGGGCCGAGCTTCGGGGCGCCCTGCGGCGCGCCTTCGCCGCCGGCGGAGTGGTTCTGGTGAATGTGGAGATCGAGGGCCGCGCAGCCCCTTCCGGAGAGGAGCCGGAAGCGGCGGAGACGGCGCAGCCCGACGGATGATGGCCAGGGGTGCGCGCTTCGGCGCGCCGGCCGAGCAAACGGGAGGAAACATGACACACAGCGAGCCCTTGCTGTCGGTCCGGGGGGTCACGATCCAGTACAAGACCCCCCAGCATCTGATCACGGCCACCTACCGGGTCGATTTCGACGTGCATCAGGGGGATCGCTTCATCCTTCTCGGGCCGTCGGGCTGCGGCAAGTCCACGCTGCAGAAGGCGGTCGGCGGCTATATCACGCCCTGCGAGGGCGAGATCCGGCTGAAGGGCCAGAAGGTCAAGGAGCCCGGCCCCGACAGGATGATGGTCTTTCAGGAGTTCGACCAGCTTCTGCCCTGGAAGACGGTGAAGCAGAACGTGGCCTTCGCGCTCCAGACCGCGAAACGGCTCTCGCGCGCCGAGGCCGAAGAGCGGGCGATGCATTACGTCTGCAAGGTCGGCCTCGAGAAATTCGCCAACAGCCATCCGCACATGCTGTCGGGCGGCATGAAGCAGCGCGTGGCCATCGCGCGCGGCATGGCGATGGAGCCCGACATCCTGCTGATGGACGAGCCTTTCGCGGCCCTTGACGCGCTCACGCGGCGGCGGATGCAGGACGAGCTGCTCGCTCTCTGGGAGGAGACGCGCTTCACCGTCCTCTTCGTCACCCACTCGATCGCCGAGGCGATCAAGATCGGCAATCGCATCCTGCTGCTTTCGCCCCACCCCGGCCGGGTGAAGGCCGAGATCAACAGCACCACCGATCCGATCGAGGCGGCGCGGCTGGAGAAGCGCATCCACGAGATGCTGTTCGTGAACGAGCCGGAAGAGGAGGAGGCCGAGCATGCTTAACATGACCGCGACCGTGCCGCGCGACGCGGGCCCGGCCACGCCCGTCCGGGCCGAGATCTACCACGACGACCGCGCGTCCACCTCGGAGGACGAGATCACCGTCGTCCAGGCCCGCCTGACTTGGGCCGAGGCGCTCTACAACGTGCCGGTGCTGCGCAAGGGGCTGATCCTCGTGGTCCTGGCCCTCGCCTGGGAGATCTACGGGCGCACGCTGAACAACGACCTGCTGTTCCCCTCCTTCTCGCAGACCATCGCGGCCCTCTGGGACAGCGTGCTGAACGGCGGGCTGCTGATGCGGGCGCTCGCCTCGCTCAAGGTGCTGGTGACGGGCTATGCGGTGGGGATCCTGCTGGCCGCGGTGCTGACGGCGCTGGCCATCGCCTCGCGGATCGGGCGGGACTTCCTCGAGATCATGACCTCGATGTTCAACCCCCTGCCCGCCATCGCCCTTCTGCCGCTGGCGCTGATCTGGTTCGGGCTGGGCAACATGAGCCTCGTCTTCGTGCTGGTCCATTCGGTGACCTGGGCCATCGCGCTCAACACCCATTCGGGCTTCCTCGGCGTGAGCCGGACCCTGAAGATGGTGGGGCGCAACTACGGGCTGAAGGGCTGGGGCTTCATCACGAAGATCCTGATCCCGGCGGCCTTCCCGAGCATCCTGACCGGCCTCAAGATCGGCTGGGCCTTCGCCTGGCGGACGCTGATCGCGGCCGAGCTCGTCTTCGGCGTGAGTTCGGGCTCGGGCGGTCTCGGCTGGTTCATCTTCGAGAACAAGAACCTGCTCGAGATCTCGAACGTCTTCGCGGGGCTGCTCACGGTCATCATCATCGGCCTCGTGGTCGAGAACCTGATCTTCGCCACCATCGAGAAACGCACGATCCAGCGGTGGGGGGTGCAGCACTGACAGGGTGCCGGGGCGGGGAGGCCCCGGCATCCTTTCCTGCCGCGGCCGCAGTCGCAGGCCCGCAGGGACGGCGAGCGCGCCCCGAACCGGGGCGGGCCCGCGCGCGCAAGGGGCCGGCCGCAGGGCCGGACCCGGCCAGCAAAGCCGCGAAACGGCGGCACAGGGAGGACCATCCATGAAGATCCACAAGACACTGACGCCCTGGGCGGCGGCGCTTCTGCTCGCCTCGACGGCCTGGCCCGCGCTGGCCGAGGTCTCGACGGTGCGCCTGGCCAAGCAGTTCGGCATCGGCTACCTGCCGCTCACGCTGGTCGAGGAGCTGGACCTGCTCGAGAAGCATGCGGCCGCCTCGGGCCACGAGATCACGACCGAATGGCTGCGCTTCACCGGCGGCTCGGGGATGAACGAGGCGCTGCTGTCGGGCAATCTCGATCTGGCGGCGGGCGGCACGGGGCCTCTCTTCACCATCTGGGCCCGCACGCGCGAGAATCTGAAGATCAAGGGCGTGGCGGCGCTGGCCTCGATGCCGCTGCATCTGATGACCTCGAACCCCGAGGTGAAGTCGCTGGCCGACTTCAGCCAGGGCGACAAGATCGCCCTGCCCGCCGTCAAGACCTCGATCCAGGCCGTGACGCTGCAGATGGCCTCCAAACAGGCCTTCGGACCGGACAAGGCCACCGCGATGGATGCCTTCACCGTCTCGATGGGCCATCCCGACGCACAGCTCGCCCTCACCGGCGGGCAATCCGAAGTGACGGCGCATTTCGGCTCGCCGCCGTTCCAGAACCTCGAGGCCAAGGTCGAGGGCATCCACAAGGTGCTCGACAGCTACGACGTGCTCGGCGGCTCGCACACGTTCACGGTGGTCTGGGCAGCCGACAAGTTCATCTCGGAGAACCCCGAGATCACCAAGGCCTTCATGGCGGCGCTCGAGGAGAGCATGGAGCTGATCCGCACGGATCCCGAGAAGGCGGCCGAGATCTGGATGGAGGCCGAGCGCAGCCCTCTGACCAAGGACGAGGTCGTGGCGCTGATCCAGGACGAGCAGACGGTCTGGACCACCACGCCCGAGCGCACCCTGCCCTACGTCCAGTTCCTGAGCGAGTCCGGCCTCATCAAGACCTCGGCCGAGGACTGGAGCGAGATCTTCTTCGACACGATGTCGGGCAAGGAGGGGAGCTGATGGCCATGGATCTTCGCACCGGACTGGCCGCCCTCGCGCTCGCGGCGGGGCTCGCCCTGCCGGCCGCACCGGCACTCGCCGAAATGTCCGAGATCACCATCGCGCGCCAGCCGAGCATCGGGCACCTGCCGCTGATGATCATGCAGGAGCGGCGGCTGATCGAGACGATGGCCGAGGCCGAAGGGCTGGGCGAGGTGAAGGTGAATTACGCCACCTTCGCGGGCGGCTCGAACATGAACGACGCGCTTCTGTCGAACACGATCCAGTTCGCCGCGGGCGGCGTGCCGCCCCTGATCCTGCTCTGGTCCAAGACGGCCGGAACCTCGAACGAGGTGAAGGGCGTGGCCGCGATGAACTCGATGCCGCTCCTGATGAACGTCAACCGCGAGGACATCCGCACGATCGAGGATTTCAAGCCGAGCGACAAGATCGCCCTGCCCTCGGTCAAGGTCTCGGTGCAGGCGATGGTGCTGCAGATGGCGGCGGCGAAGGTCTGGGGCGACGAGAATTACGGCAAGCTCGACTCGCTGACCGTCTCGATGTCCCACCCCGACGGGCTTGCGGCGCTCCTCGCGCGGCAGGAGGTGACGGCCCATTTCACCGCCTCGCCCGCGCAGGACATGGCTCTGCGCCAGCCGGGCGTCCATACGGTGCTGAACTCGTTCGACGTGATGGGCGGACCCGTGACCTTCAACGTCGTCTGGACCACCAAGGCCTTCCATGACGACAACCCCAAGCTCTTCGACATCTTCCGCCGCGCGCTGGCCCAGGCGGTCGAGGTGGTGAACGAGGATCCGGCCGAGGCGGTGCAGATCTACCTCCGTCAGGCGGGCGATGCGACGGACCCCGAGCTTCTGGCCTCGATCCTCGCCGATCCGCAGGTCGACTATACGGTCGAACCCTCGGGCATCGACAAATATCTCGATTTCATGCGCCGGATCGGAACGGTGAAGGACAACGGCCAGCCGTGGGAGGCGATGTTCTTCGAATAGGCCCGCCCTGCCCGTCAGACCTGACGCGGCTCCCGGCCCGAAGAGATCGCCCACCCGAAGGATCCGGCCTTCCAGCCCCTCCCTTCGGTCGGGAGCGCTCCCTCCGCCTCGGGGCCCCTTCATCCGCCATCGGCCCCCCTTCGGGGGCCGATGTGCGTTTCAACGCACCCCAACGGGATATTCTGTAAGTCCGGCTTTCGATAACCGTCAGATTTTATCGTTTTTTCTTCAGTTTGTCTTTCAATAAGCTGGGCAAGACGAAAGCGCGGAGGAAAGCGATGCTTGACGGCCCTCAGACCCTGTCCGTCTCGATCTGGCGCGGGACCGGCACGACCGGGGCGTTCCAGAGCTTCGAGGTGCCGCGGCAGGGCAGCCAGACCGTGCTCGACGTGGTCTCCTGGATCCAGCAGAACCTCGATCCGACACTGACCTATCGCTATGCCTGCCGGGTCGGCATGTGCGGCTCCTGCGCCATGATGGTGAACGGGGTGCCGCGCTGGACCTGCCGGACCCATGTGAACAAGGTCGATCAGGGCGGCGCGCTTACCATCGGACCGCTGCGCAACCTGCCGGTCATCAAGGATCTCGCGGCCGACATGGACCCGTTCTTCGAGAAATGGGTCAAGGCCGAGGGGCTCTTCCACCCCGCCCGCACGCGCCACGAGGAGGTGGCGCGGGTCGATCCCGCCTCGGAGGCGCGCCGCACCGCCGACCGGGCCATCGAATGCATCAACTGCTCGGTCTGCTATGCCGCCTGCGACACGGTGGCGGGCAACCCGGATTATCTGGGGCCCGCAGCCCTCAACCGCGCCTGGAGCGTGGTGAACGACGAGCGCGACGCGGGCCGGGCCGAGGTGCTGGCGGCCGTCTCGGTCTCGGGCGGCTGCCACAACTGCCACAGCCAGGGAAGCTGCACGCGCCACTGCCCGAACGAGCTTTCGCCGCTCGATTCCATCGCGGGCCTCAAGCGCGAAACGGCCCGCAGCTTCTGGCGCAAAGGACGCTGACCCATGCTCGATCTGCGACTCTACATGCTGCAACGGCTTTCGGCGCTGGTGATGGCGCCCCTCGTGCTGGGCCATCTGGCGCTGATGGTCTACGCCGTGCAGGGCGGGATCAGCGCGGGTGAGATCCTCGCGCGGACGCAGGGCAGCCTCGGCTGGGCGCTCTATTACGGCCTCTTCCTCGTGGCGGCGGCGATCCATGCCGCCATCGGCCTCCGGGTGATCCTGGCCGAGACGCTGGCCTTGCGCAGCCGCGCGTTCCTCGACCTCTTCACCCTCGCGGTGGGCGCGGTCTTCCTGATCCTCGGCCTGCGCGCCCTCCATGCGGTGACGCTGGCATGATCGCGCTCGCCCACCGCTCGCACCCGCTCTGGCTCGCCTATCTCGTCCACCGCCTGTCGGGGCTCGGCCTCGCGCTGTTCCTGCCCGTGCATTTCTACATGCTGGCCATGGTGCTGACCGACCCCGAGGGCTTCGACAGTTTCGGGCTCTGGACCCAGAACCCGCTGGTGAAGATGGCCGAGTTCGGCCTCGTCTTCCTCCTCGCCGCCCATTTCTTCGGCGGCCTCCGGCTTCTCGCGCTCGAGATGCTGCCCTGGAGCGGGCGGCAGAAGACGCTGGCCGCCGCCACCGTCGCCGGCGCCTTCCTCGTGGCCGCGACCTTCCTTCTGAGGGCGATCTGACATGCAGCACGACCGGCTGGAACGGCAGGAGACCGACATCCTGATCCTGGGCTCGGGCGGCGCGGGGCTCTTTGCCGCCCTCCATGCCCAGCAGAGCGCGCCCACGGGCACCCGGATCACCATCGCGGTGAAGGGGCTTCTCGGCAAATGCGGCTGCACGCGCATGGTGCAGGGCGGCTACAATGTGGCGCTCGGTGCGGGCGACACGGTCGAGCGGCACTTCATGGACACGATCCACGGCGGCAAGTGGCTGCCCGATCAGGACATGGCCTGGCGGCTGTGCCAGGAGGCGGTGACGCGGGTGCGCGAGCTGGAGAACGAGGTCGGCTGCTTCTTCGACCGCAACCCGGACGGCACGCTGCACCACAAGGCCTTCGCGGGCCAGACCGCCGACCGGACCGTCCACAAGGGCGACCTCACCGGCATCGAGATCATCAACCGGCTGATGGAGCAGGTGCTCTCGCGCCCGATCGAGCGGCTGCAGGAGCATCGCGCCGTGGGCCTCATCCCGGCCGAGGGCGGCGGGGCCATCTCGGGCGTGCTCTTCATCGACATGCGCACGGGGCGCTTCCGCTTCGTGCGGGCGAAGAAGGTGCTGATGGCCACGGGCGGCGGGCCCACCATGTACAAGTATCACACGCCCTCGGGCGACAAGACGATGGACGGGCTGTCGATGGCCCTGCGTCTGGGACTGCCGCTCCGCGACATGGAGATGGTGCAGTTCCACCCCACCGGGCTTCTCGCGGGCCCGGGCACGCGGATGACGGGCACCGTCCTCGAGGAGGGCCTGCGCGGCGCGGGCGGGCATCTGCTGAACGGGCACGGCCACCGCTTCATGTACGACCATGATGCGGCCGGCGAGCGGGCCACGCGCGACGTGGTCAGCCGCGGCATCTATGCCGAGATGCGCAAGAGCAACACCTCGGAGAACGGCGGCGTCTATATCTCGATGGCCCATCTCGGCCCCGACGATGTCCGCCGCCGCTTCAAGGGCATGGTCAAGCGCTGCGCCGACTGCGGTTTCGATCTGGCCGGCGGGCTGGTCGAGGTGGTGCCGACCGCGCATTACTTCATGGGCGGCGTCGTGGTGGATCCCGACACCCGCACCGAGATCGACGGGCTCCATGTCGCGGGCGAGGATGCGGGCGGCGCCCATGGCGCGAACCGGCTGGGCGGCAACGGCGTGGCCAACTCCACCGTCTTCGGCGGCATCGCGGGCGACGTGATGGGCGCCGAGGTGGCCTCGATCCCGCATCTGCGCCCCGCGGACGAGGCGGTGCTCGCGGCCGAGATCGACCGCGCCATGGCGCCGCTCTCGAAGCGGCCGGGCCAGGTGCAGGTGCTGCGCGAGGCGCTGCAGGAGGCCATGTGGGAGGATGTGGGGGTCTTGCGCACCGGCGCGGGCCTCGAGCGCGGCCTCACGCGGGTGGCGGCCATCGGCGCGGAGCTGGCCGAGACCGGGGTCGATGGCGCGAACCTCGCCTTCAACCTCACCTGGCACGACTGGCTGAACATGCGCTCGCTCGTGGACATCTCCGAGGCCATCGCCACGGCGGGCCTCGCGCGCGAGAATTCGCGCGGGGCGCACTACCGCGAGGATCACCCCGAGGCGGGCGATCTGGACGCCTCCTACTTCACGCAGGTGCGCCGGTCGGGCGACGAGCTTCCCGTCACGCGCGAGCCCGTGCGCTTCACCATCGTGCGGCCCGGCGAGACGATCCTGCCGGCCGATGAACCCACCACACTGGTAAAGGCAGCGGAATGATCTCACTCGATCTGATCCAGCGGACGGCCGAGCGGCTGATGGAAAAGGCCGCCATCGAAATCCCCGAAGATTATCTCGACGGGCTTAAGGCCACGGCGGCGGTCGAGGATGGCGACCTCTCCTCCTTCGTGCTTCAGGCCATGCTCGAGAATTACGAGGCGGCCAAGGAGGACCGCCGGGCGATGTGCGGCGACACGGGCTGTCCGCGCTGGTATGTGAAGATGGGCAACGAGGCGCGCATCGAGGGCGGCCCCATCGCGCTCGAGGCGGCGCTGCGGCGCGCCACGGCGCGCGCCACCCACGACATCCCGCTGCGGCCGAACCGGGTCCATCCGCTCTGGCGGACCGACCACGACAACAATGTGGGGATCGGCGCGCCCGAGATCGAATATGGGTTCGAGCCGGGCGGCGACTGGATCGACCTCATCACCGTGCACAAGGGCGGGCTCTTCGGCACCGATTACCGGATGCTCTTCCCTTCGGACGGGATCCAGGGGATCCGGCGCTTCTTCCTCGACAGCCTCGTGGCCTTCGGCAAGCGCGGCCTGGCCTGCCAGCCCGCCATCATCGGCATCGGGCTCGGCGGATCGAAGGATGCCTGCATGGTGCTGGGCAAGCGCGCGGCCTGCCTGCGCACCGTGGGCAGCCGCAACTCCGATCCGCGCATCGCAGCCCTCGAGGACGAGCTGAAAGTGCTCGGCAACTCGATCGGCATGGGCGCCATGGGCTTCGTGGGCAAGTCCATGGTGGTCGATTGCAACATCGAGGTGGGCTACTGCCACACGGGCGGGATGCAGATGAGCGTCCATGCCTTCTGCCTCTCCTCGCGCCGCGCCGTCGCGCGCCTCTGGGGGGACGGTCGCGTCGAATATCGCACCGACCCCGACTGGTTCACCGATTATCAACGCCGGGAGACAGTGGAATGGACCGTTCCGCAGGACCAAAACGAATTCGCCTGAGCACCACCCCCTCGCGGGAGGATCTGGCCCGGCTGCGCATCGGCGATGTCGTGCATCTGGACGGGCTGATCTATACCGCGCGCGAGGGCGTCTACATGCGCGCCTGCGAGCAGGGCGATGCGCTGCCCATGGACCTGCCGCACGAGAGCGCCGCGAACTTCCACTGCTCGCCCGCGGCGACGGTCGAGGCCGACGGCTCCTTCACCATGGGCGCGGTCACGGCCACCGCCTCGTTCCGCTTCAGCAAGTGGATCGGCGAGTGGTTCCGCCTGTCGGGCGCGAAGCTCATCATCGGCAAGGGCGGCATGACCTCGGCCGACTACCGCGAGCATTTCGTGCCGAACGGCGCGATCTACCTCACCACCGTGGGATATGGCACGGGCGCGCTTCTCGGGCGCGGCATCAAGGGGGTGAAGGCGCTCCACTGGCGCGAGGATCTGGGGCTCGCGCAGGCCATGTGGGTGCTCGAGGCCGAGAACATGGGCCCCTTCATCGTCGAGAGCGACCTCGAGGGGAACAGCCTCTTCGAGCGCGAGAACGAGCGCATCTCGCAGAACCTCGCCCGCGTCTACGAGGGCACCAAGCCCGCCGTCCTGCGCCGCTTCGGCGAGACCGACGACCGCAGCGACGAACTGATCGGATGACGGTTCTCGCCCTCGCCTCGCCGGTGACGCTCCTGGTGCCGGGCCTGCTGTGCGCCGTCACGGTGGCGCTGGCCGCCACCTTCCTGTCCGAGCATTACGGCATCCCGGTGATGCTGATGGCGCTTCTGCTCGGGATGGCGCTCAACTTCCTGAGCGAGCCCGGCAGCCGCTGTCTTCCCGGCATCGAATTCGCCTCGAAGAAGCTTTTGCGCTTCGGGGTGGCGCTCCTGGGTCTCGGGATCACCGTGCAGCAGGTCATGGCCTCGGGCCCCGAGGTGCTGGCCATCGCCGTCTCGGGCGTGGCGGTGACGATCGGCTCGGGCCTTCTCCTCGCCCGCCTTCTGGGCCTGCCGATGCAGATGGGCATCCTTGCGGGCGGCGCGGTGGGCATCTGCGGCGCCTCGGCAGCGCTCGCCATCTCGTCGGTGCTGCCCCGCCGCGAGGGGACGGAGCGCGCGACCGTCTTCACCGTGATCGGCGTGACGGCCCTCAGCACGGTCGCGATGATCCTCTATCCGATCCTGACCGAGCGTCTGGGGCTCGGAGACGTGGCGACGGGGATCTTCTTCGGAGCCACGATCCACGATGTGGCGCAGGTGGTGGGCGCGGGCTATTCCGTCTCGCAGGAGGCGGGCGACACCGCCGTCTTCGTCAAGCTGCTGCGGGTGGCCCTGCTGATCCCGATCGTGACCGGCCTCTCGCTCGTCATGGGCACGGGCCGCGGCGGCGAGGGCGGCGCGCTTCCCATTCCGCTCTTCGTGCTGGGCTTTGCAGCACTCGTCGTGCTGGGCTCGGCCGGTCTCGTGCCCGAAGAAGTGAAGGTCGCGCTCCTCTCCTTCTCGCGCTGGTGCCTCGTGGTGGCCATTGCCGCGCTCGGCACCAAGACCTCGCTCGGCCGTCTCGCGGCGGTGGGCGGGCGGCCCATCCTGCTCATCTGCACGCTCACGCTTCTGCTCGCGCTCTATGCGCTCGGGCTCATCGGCCTTCTGTTCTGAGGAGACATCATGTTCGTCGACGAGAGAATCTACACCCTCCATGCCGGGCAGGTGCCGGTCTTCCTGAAGCTCTACGAGGAGGAGGGAATGGAGTGCCAGGTCCGCATCCTCGGGCGGATGGTGGGCTATTACTACACCGACTTCGGGCCCCTGAACCAGATCGTGCACATGTGGGGCTACGAGAGCCTCGACGATCGGCACGAGCGGCGCAAGGCCCTGCAGGCCTCGCCCGAGTGGCAGTCCTATGCGCGCCAGATGCGCCCCCTCGTGGTGCGGGTCGAGAACAAGCTCCTGCTGCCCGCGCCCTTCCTCGAGGCGCAGCGCTGGCGCGAGCCTCAGGCCGCGGCCTGATCGATCCTGCCGGCACGAAAAGCCTGCCGCCCCGCAGGGCGGCAGGCTCGCTTTTCCGAAGGCTTCAGTGCGCGGAGGCGGCCGCGGCACCGATGCCCGTCTCGGAGCGGACCTGCTGGGCCATGAAGCCCGCCCGGTCCTGCCGCCCGCGCAGGCTGCGGTCGAGCGTCGAGAAGAGCCAGATCCCCACGAAGCCCGCCGTCATCGAGAAGAGCGCGGGCGAGGTGTAGGGGAAGGGCGCCGAGCCCTTGTCGTAGCCCAGCGTCGCCTCCCAGACCGAGGGCGAGAGCACGGTCAGCACCACCGACACGACGAGGCCGATGAAGCCGCCGATCACCACGCCGCGCGTCGTGCAGCCCTTCCAGAGCACCGACAGGAACAGCACGGGGAAGTTGGCCGAGGCCGCGATTGCGAAGGCGAGCGAGACCATGAAGGCGATGTTCTGCTTCTCGAACACGATGCCCAGGGCCACGGCCAGCACGCCGAGCGCCAGCACCGTGTAGCGCGAGACCTTCAGTTCGGCGGCGCTGCCCGCCTTGTTCTTCTTGATGACGGTCGCATAGATGTCGTGCGACACGGCCGAGGCGCCGGCGAGCGTCAGGCCCGCCACCACCGCGAGGATCGTGGCGAAGGCCACCGCCGAGATGAAGCCGAGGAAGACGTTGCCGCCCACGGCCTTGGCGAGATGGATCGCCGCCATGTTGCTGCCGCCGACCAGCGCGCCCGTCTCGTCGAGGAAGCCCGGGTTCGTCAGCACGAAGGTGATCGCGCCGAAACCGATGATGAAGGTCAGGAGGTAGAAATAGCCGATCCAGGTGGTCGCCCACATCACCGACTTCCGCGCCTCCTTGGCGTCGGGCACGGTGAAGAAGCGCATGAGGATATGCGGCAGGCCGGCCGTCCCGAACATCAGCGCCATGCCGAAGGAGATGGCCGAGATCGGATCGGTGATGAACTTGCCCGGCCCCATGATCGACTGTCCGGCCGCCGCCGCATCCTCGGGCGTCGTTCCCGGGGTCTGGGCCGCGATCTGCGCCTTCACCTCGACCGCAGCCGCGAAGAACCGCTCGAGGCTGAAGCCATAGTGCATCATCACCATGACGGCCATGAAGGTGGCGCCGCCCAGAAGGAGGCAGGCCTTGATGATCTGCACCCATGTCGTGGCCGTCATGCCGCCGAAGAGGACGTAGATCATCATGAGCCCGCCCACGATGACGACCGCCACCCAATATTCGAGCCCGAACAGGAGCTTGATGAGCTGCCCTGCCCCCACCATCTGCGCGATGAGATAGAAGGCCACCACAACGAGGGTCGAGGAGGCCGCGAAGACCCGCACCGGCGTCTGGGCGAAACGGAAGGCCGCCACATCCGCGAAGGTGAATTGCCCGAGGTTCCTCAGCCGCTCGGCCATGAGGAAGGTCAGGATGGGCCAGCCCACGAGAAAGCCGATCGAATAGATCAGCCCGTCGAAGCCCGAGGCCATCACGGCTGCCGAGATCCCGAGGAAGGAGGCCGCCGACATGTAGTCGCCCGCGATGGCGAGCCCGTTCTGAAAGCCGGTGATGCCACCGCCCGCGGTGTAGAAGTCGGCGGCGGACTTGGTCTTGGCCGCGGCCCATTTGGTGATGAAGAGCGTGAAGACCACGAAGGCTGCGAACATGCCGATGGCGGTGTAGTTCGTGGCCTGTTTCTGGACCTCGCCAAGATCCGGGCCCGCAGCCAGCGCCAGCGTGGGCAGCAGGATCAGCGCGGCCATGGCCACCGCAAGGCGGTGCGAGGGCGTGAGACGGCTCATTGGATCATCCCCCGCCGGACCTTCTCGGTCAGATCGTCGAATTCGCGGTTGGCCCGCATCACATAGAAGGCGGTGATGACGACCGTGAAGACGATCACACCGAAGCCCACCGGGATGCCCCAGGTGATGACGCCCGCGCCGATCCGCGTGGCCAGCACCTGCTTCTCGAAGGCGATCAGTAGGATGAAGCCGTAATAGACGAGCATCAGCGCCGCCGTCAGCCACCAGCCGAGGCGCGACCGGCGCGCCTTCAGCAGCCTGTAATTCGGATCGGCCAGGACCCGATCCACCAAGTTCGTTTTCATCCGTGACCCCTCTCGCTCCACCCGGTGCGCCACCACTTGCCATCGGGACGCGGCCGGTCGGAGGATCCCGCCCGGACGCTCCCGAGGGATCTCGCCGGACAAGCGTCATCGGTCGCGAGCGCGATGCTGCTCCGCGGCGAAACGGCACTGTCCGTTCTCCATCCCCCTTCGCGCGGGCGCCGCAGGATCGGCCCTTGGCCGACCGATGAGGCGCCCGATCCCGGATCTGATAATTTGGAAAATGTTTACATACAATGATTTAGTTTGTGAATTTCTTTACAGGCAAGGATCCGCAGGCCAGCCGGGCGGGAACGCCCCCGCATCGCCGCGCTGCGGCATTCATACTTCCCGAGAAGGGTGACGCGGCGGAAGCCATTTCCCAGACGGCAGGCCCGCTTAGAGGCCGAGGTTCTCGGAAGAGGGAGGAAGCCACCGCTGAACCGGCGCGATCGCGGGGTGAAGCACGCCGCCGGCACCCACGGCGCGGGAAGCCTGCGAGAGAGGGCCACCGCACGCCCTGGCACCCGATGTCAGAAAAGGCGGCCGCGCCCGTCCGGCCGCAGGATTCGCAGGCCGGGCGCTGTCACGGGGCGGGGCCTGGCCGGAAGCCTTGTCCTGCGGGACGCCCGCCGTCCGTCTCTGCGGAGGTCGCGCTAGAGCTTGCGCAGCCGGTCCGACAGCCGCACCACCCCGCTCTGCTCGATCGAACAGAGCACCCCGCGCAACCGCAGCGGCGGATGGCCCTCGGCCACGATCCAGTCCTTCGCGGCCCGCCCGTAGCGGACCTTCCACTTCACGCAGCCGTCGTTGAAGACGCCCGAGACCCTGAGCACGGCGGTGCCCGCCTGCAAGAGGCTGCCCGTGGGCAGGTTGGCCTCGCTCGTGTCGAGATCGGCCACGATCGTGTCGCCGGGATGCGGGGTGCCCGTGCGGTCGCGCCAGACGAGGTCGCAGACCCGGGTGGGCAGGATCGAGACCTGAATGCGCGGATCGGGCGAGCCGTCCGGAAGCGTGAGCCACGGATGCTTGCGCCACCGCTCGCCCGGCACGCCGCAGCCGCGGGTCAGGAGGAGCCGGTCGGGGAAGCTCCGGGCATTGAAGCGGGCCCGCCAGCAGAGGCTCGCGATCGGGGCGTCGGTCTTCGGCGCAGCCAGCACATGCGGAAGGGCCGCGGCAAGCTCCTCGGCGGTCACGGGGGCGGCGGCAGGCGAAGCGGCGGGGGCGGCAGAGGTCAAGTCTGGCTCCGATCCTGAGGCTGGCGAGAGGGGGCGGACAGGTTCAGCGATAGACGGCAGAGCCCTCCCGCGCCAGAGCCGATGCGCGGGCCGCGGCGCGCGCCTGCACCGAAGGCCCCTGCCCGCGGGTCGCTCTGGCAGGGCGGCACGCGCCTGCGGGAACGGAACGGCGCGCCTCCGGTTCCTTCGGGACGCATCCTGAGGAGTGGTCATGGACCGATCGAGCTTTCCCACCGCCGCCGGCATCCTCCTCGGTCTCGGCCTCGGCGGCTTCTTCGACGGCATCGTGCTGCATCAGATCCTGCAATGGCACCACATGGCGACCAGCGCCGGCTATCCGCCGGACAGCGTCGAGAACCTGCAGCTGAACACGCTGCTCGACGGGCTCTTCCACACGGCGACCTATCTCTTCCTGCTGGGAGGGCTCGTCCTCCTCTGGCGGGCAGCCCGCAAGCCGCACGCGCTCTGGCCCGCCCGCGCCTTCCTCGGCACGGTCCTGATGGGGTTCGGCCTCTTCAACCTCTGCGAAGGGGTCGTGAACCACCAGATCCTCGGGATTCATCATGTGAACGAGACGGTCCCGCGGAGCCAGTGGATCTGGTGGGACATGGCCTTCCTGATCTGGGGCGCGGCGATGCTTTTCGGCGGCTGGACGCTCTGGCGCAAACGGTGATCGGGGAGCCCAGTGCGCTCCCGCCAACGCTTCCCTCGCTCCGGGCGGGTGCGAGGATCCATGAGCGGAGCGTCACCCGCACCTCGCTCGACGACAGGAGCGGGCCATCGGCAGGACGCGCTTCCGCGATGCGCGCGGAGCGCCACCCGTGCCCCCGCACAACAGGGAGCCTGACATCGAGAGGACGCGCTCCCGGCGCCTCCGCGATGTGCCCTTACCACCCCGACCGCCTCAGATCGTCACCCGCGGCTCGGCCAGCCCGCGGAGGCCCGGCCGCAGGAGGTAGGGCAGGCCCTCGCCCGGCCCCGGATCCTCCATCCCCTCGGTCGCGGTTGTCACGAGGAGCCGGTCGAACTCCGCCCCGCCGAAGGCCGGGCAGGAGGGCTGGCGCCCGCCGACGGCGAGCCGGTGCGTCTGTCGCCCCTGCGCGTCGAACCGCAGCACCGCACCCGCCCCCCAGGCGGCGCAGCAGAAGCCGCCCTCGGCGTCGATCACCGCCCCGTCCGGATGGAGCCCCTCGCCCGCGAGATCGAGGAAGAGCTCCCGCTCGCCCACGGGCCAGCCCTCGGCGTCGAGCCGCTGGCTCCAGACCAGCTGCCGGTCCGTGTCGGAATAATGCGCCGTCCGGCCGTCGGGCGAGAAGCAGATCGCATTGGGGATGGTGAGGCCCTCCACCAGCCGCTCGAGGCGTCCGCGGTGGTAGCGGTAGAGGCTGCCCGCTCCGGGCTGGGCCTCCTTGCCCATCGTGCTGAACCAGAAGCCGCCCTGCCGGTCGGCGCGCCCGTCGTTCGAGCGCGTCTCCGCCCGGTCCGCCTCGACCGCAAGCAGCGGGTCGAGCGCGCCCCTCCGCAGATCGAGGACGGCGAGCCCCGTCTCCGTGGCGACGAGCAGCCGGTCGCGGTCGATCCAGCCCGCGGCCGTGACCGCCCGGTCGAAGGTCCAGGCCGCACCTCCCTCACCCAGAAGACGGCGTCCGAGGATGTCGAACCAGAAGAACTGCTGCCGTTCGGGATGCCACAGCGGCCCCTCGCCCAGGCCGCAGATGCGGGGATCGAAAACCTCGCAGCTCATGCCGCACCTCTCGCAGGCATTGCCCGAGAAGAGGCCCCGAACCTCCCCCTCATCGGGATGGGCGGATAGAGCGGCCTGTCGATCAGCATCTGGTCCTCCGGGACGTCGAGGGGCAACCGGACCATATAGGGCGGCGCGCACGCAGGAACACGGCTCTCGGGGCACCGCCCTGCACGGGTGTCACGCGGGCCGGGCCCTCCGGAAGCCGGCATCATGGAAGCGCCATCGTGACCTCCGGCAAGCCGTGAACAGGAACAGGGTCAGGTGCTCGGTCGTGCCGGGCGGATGCTTCTGCCGGGACTTGCGCAGCTGTCTGTTTCCGGTGCCGCACCCAGAACGCAACGCGACGGGATGGCTGCAAGATAGGAGTATGCCGGCCGCGGAACCGCCGCACAGGGCGGCGGGTTCTCTGACGACCAATCTCAGGGGAATCGCATGGCGCGTGTCGCGATCGTCGGAACCGGGCCCACGGGCATCTATACCTTCTTCAACCTCATCCAGGCCGACGCCTCGCATCGTATCACTATGTTCGAACGTGGCGAGAAGGCGGGCATCGGCCTGCCCTACTCGCCCGAGGCGGCCAGCAAATCCATGCTGGCGAATATCGCCAGCATCGAGATCCCGCCCATCGACGCCCCCTATCTGGATTGGCTGAAGGGTCAGCCGGACGCGAAGCTGCGCGCCTTCGGCCTTGACCGGGCCGAACTGGACGACCGCCAGTTCACGCCGCGCCTGCTGCTGGGAGAGTACTTCCGCGATCAGTTGCTGTCTCTGCTGGACCGTCACCGCGCCCGCGCCGAGGTGCTTGAGAACACCGAGGTCACGGACGTCATCGCGCGCAACGATGCCTTGTTCCTGCGCGCGGCCGGTCGCGAGTTCGGACCGTTCGACCGTGTGATCCTCGCCACCGGACATGTGTTCCCCGACGCGGATGAAGCCACCCGCAGCTATTTCCCCAGCCCGTGGTCCGGCCTGATCCAGGCAGAGGTTCCGCCGGTCTCCGTGGGAATCATGGGCACCTCGCTCAGTTCCATCGACGCGGCGATGGCTGTGGCAAACCAGCATGGCCGGTTTCACCGCAAAGGCGAGGAGCTGACCTTCGAACCCACGACTAAGGGCCTGCATCTGACCCTGATGTCCTGGTCCGGCGTGCTGCCCGAGGCGGATTTCTGGTGCCCGATCCCCTACGAGCCCCTGCAGGTGATGACCGACGACGCCGTGGCGCAGTGCGCCGGCCAAGCGGACCCGCTGGACCGCGTGTTCGCGCTGCTGCAACAGGAGATCGCGCAAGCCGACCCTGCCTATGCCGACCGGATCGGGCTTGCCACGCTGACCGCCGACACTTTCGCCGATGCCTATTTCGCGGCGCGCGAGGCGCAGGATCCCTTCCGCTGGGCCCGGAAGAATCTGGAGGAGGTCGAACATAACAAGGCGCACCGGATCACCGTCCCTTGGCGATATGCCCTGCTGCGGATGCACGAGAAGGTGGAAACGCTGGTGCCGCATCTGGGCGATGCGGATCGCAGTCGGTTCGACGCCGGGCTGAAGAAGGTCTTCGTCGACAATTACGCCGCCGTACCTTCCGAATCCATCCGACGCCTTCTGGCGCTCCGGGATGCCGGTCTGTTGTCCGTTCTGGCGCTCGGCGAAGATTACGAGATGAAGCGAGAGCCCGACCGCACGGTGATCCGCGCCAAGGGAAAGACGCATTTGTTTCCGGTGTTCATCGACGCGCGAGGCCAGAAGCCGTTGGAAAGCAAGGACATGCCCTTCCCGGGCCTGCGCCGGGCGCTGATCGGATCGGATCAGGACATCCCCGAGCTGGACGGCGATTTCGCCCTCGTCGGCGTTCCCGGCTATGAAGGGCACGCGCACTTGGCCGCGATCCCCTACCTGATGCATGATCGGCCCTTCGTGCAAGGCATCACCGCCAGCTCGGAAATCGGCGCGGCGATCGCCCGCGGGATTTCTGCGGCGCCGGGCGACCTGCGCTCCGGGGCGGCCGGTGATCCTGACCACGTCGGCGGACTGGCAAGCGCGGCGCACTGAGCGGTGGAGTGCGGCGGCAGGGCCGCAAGGGCCGTTGATGGGTCTTCGAGTGGGAAGAGAACATGAGGCACGAACGGCCCGAAGCTGCCGACTGACCGAGCGCCACTTCCGGGCGCTCGCCGACCGCAAGGGGCCGGGGTCGCTGCCGGCGATGGAGTATCCGTCCGTCGATCCCTCCATGCCGGTGCTCACCATGGCCGGGGCCTCGGACGAACGAGCTGACCTTCATGAAGGAGCCGATCGACCCGCCTCGGTCTCGATGCGCTCCGGCGCCATCGAAACAGCGCTCCGCGCGACCTCTGACGGCCCTTGCCCTCGGCCGTGGCGGGGGACCTCACATCTCCGTCAGCCGCGGCGAGGGGCGCTTGAGGTTCCGGCCATGAGGCGACTAACGAAGCACGCGCAAAGAGATTTCCGGGTCCGCATGCTGAAGTATCTCTCGATCTGCCTCACCGTCGCGATGCTGCTTCTTTCGATGCAGCCGTCGGTGCAGGTCGGCAAGCCCTCGGGCTGCCCCAGCACGCAGGCCGTGGACGACGTCTGCACCGCGCCCGGAACCGCGATCCCGACCCGAGCGCCCGCCGAGAAGCCCTGCATGACCTGCGTCCTGCCCGCCGGCATCACGCTGTCCCTGCCGACCCGCCCCGAGCGGCCCCTGCGCCTTGCCGCCAGCGAGGTGAGCGCCTTCGGCAGGGTGGTCCCCCCGGACCGGCGGCCTCCGCGCGCCTGATCTCCATTCCCTCGCCATCGGCACTCGCCGTGCCCCCGATACCTGCGACGCCCGAGCGCGATCGCATCCATGGAGACATGAACAATGAGCCACATCTCGAACGAACGCCCGGCGCTGCTGCTGCCGGCCCTCGCCCCGGTCTATGCCGCGGCAACGCCCCTCACCGACGCCTGGCTGCGCGTGGTCTGCGGCGCGGCGCTGATGATCCACGGCTGGCCGAAGATTCAGAACCCGACCGGCGCCGCCGACATGGTGTCGGGCCTGGGCTTCGCGCCCGGCTGGTTCTGGTCGATCCTGCTGTCGGTAACCGAATTCACCGGCGGCCTGCTGCTGGTGCTCGGCCTGCTCACCCGGCTGGCCGCGGCGGGCACCACGATCATCCTGCTGGTGGCGACCTACTTCCACTGGGTGGTGCTGGGCCAGGGCTACAGCGGCGCTGAACTGGCCTGGCTCTGGGCTGCCGTCACGCTGTCCTTCGTCGCGAAGGGCGGAGGGCGCTACTCGGTCGACCACATGCTGAAGAAGGAGCTCTGATCCGCCTCGGGGACAGGCTCAAGGGGGCGGGCCCTGCGGCGCCCGCCTCCACCCTTCCGCTCACCGCGCGGGTCCGCCCTCGCCATTGCAGCCGCGTCGGGCTGCGGACCTGCGGATGCCGAGACCCTCGGCCGGTCGGCCTGCATGGCTTCGAGAGCACGGCTGCATGTCGCGGAAGACAGGTCCGGACGGCGCCCGCGGAGAAGGACTTCCCATACGTCCCCCCAATCTTTGGAAAGATAATCACGACAAACACTGTAGTGTATTTCGGGATTGAACGAAGATGGAGACGACCATGCCCAAGACGCTCCTGATTCCCGGCCTCGACGGCTCGCCCGCGGCCCACTGGCAGCAGTGGTGGGCGCTGAGGGACCCGGACGCGCTCCTGCTCGACCTGTCCGATGTCTCCCGGCCGGTGCCCGCCGTCTGGGAGATCGAGGTGGCCGGAGCGATCCTGCAGCACCCGGGGGCGATCCTCGTGGGGCACAGCCTCGGAGCGATCCTGATCGCGCGGCTGCTGGCCAAATGGCCGCATCTGAAGGTCGGCGGCGTCCTTCTCGTGGCCCCGGCAGAGCCTCGGCACAGCGACCGGACCGAGAGCTTCGGCCCGATCTTCGAGGAAAGCCTCGGGGTGCCCGCCTATGTGGTCTCGAGCCGGAACGACCCTTGGATGAGCTTCAGCCAGGCCGGGCGGCTCGCCCGCTGCTGGCGCGCGGATATGGTCGACCTCGGCTTCGCCGGTCACATCAATGCCGACAGCGGCTTCGGGCCCTGGCCCGGCGGCGTCATCCTGCGCGACGAGCTCGCCCGCCGTCCGGTCCCGGTCATCCCCCCGGAACAGGCTCTGGAGCGCGCGTTCTACCGGGCCTGACCGGCAGCGGCACGAAAGGAGACTGCGATGAGCCCTCCCCTTCCCGACCCGATCCGGCGGCCTGTCCCGCGCCGCCTGCATGTTCTGATCGCCGGCGGCGGCGCGAGCGGGGCGCTGATGGCGGCACATCTGCTCACCCGCGGCCACGGTCTCTTCCGCATCACGCTGGTGGAGCGGGACGGGCCGGTCGGCGCCGGCATCGCCTATGCCACGCGCGATGCGGAGCATCTGCTCAACACGCGCGTCCACGACATGAGCGCCTTTCCGGATCGGCCGGATCACTTCCGGCAGTGGCTCGCGGCAGAGCCCGAAGGCCGCTTCTCCACCGGGGACAGTTTCGTCGCGCGGGATCTCTATCGGCGCTACCTCGAGGAGATCCTCGCGCCATGGCGCACGGGCCCCGAGCTTGCCTGCGTGAGCGGCGAGTGCCTGCGGATCGAGGAGATCGGCCGCGGCGTGATCGCCCATTTCAGCGACGGCTCGGTCCGGCTCGCGGATGTGGCGATCCTGGCCACCGGGCACCCGCGGACGAATCCGGCGGAGGACCGGCTGCTTCAGGACCCGTGGCGGACGGCCTGCGTGCCGCCGGACGCGCGGGTGGTTCTCCTCGGTTCGGGCCTCACGATGATCGACAAGGTGCTGACGCTTCTCGCCACCGGCCATCGGGGCGAGATCGTGGCCCTGTCGCGCCGGGGGCTCCTGCCGCGCAGCCATGCGTCGACGCGTCCCCTACCCCTCGGCCTGCCCGATGTGCCGCTCGGGGCGCCGATGAGCGCGCTCACGGCCTGGGTGCGGCGCCTCGCCCGCGAGGCGGAGGCACGGGGCGGGACGTGGCGCGATGCGGTGGACGGCATCCGGCCCTTCGTCCGCCGCATCTGGCGCGGC
>NZ_MABH01000021.1 GCF_001720585.1 Cereibacter johrii | reverse complement strand
CCCCGCGCTTGCGGGAGGTCCGCGCTTCGCCGGGGGTCACCAGCCAGCGGCCATCGGCATCCTCTCGCGCGGCCGGGAGTCCGACCCCACCTTGCAGACCCTTGGGCCAGCGACCCCGCCCGCCGGTCCGGGCCCGTATCCCGACGCTGCGCGGTTGACAGCCGGCAACTCTGCCCCGCGCGAGACCCGTGGGGCTTTTCCCTCCGCCCGCGAGGAAACTGCGGCGCTTTCCCCTAAAACGCGCAGCCCGCCGGTCGTTTCTCTTGCAGCACCAGCCGCTACCCGGAAGGAGACAGGGATGACTTTCGCCGATGCGCGGGCGCGTTACCGCCGCACCGAAACCGTGGACTTCCAGGCGGTCGAGGACCCTCACCAGATCGTGCTCGTCACGCTGCGCGAACTGGAGCGGTCGCTGCGCGCGCTGGCTGCGGCGGCCGAAGCGGGCGGACCCTATCCCGACCAGCATCTGAACCGCGCCTTCACCGCGATCTACATCCTGCAAAGCAGCCTCGATTTCGAGAAGGGCGGCGAGATCGCCGACAACCTCTTCCAGGTCTACGAGTTCTGCCGCCTTCAGGTGGCCGCGGCCTTCCGGCGCGAGCGCGGCCAGCTTGCGGAAGCCGCGGGCCATATCGGTGCCATCCTCGGGGCGTGGGAGCAGATCGGCCCCCGGCCGTGAGACCCGGAGCCTCCGATCCGCGCGCGCTCTGCCTGGGCCTCGCGGCGGCCTCCGCCGCGCTGAGGCGCGCCATGGAGCGGGGGGACGTGGCCCTTCTGCTGGCGCGCGAGGCCGATCTGCGGGCGCTCGCCGAGGAGTTGCCGGCCCCGGACGGGTGGGGGCCCCTGCGGAAGGCGACAGGGGACGCGCTCTCCGAGGCGCTCGACGCGGTGCGGGCGGCGCAGGCCTGGCTCGAACGGCAGGGCGCGGAGGCCGAGGCCGCGGCGCACCGCACCCAGCGGCTCCGCCACGCCTACGGCAGGGCCGGAGCCTGAGCTGGACACCGGCGCAGGGCATGAGGGCGCCGGGGAAGATCCCGCGGCGCTCCGCACCCAACGGTTCCGCCACGCCTGCGGCAAGGGGCGGAGCCTGAGCCGGACACCGGCGGAGCGCATGAGGGCGCCGGGGAAGATCCCGCGGCGCCCGTTCTTTCGGCTGGAATGTGCCGGCCCTGCCGCCCCATCTGGCTTGGCCGCCGTCCTCATCGGAACGTCCCCAAAAGGCGGGGACCGGGCGGTCAGGCGCCGCGGCGGCGCAGGGGGGCCAAGAGGGCGTGCAGCGGGCGACGGGTGCGGCGCGCCTCGCGGCCATCCTCGTCGAAATGGACCGTCTCGACCATCAGCCCCTCGAGCGGCACAGCCGTGGCCTCGGGGAACTGCGGCGGGCGGCGGTGGCCTTGGGCGGACGGCTGAAGCTCGATGGACATGGGCTTTCTCCCGAAGATGGCGCGGGCCGCCTGCAAGCTCCGTGCCGGGCCGGTCAGTGCACGATGAAATCGGTGAGCAGCGCCTCGAACACGGGCTCGGGCGCCTCGGCGGTGGCATAGCGCGCATTGACGGCGGCCCGCAGCGCCTCGGGCAGCGCCCGGCGGAAGGCCTCGAGCGAGGGCTGGGCCTCGTCGCAGGCGCGCAGGGCCTCGGCCAGCTCCACCGTCAGAAGGGGCAGGTCGGTCTTCAGCATCGAGGCCATCGACGCGAGGTCGATCCGCCCGGCCTCGACCGCGAAGCTCACCTGGATCGTCAGTTGCCGCTGTCCGCCGCGGATCGTGGCATGGACCGGAGCGGGCAGCGGCAGATAGGTGAGCGGCCCCTCGGGGCGCCGGGGGGCCGCCTCCGCCGGGGCGGGCGGCAGGAGGGAGACGGCAGGCCGGTCGAGGAGCCGGGCAAGGCCCGCGCCGAAGAGCCCGAGCGGCAGGGCCAGCCCAAGCGAGAAGAGGAGGCGGGAAGAGACGCGGCTGGTCATGATGGGCCGATCCTATCCCGGCGCGGCCTCGGCCCGCATCCCGCCCGAACGAGAGCGATCCCCTGCGGAAGGCGGGGGCGCCCGGCTAACAATCCCCGCCCGCGCGCCGTTGCAGGCAGGGAGAAGGCCCGCCCGCCGGCGCTTTCCGTTCGCGAAGGGGAGACGGATGAGACTGAACCTGCCGCAGGTGCTCGTTCCGCTGGCCAGGCGGCTGCCCGCCGGGCCGCGGCCGGGGCGCGAGGGCGACGATGCCGACGCCTTCGACCTCGTGCGCACCGAGACGCGGCTGAAGAACCGGGCGCAGGTCGAGCGGTATCTGCCCGACATCCTCGGCCGGGCGCTGGCGCGGATCTGGATCGACCCGATCTTCCGCGACCGGTTCGCCGCCGATCCGGTGGCGACGCTCGCGGCCTATGACGTGTTCCTGCCCGAGACCATCACCATCGCCTTCGAGATCGAGGGCCATGCGCGGCCGCGCCTCGTCGTCTACGAACAGAAGGGGCCGCTCAGGCCGAAGCAGCGGATGCTCTATCTGCAACTCGTGATGAAGGCGGGAAAATGAGGGGGGCGGCGCTTCTCTGCCTCGCGCTGAGCGTGGGTGCGGCGACCGCGGCCGAGACCGTTTCCCAGACGGGCGCCGATCCGTTCGCTGCGGCGATCTCCGCCTTCCGCGCGGGCGATGCGGGGCGGGCGGCGGTGCTGTTCAAGACCCTGGCCGAGGCGGGCGAGCCCGAGGCGCAGTTCAACCTCGCCCTGCTCTATGCCGAGGGGGCGGGCCTGCCGCAGAACCCGCGCGAGGCGCTCTACTGGGCGTGGCGGGCACAGATCGCGGGCATCCCGCGGGCCGAGGCGCTGGCGCAGCGCCTGACGGGCTCGCTGCCCGCCGAGGCGCGCGCGGATCTTGCGGAGCGGCTCGAAAGGGTGCTGGCGCCGGGCATCGCCCTTGGCGAGGCCCGCGCCATGTTCGGCCTTGCGCGCGTCCTGCGGGAGCTGCGGCCCGAGCCCGATGCGAAACGCGCCTATGAATGGCTGGCCATCGCCGCTGCCCTCGGGCTGCCCGAGGCGCAGGGCGCGCGGGACGCGGCGCT
>NZ_MABH01000020.1 GCF_001720585.1 Cereibacter johrii | reverse complement strand
GACCGGCAGGGCAGAAGGAACCACGGGGGGCGCTAAGGCCCGCTGAAGGCGGCGCGCGCTGCCTCCGCCGGGCCGTCCGCCCGCCGGGGCCGCCCGGGATCCCGCTCATTTTGCGCAAATCGGAAGGAGGACCCGCCCCGGCGCCGGGGCCGTGTTAGCGGATCCTTCACCGGGGTCGGGCAAGCCTCACAGGGCGCATCTCCCGAGGCGGCGTGGCAGCGGCAGGGCCGCGAACCACGGGGTCAGAACGACTCGACGCGCCGCAGTTGCTGCGGCGGAACCCAATGACGCCGAGCGTCCATTCGAAAGGTGACAGCAATGTCCAGCATTCTGACCAACAGCAGCGCCATGGTCGCGCTGCAGACCCTGCGCAGCATCAACAGCGGCCTCGCCAAGACGCAGGACGAGGTCTCGACCGGCAAGGCCGTGGGCTCGGCCAAGGACAATGCCGCGATCTGGTCGATCGCCAAGGTGATGGAGACCGACGCCTCGAGCTTCAAGGTCATCGGCGACCAGCTGGCCGTGGCCGAATCGACCCTCGCCGTGGGCGTGACCGGCGCCGAACAGGTGGTCAGCCTTCTCAAGGAGATGAAGGAGCTGGCCGCGGGCGCGGCCAACGACACGGCCGATTTCGCCAAGGTGCAGGCCGCCATCACCGCCAAGAGCGACCAGATCACCGCCGTCATCAACGGCTCGCAGCTCAACGGGATCGCCCTGCTGAAGACCGACATCAACGGGTCGGGCGGCACCGCCTACGACGTGCTGGCCTCGCTCGACCGCACCAGCGGCACGGTGGCCACCAGCGCCGTCTCGATCACCGTGGCCGGCCCCGACTTCGAGGCCAACGTCAATGCGGCCGGCGTCACCGCCGTGGCCGACAAGGCCTCCGCCCTGACGGCGGTGGGCGAGATCGAGGCGCTGATCGACACGGCGATCCAGGGCGCCGCGACCCTGGGCGCCGCCGCCTCGCGCGTGACCGACCAGAAGGGCTTCGTGAGCAAGCTCGTCGATTCGCTCAAGAACGGGATCGGCTCGATGGTCGATGCCGACATGGAGGCGGCCTCGGCCAAGCTGCAGGCGCTTCAGGTCCAGCAGCAGCTGGCCACCCAGTCGCTCTCGATCGCCAACCAGGCGCCGCAGAACATCCTGACGCTGTTCAAGTGAGCCCGCCGGGCCGGAGCCTCGCGCTCCGGTCCCCCCGGTAGAGCAAGACGCTCCCTGACACGGAAGGACAGAATGTGAATGCTTCCACGATGGCCCGGACCGCCTACAGCGCGGCGAGCCAGGGCTCGGCCCGCACGCCGCGCTCGACCGAATATGCGCTCCTGGCCAAGGTCACAGCCCTCCTGAAGGAGACCGACCGCCACGACGCCCTGGCCTTTCCCGCCCTCGCCCAGGCGATCGAGCAGAACCGCAAGCTCTGGCTGCGCTTCGCCCTCGACGTGGCGCACCCCGACAACGAGCTTCCGCGCGATCTGCGGGCGCGGATCTTCTATCTCTACGAGATCGTCCAGCAGCATTCCGCGCGGGTGCTGGCGCACCGGGCCGACACCGGCCTGCTCGTCGACATCAACAGGGCGGTGATGCGCGGTCTCGCCGGACAGGGAGGCGGATCATGAGCGGCCTCGTCCTCCGGCTCGGGCCGGGCGAACGGGTGATGATCAACGGCGCGGTGATCGAGAACGGCGACCGCCGCTCGCGGATCACGGTCATGACGCCCAATTCCGTCATCCTGCGCCAGCGCGACGCGATCCGCCCCGAAGAGGCCAACACGCCGGTCCGGCGGATCTGCTACATGGCCCAGCTCGTCCTGTCGGGGGATGCGGCCTTCGAGGACATGAAGCCGCAACTGCTGCGCGGGATCGAGCAGCTGAGCCAGGTCCTGACCGATCCCGACAGCCGCGCCCAGCTCGGCGTGGCGACCGAGGCGGTGCTGGCGGGGCATCACTACCAGATCCTGAAGGCCCTGCGCAGCCTGCTGCCGCGGGAGGCCCGGCTCTTCGCGGTGGCGGGCGACCGATGAGCTTCCAGCCGGTCCTGCCCCTGACAGGCTATGCCGGCTGGCGGTTCCTCGGCCGCACGATGGAGCGTCAGCGCGACAGCCACGACCAGAGCCAGCAGGTCCAGCGGGAGGTCGCCTATTTCGCCGAAAAGATCGGCACGGTCCGCACCCCTGAGGATCTCGTCTCCGACTATCGGCTGCTCAAGGTGGCGCTCGGTGCCTTCGGGCTGGGGGAAGCCATCAACGGCAAGGCGCTGATCCGCAAGGTCCTCGGCGAGGGGGCGGCCGACAAGGGGGCGCTCGCGAACCGGCTTTCGGACAAGCGCTGGCTGGCCCTCGCCAAGGCCTTCGACTTCGACGGGGCCACCGGGGCCGGGGCGGGGACGGCGGGCTTCGCCGACCGGATCGCCGAGCAATATCGCACGCAGAGCTTCGAGGCGGCGATCGGCGGGATCGATGCCAATCTGGGCCTCGCCCTCACCCTCGATCGCGAGATGGCGACGCTCGCCTCCGACGACATGAGCGAGGAGGCCAAATGGTTCAGCGTGCTGGGCTCGCGCTCGCTGCGGGCGGTGTTCGACGGCGCCTTCGGCCTGCCCAAGGAATTCGCGGCCCTCGACCTCGACCGTCAGGTCGAGATCTACCAGGACAGGACGGCGCGGATGTTCGGCAGCGGATCGGCCTCGCAATTCGCTGCGGAGGACAAGCGCGAGATGCTGATCAAGACCTTCCTGATCCGCGCCGATCTGGGCACCATGGGCCCGGCCCCTCCCGGCCGGATCGCCCTGACCCTGCTCGGCGGCTGATCCGCCGCCACCCGCGCGGCGGAGGCAGGGCCGCGGGATCCGGGGCAGGCCACGCTGCCAGCGGCCAGGCCCCCCGAGGATCGGCCGGTGCGAGGGGAGGAGTAAAGCCTGCCGAGTGGCCCTCGGTCCGGGACGCGCAACAGCGGCCACGGTGCAGCCGGCAGCCCCCGGGTGGTGCCGGTCGGGATAGTGACGCCTCGATGCGCCTGACAGACCCTTATCCGATGGACCCTTCCGGGGATCACGGAAGATCCTGCCGATCAGCGCGCCCACCTCGACATGTCGTCACCCTCCCATGGCGCCGACAGTCTTGCCAGGATCCAGGGGGCCACGATCGCTGCCGGGGAAATGGCAGGCGGCAGACTGACCGGAGGCTCCCACAGGCATCAGCGGTGGCGGTGTGGTCCTGCATACCGGTTGCGCCAGCGGGCAGCGGGTGTGGAAGCGGCAGCCGGGCGGCGGATTGGCCGGGCTGGGAAGATCGCCCTTGATCGCGGCAAAGCGCGTCTTGCCGCGATTGCGCGACGGCGATGCCCGCAGCAGCGCCGCCGTATAGGGATGCGAGGGCGCGTCAAAGATCTGATGCTTGCTGCCCATCTCGACCACCTGCCCGAGATACATCACCATCACCCTGTCAGAGATATGCCGGATCACACCGAGATCGTGGCTGATGAACAGATAGGTCAGCCCGAGGCTTTGCTTGAGATCCTGCAGCAGATTGAGGATCTGGGCCTGAATCGAGACATCCAGCGCCGAAGCCGCCTCGTCGCAGACGATGAAGCGCGGGTTCAGCGCAAGGGCGCGGGCGATGCAGATCCGCTGGCGTTGCCCGCCCGAGAACTCATGGGCGAAGCGCGCCGCATGATAAGGAGCAAGCCCGACCAGCCCCAGCAGCTCATCGAGCCGGGCCTGCCGGGAGGCCGGTGTGCCGACGCCATGGATGACCAGCGGCTCGACAATCAGCTCGCCCACCGTCATGCGCGGATTCAACGCTCCGAACGGGTCCTGAAAGATGATCTGCATGTTGCGGCGCATGGCGCGCATCCGGGCGGCGTCCAGCCCGCCCAGATCGGTACCGTCGAACTCGACCTTCCCCGACGTGGCCTCGAGCAGCCGCAGCACCATGCGGCCGAGCGTGGTCTTGCCGCAGCCGCTTTCACCCACGACACCGAGCGTTTCCCCGGCCCGCACTTCGAACGAGACCCTGTCGACCGCCCGCACGACCCGGGGCGCCCCGCCGAGCCAGCCGCCTCCCGAGGAGAATTCCTTGTGCAGATCCTGCACACGCAGCAGCGGGGGAAGAGGGTCTTGCATTACGGGGCTCCTGCAGGAGTGATCTCGTCCAGCCGCAGGCAGGCGGCGCGATGGTCGGGACCGCATGCCAGCAGCGCTGGTTGGGCAAGGCGGCAGCCGGCGGCGGCATGGGCACAGCGCGGCTCGAAACGGCAGCCCGGCGGTGGATCGAAAGCCGGCGGCACCGTCCCGGGGATCGCATAGAGCCGGTCGGTGTCCACCTCGCTGGAGGGGATGGAGGCCAGCAGCCCGCGGGTATAGGGATGGCGCGGCGCATCGAAGACCGCACCGGCCGGCGCCTCTTCGATCACCCGGCCGGAATACATGATCATCACCCGGTCGGCGAAGGACGAGACGACTCCGAGGTCATGGGTGATCATCACCGTACCCATCCGGTACTCTTCCTGCAGATCCTGCAACAACTCGAGGATCTGGGCTTGAATGGTGACATCGAGCGCGGTGGTCGGCTCGTCGGCGATCAGGACCCGCGGCTGGCAGGCCAGCGCCACGGCGATCATCGCGCGCTGCCGCATGCCGCCCGACATCTGATGCGGATAGTCATCGACACGCTGCGCCGCCGCCGGAATGCCGACCCGCCCCAGAGCGTCGATGGCACGGGCGCGCGCCACGCGGCGGCCAACCCCTTCATGGCGGATCACCGTCTCGATGATCTGCTCGCCCACCGTCAGCACCGGATTGAGCGCCGTCATCGGCTCCTGGAAGATCATCGCGATGGCACTGCCGCGCAGCTGCTCGTAACGCCGCTCGGAGGCCTGCAGGAGATCCTCGCCCAAGAGGCGCAACCGGCTGGCGGTGATCTCGGCCTCCTTCGGCAGCAGGCGCATGATGGCCAGGGACGAGACGCTCTTGCCGCTGCCCGATTCCCCGACCAGGCCTACGACCTCACCTTCACGGAGGGTCATCGACACCTTGTCGATGATCGGCACGCCGCCGATCCTTACGGAGAGATCCGCCACTTCCAGCAGCGGGGCCGGACCGGCAACGGGCGAGGCAAGGGAAGGGGGATGCTGGGTCATGGTGTAATCGTATACGATTATACAATTCTCGCAAGGGAATTTTCGGCTCAGAGCTGCGGCGTGCGATAGATCAGCTGTCCGCCGATGCGGATCTCGGTCTCGACCAGGTAGGGGCGCAGCGCAGACGCGGCGACCTGCAGTCCCAGCCCCGGTGCTTCCGGAGCCCGGATCAACCCCTCGGCATCGGGCCGGATGTGATCGCCGGTGATATCGAGTGCCAGTTGCTGCGGAGCCGCGGGATATTCGCAGATGCGGTCGGCCTCGAGCCCGGCAAAGGGCTGCAACGAGGCGGAGAGCGCCAGATGCGAGGTGAAGGTATGGTTGACATAGGTGATGCCGCGCGCCTGCGCCGCATCGGCCACGCGTTTCGCCGGACCGAGCCCGCCAATGCGGCCGCAGTCGATCTGGATGAAGCCGATACGGCCGTAATCCATCAGATGCTGCGCCATATGGTAGTTGTGCGCCGCCTCGCCGCCGGCGATGCGGACACGGGCACCGCGCCCGGCCAGAGCGGCATGGGCGGCCAGCGCGCCCGCATCGAACGGCTCTTCGAGCCAGAGCACCCCGGCTGCATCGAGCGTCGGCAGGCGCGCAGCGGCAGCCTCGACATCCTCTCCGAAGATCTGGCCGACATCGACCATCAGGTCCCCGTCCTGGCCCAGCCCTTCGCGCGCGGCCATGATCTGATCGGCATCGGCCGCCACGGTGCCGCGCCCGATCGGACCCCAGCCGAACTTGACGGCCCCAAAGCCATCGCGCCGCGCGGCGCGGGCCCGCTCGAGCGTCTCCTGCGGCGTGTCGCCGAACAGCAGCGAGGCGTAGGGTCTCTTGCCATGGCTGGCGCTGTAGCCCAGCAGGGCCCATGCCGGGGCCGAGAGCCTGCGGCCCAGCAGATCCCACAGCGCCATCTCGATCCCCGACAGCATATGCGGCGCCTGCAGCAGATCCATCGAGTTATAGCCGACCATCGCCGAGATCCGGGCGATGTCGTCCGGCCCGTCCAGTCGGTGACCCAGCACCGAATCCGAGATCGGACGGCAGACACCATGCGACTTCGGACAGAAGAAGGCGGCGATCGAGGGCAGCGGCGCCGCTTCGCACTCGCCCCAGCCGATATGTCCGCCGGCCGCCACCCGGACCAGCAGCGCATCCTGGCTGCCATCGGCGGCATCGGTCACCTCGGGCATCGACAGATAGAAAAGGTCGACGGCATCGATCTTCATGTCAGCTCCGGTCTGCGCGCAGATAGGCTGCCGCGCGCGGGGTGAAATCGGTCAGGGGATCGAGCGGGAACATCGGCCGGGCACAGATCCGATGTCCGAGGCTGGCCAGATCCGCCGAGGTCGATCCCGGCGCATCGATGTTGAAATTGCGGGTGACCCAGGCATCGTACATATGGTGTTCGGTATGGGGCGACTTGACCACGATCAGGTCGAACTCGGCCGGATCCAGCCCGTTGGCGTAGTAGACCGCCCGGTCGAACAGCATGGCGGGCAGGCTCATCGCGACGACGGTGACGGTGCCGAATTCGAGCACGGCGCAGCGCCCGGCGTTCAGCGGTGTCTTCATGGTCTCGAGCCGGGTCCTGCCGTCCGACAGGAGCCGCACCCGCGCGGTGACCTCCAGCGGCGTAAAACGCGCAGGATCCATCCGCCCGCCGAGCGTGACCGAGATCTCGGCCCCCACCCCGGCCCTGTGGGCGGCCTCGGCGGCCTGCGGATCGACGATCTGCGCCAGCACCCGGCCCGGATAGTTCGCAGCCAGCAGCCCGCGCAGGATGGCATTCGAATCGCCGCTCGCCCCCGAGGAGGTCGCGTCGGCCGCATCGGTGAACACCACCGGGCCGGTCGCTGTCCGCGCTTCGGCAATGGCTTCGGAAAGACCGATCAGACGGCCCTGCATGCGATCGCGCAGGGCCCAGAAGGCCGCGGCCAGCCGCTCGGCCTCGGCCCGGCCCCGCAGAGGGTCGTCCGTGGTGAGGACGACCTGAGAGCAGAGTTCCGGCGCATCGGTGAAGGGATTGCCGATCATCAGGCCGGCCGCCAGCACCACGCCATCGGCTTCGAGACGCTGGCATTCGCGGATCAAGTCGCCGTAGCACCCGGTCGCGGTGATGAGTTCGTCGCCGCGCACCAGCGCCGGGATCACCGCCCGGACGATGCTGGCGGGGCGGCGGGCGGCCAGCCTGTCCAGCAGAAGCCCCGCCGCCCGCGCGCCGGTATCGGCGAAATCGACATGCGGATAGGTGTGATAGACGGCGATGCCATCCACCTGCGCAATCATCCGCTCGGTCAGAATGCCGTGCAGATCGAGCGAGATGATGATCGGCCGATCCGGTCCGGCAAGCGCGCGGATCTGCGCGAGCAGCCAGCCCTCCGGATCGGCTTCACCCACGGCCCCCATGGCCCCGTGCAAGCTGACATAGATGGCGTCCGCGCCGCCCACCCCCGCCCGCACCCGGTCGAGGATCTGCGCCGACAGCCGCGCCCAGCCCTCGGCCGACAGGATGCCGGCACTGTCGGCGCGGGCGGCAATGGTCGGGATCAGCGTGACGCCGGGCGTGGCCTCGAACACCGAGAGCGCGCCGCCGATGGCGGTGTTGCGGCCGCGATGCTGGAAGAGATCGTCCCCCTCCTCGATATGGAACAGCTCGTAGCCGGACTGCACCGGATTGAAGGAGGAAATCTCCTGCATGCATTCGACGATCAGGATGGCGGGCATGGCGGCGCTCCGGTGCTTCAGTGTTGGGGCCAGGTGTCGTTGTAGTCTTCCATCACCACCGCGACGGCATCGCCGCGGGTGACACGGCCGGGGCCGGCTCCGAACCAGACGATCCCGTCGCGCCGGTAGAAAAGTTCGAGCGGGGCGGTATCGACATCCTCGACGAAGTGGATCCAGCCGGCGGTCTCGCCCGTCCGGACCTCTTCGCCCACGTAATGCGTCGGCTCGAAGAGGCCTGTGCGCGGGGCCGTGACATAGGCATCCGCCTCGCGCACCATCATGTGCCGAGTGCCGGCCGCGCCCCCGCGCTGCGCCGTCTCGGGCATGCCCTCAATGACGCCCATGTGCTTCAGAACGTTGAGGATACCGCGCTTGCCAATCCGCACGCCCTCGATGTTCACCCGGCCCCATCCGCCCAGTTCGGTGCCCAGCGAGATGATACCGCGCCCTTCGACGCAGGAGGTGAAGGTCGAGCCCTCGTCCACACCGCCGAAAACGACATTGTGGGGCGCACCGAAGGCTTCGGCGGCAGCCAGGGTCCGGGCCCGCATCGCCGGATCCGCAAGGTAGTGCATGTTGGTCGAGGGGGTCGAGTCGTAGGAATGCCCCGCGGTATGCATGTCGACCGAGATATCGGCCATCGGAAGGATCACCGAGTCCAGGAAATGCGCCAGCATCTGGCTGAACGTGCCCCGGGGATCGCCCGGGAAGCAGCGGTTGATGTCCCGGCCGTCGACGGGCGAAAGGCGGGTGTCCGACTGGATCGCCGGCATGTTCACCGCCGGCAACATGATGACGCGGCCCTGCACCTCTTCGGGACGCAGGCGGCGGGCAAGGTCGGAAATCGCGATCTGACCTTCATATTCATCGCCATGCACGCCGCCTGTCAGCAGCACCGTCGGACCGCTGCCGTTCTTCACCACGGTGATCGGGATCTCGACCGTGCCCCAGCCGGAATTGTTGCGAGACAGCGGCGCGCGGGCGTAGCCGGCCTGCCGCCCGTCCCTTTCGAAGTCGATTTCGCAGGCAATCCGGCTCTGCGCCTCAGAGTTGGCCATCGGTCCCTCCCAAACTCTCTTGTTTCGCAAGATTGTATACGATAATACGGTTGTCAAGGCAGCCGCCGCCCTCGATCCAGATTTCCGCGCAAGAGGTTTCCGCAGATGACATCCACCGCCTTCCCCCCGCGCAGCCTTGCGCCGGCCCGCATCACCGCCGTGCGCGTCGCCCCCCTGCTGGGCGACAGTCCGCAGGGCGGGTGGAGCCATGAGATCAAGGCGGACGACAGCGTGCATGCGCTGATCGCACTGCACACGGATGCCGGCATCTCGGGCTATGGCAGCGTCTTCACCAATGGCGCGCTGGTGCAGGCGGCGGCGGATGTTCTGACACCGCTGCTGCTGGGCGAGAATGCGCTGGAACCCGACCGCATCGCCGAGAAGCTGCACCAGAACACCTTCTGGATGGGGCGCGGTGGCTCGATCACCCATACGATCAGCGGCATCGATATCGCCATGTGGGACATCCTCGGCCAAGCCACCGGCTTGTCGGTGGGGCGGCTTCTGGGCGGGCGGCACCGCGACCGGGTGCAACCCTATTGCTCGCTGCTGATGGATATGCCCGAGCGGATGGAAGCGGTGATCGCCCCGCATCGCGCGGCGGGGTTCCGCGCCTTCAAGATCGGCTGGGGGCCGTTCGGCCGGCGCGGCGATGCCGGGCTCGACCGCGCCATCATCGACGCCGCCCGCACCGCGGTCGGGGCGGATGCCCAGCTTCTCGTCGATGCCGGGGCCTCGGATGCCTATTGGCCCAACGGTCTGAAATGGGCGATGAACACCGCCGTCATGCTGGCCGACTACGATGTCGGCTGGTTCGAGGAAGCGCTGCCGCCCGATGCGATCGAGGATTTCATCGCCTTGCGTCGTGCCAGCCCGGTGCCGATCGCCGGCGGCGAGGTGCTGACGCGGCGCCAGAGCTTTGCCCCCTGGCTGGTGCGCGGAGCCTTCGACATCGTGCAGCCCGATGTGACGAAGGTCGGCGGCATCAGCGAGCAGCGTCGCATCGCCTGGATGGCGCGCGATTTCGGCATCCGCTACGTGGGCCACGGCTGGAACACCGCCTTCGGTCTGGCGGCCGATCTGCAGCTGGCCGCCGCCATGCCCGACTGCACGCTGGTCGAATATATCGGCGGCTCGGCCTATGTCGACCGGCTGACCACACGCCCCTTCGCCCTCGATGCCGAGGGCATGCTGGCGATCCCCGATCTGCCCGGCCTCGGCGTCAGCCCCGATCCGGCCCTGCTGGCGCGCTATACGCCCGACCCGGACGCATTCTTCAGCGCCTGAACAGGCAAAGGGAGGACGACGATGAACCAGATCGATCTGGCCGGCCGCGTGGCCGTGGTGACGGGCGGCGCGCAGGGGATCGGGCGCGCCGTGGCCGAGCGGCTGATCGCCTCGGGGGCGCGGGTCTGCCTGTGGGACCGCGACGCCGCACGGGCCGCGGCGACGGCGGCCGAACTGGGCGGGAACAGCTTCTTTCAGGTGGTGGATCAGGTGGATTTCACGGCGGTCAAGGCCGCCGCCGACGCCACCGAGGCCACGGGCGGCCGGATCGACATCCTGATCGCCAACGCGGGCATCGCCGGCAGCAATGCGCCGGTCGCCGACTACCCGGTCGAGGAATGGCACCGCATCATCGATATCAACCTGAACGGGGTCTTCCATTGCTGCAAGGCGGTGGTGCCCGGCATGAAGGCCCGCGGATACGGGCGCATCGTCACTGTCGCCTCGATCGCCGGCAAGGAAGGCAATCCCAATGCGGCCGCCTATTCGGCCTCGAAGGCCGGGGTCATCGCCCTGACCAAATCGCTGGGCAAGGAGGTCGCGGGCCAGGATATCGCCGTCAATTGCGTGACCCCGGCCGCCGCCCGCACGCAGATCTTCGACCAGATGGCGCAGAGCCACATCGACTACATGCTGTCGCGCATCCCGCGCGGCCGCTTTCTGGACCTGGACGAGGCCGCCGCGATGATCGCCTGGCTGGCCAGTGCCGAGAACAGCTTTACCACCGGTGCAGTCTTCGACCTCTCCGGCGGCCGGGCCACCTATTGAGCGGGCGAGTGACGCCGAAGCCGGTCCGGCGGTTCCGGCCGGTCCGGCGATCCTCATGAAGGCGGCCGGCGCCATCTGCGGCCCGGAGGATACGGGGCCGATCCTGCGACGGGCGCAGGACCGGCCGGGAAGTCGGGCCGGGCGGCGTCATCGGCCAGGGCGGCAAGGACCGCGAAAAAGCCGATGCCACGGCGCCTGGCGCCGGCAATTGCGTCACGCGCGATGTCTCGGAACGGCTGACGGCGGAACGGCCCGGAGACATGCTCTCGGGGCCGTCTGTCCTTGCAGAAGGGCCGCCGTCGGTCAGATCGTCCAGCCGCCATCGATCGCGATGGCCTGCCCTGTCGTATAGCCCGAACAGGCCAGCCAGAGCGCGAGATCGGCGATCTCTTCCGGCGTGCCCAGCCGACCCATCGGCTGGCGGGCAACGAAGGCCGCACGGGCGGCCTCCGCATCGCCTGTGGCGCCGAGCCTCTCGCGCAGGCTGGGGCTCTCGACGGTTCCGGGGCAGATCGCATTGCAGCGGATGCCTCTCGAAACGAAATCCGCTGCAACCGATTTGGTCAATCCGATCACCGCCGCCTTGCTGGTGCCATAGACGCAGCGGTCGGGCGCCCCCTTGAGGCTGCTGACCACCGAGGCGATGTTGACGATACTGCCCGAGCCCGCCGCCAGCATTCCGGGCAGCACCGCCCGGATGGTGCGGATCGTGCCCCTGAGGTTGATGTCCAGCGCCAGATCCAGCTCGGCCTCGGTCTGATCGAGTATCGTGCCGCCATGCACGACGCCGGCGCAGTTCACGAGCACATCGCCCGGGCCAAGCCCCGCGACCAGGGCCTCCACCGCCGCCCCGTCGCGCACATCGAGCGCATGGCACTCGGCCGCCAGCCCATCCAGAAGCCGCGCATCGAGGTCGCTGGCCAGTACCCGCGCGCCGGCGGCCAGGAAACGCTCGGCGCAGGCGCGGCCGATGCCCTGCCCGGCCGCCGTGATGAGAACGGTCTTGTCCTGCATGTCTCCCGTCCTCATGAGCGGCGGGCGCGCATCCGCGGGTCCAGCACATCGCGCAACCCGTCGCCCATCAGGTTCAGTCCCAGCACCGCCAGGGCGATCACCAGACCGGGGAAGAAGGCGATCCAGCCGGCTTCCTGCAGATAGGTGCGTCCGTCGGAGATGATATTGCCCAGCGAGGGGGCGGGCGGCGGCGGTCCCACTCCGAGGAAGCTGAGGATCGCCTCGGCCAGGATCGACACCGCAAAGACAAAGGTCAGCTGCACGATCAGCGGAGAGAGCGCGTTGGCCAGGATATAGCGCAGCACGATGCGCATATGCCCGGCTCCGACGGCGACAGCCGCCTCGACATAGGGCAATTCGCGGATCACAAGCACGCTGGCCCGCATGATGCGGGCGGTGCGCGGCGTGAAGGTGATGGTCAGCGCAATCACCGCATTCATCAGGGAGGGACCGAGGGCGGCCGCCAGCGCGATGGCCAGCAGCACACCGGGAAAGGCCATCAGCCCGTCCATTACCCGCATCAGCCCATTGTCGAGCCAGCGGACATAGCCGGCCAGCAGCCCCAGCACGATCCCCATTATGCCGGTGGCCAGCACCACCGCCAGTCCGATCCCCAGCGAGATCCGCGTGCCATGGATCACCCGGCTCAGGATATCGCGGCCGAAGACGTCGGTGCCGAACCAGTGCTGCGCCGAGGGCGGCATCAGCAGGGCACGGTAATTGTTCTTGTTCGGATCGTAGGGCGCGATCAGATCGGCCAGCAGCGCCATCAGCACGATCAGGGCAAAGAAGGCGAAGCCGATCTGGAACGAGCGGTGGCGGAACAGCCGGCGCAGCAGCGCCCCGGCGGCGGCCAGCCGGGCCGAGCGAGGGGCGGCCGGGCCGCCGGCGGTCGGATTGAGAGAACTATCGGTCATTGCGCACCCGCGGGTCGAACCAGCCATAGGCCAGATCCACCAGAATATTGACGAAGACGAAGAGCGAAGCGGTGATGAGCAGCCCGCCCTGAATGATCGGGAAATCGCGGCGCTGGATTGCGCCGATGATCAGGCGGCCCACCCCCGGGAGGGAGAAGACGGACTCGATCACCACCGCGCCACCGAGCAGCACCCCGGTCATCACGCCGATCACGGTGATGACCGGCACAAGCGCATTGCGCAGCGCATGTTTGAAGACCACCGTATGGCGCCGCATGCCCTTGGCACGGGCGGTGCGGATATAGTCCTGCCCCATCACCTCAAGCATCGAGGAGCGCGTCATCCGGGCGATCACCCCCATCTGGGTGAAGGCCAGCGCCAGGGCCGGCAGCGCCATCGAGCGCGCCCAGCCAAGCGCATCCTCGGAGAAAGGCACATAGCCGCCGGTCGGGAACCAGGCGAGCCCCACCGAAAAGACCGAAATCATGATCAGCCCGAGCCAGAAATCCGGCACCGAAAGGCCGATCAGCGCCACCGACATCGTGCCCTGATCGACCCAGCTGTCATGCCGGATCGCCGCCAGCACCCCCAGCAGCACGCCGAGCACCACCGCCAGCACCAGCGCCAGCCCGGCCAGCGACAGCGTGACGGGCAGCCGTTCCAGCACCGCATCGGTGACCGACATGTTCAGCAGATAGGAATGCCCCAGATCGCCCTGCAGCAGGTTGCCGTACCAGCGCAGCGCCTGCTGATACAGCGGCTGGTTCAATCCCAGCTGGTCGCGGAGCACAGCGCGCTGCTCGGCGGTGGCCTCGGCCCCTGCAAGCTCGGCCGTCACATCGCCCGGCACGATGGCGATGAGGGCAAAGGTTACCAGCGACACCACGAAAAGCACCGGAACCGCGCTGACCATCCGTCGGATCAGAAACCTCAGCACTGTCATTCTCCTGTCCTGACGGGCGGTGGGTCGCCCGCGCCATTGGCTGTGCCCGGGCGCGGATCAGCCGCGCCCGGGCCCGGTCACTCAGTCGGCGAACCAGACGTTGTAGACTCGCGGGAAGCGGAAGGGACGGAAGCCTTCGAGCTTGGCGCTCGATGCCTGCATCAGCCCGGTCTCCCCCAGTTTTATGACCGGGGCAAAGCTGTCCAGGCGCTGCTGGATGCGGGCGAAGACCGCCTTGCGCGCCGCCAGATCAGCCGTCTCGACCAGTTCGGCATAGAGCGCGTCCAGTTCCGGGTCGGCCTTGCGGAAATGGGTCGCCGGTCCGGTGAAGGTCGAGATCAGCGCCTCCGGCCCCAGATAGGGCTCGATCCCCATGGTCAGCGTCCAGGCCGACCAGCCGGTGTCCTGCAGGCGGATCTGCAACGCCGTCGGCCAGTCGACCTGATTGATGACCACATTCACGCCGATGGCCCGCAGCTGTTCGGCGATCACGACCGCCGCCTTGTTGCGCTCGGGCCCCTGGGTATCGGTCAGGATGGTGAAGGGCTGGCCGGAATAGCCCGCCTCGGCCAGCAGCGCCCTGGCGCGGTCGAGATCGGCGATGTTGTAGCGGTCCTTGCCGATCTCGCCCGCATCATAGGTCGTCCCCTCATACATCCAGCCATGGTAGAGGTTGAACAGCCCTTCGGTGGCAATCGCCATGATCTCCTCGGAGTTCAGCGCGATCTGCACCGCCTCGCGGAATTTGGGATTGTCGGCCGGAGCTTCATTGAGGTTGAAAATGAAGACGAGGAAGGCCCAGGGGGTGTTCTCATAGACCTTCATCTCGCTGTTGCCGGCCAGACGCCGCGCGGTCGGCACCGGGATCTGCTCCAGCAGCTGGACCTCGCCGGCCTCGAGCGCGGCCACCGCAGCCCCGGGTTCCGGGATGACGCGGAAGGTGACGCTGTCGAGATAGGCGGTCTTCTTGCCGCCGAAGCCGTCGATGTCGGCATGGGTCTCATCCGCGGCATAATCGGCGAACCGCTCCAGCCGGACGTGGCTGTCGGGGACATATTCGACGAATTTATAGGGGCCGGTGCCGATCACCTCGATCTCGTTCGCGGGCTTCGCGGCCTCTTCGGCGGGAATGATGACGGCCGGGGCGCGGGGCGAGGCGAAGGCTTCGAGGAAACCGGGGAAGGGCTTCTCCATGGTCAGCGTGACCTCGAGCGGCCCGCTGGCCTCGATGCTCGTCACTCCCGCCAGCATCGAGGCGGTCCCGCCGATCGCCTTGTAGCGCTCCAGCGAGGCACGGACATCCTCGGCCCCCATCTCCTTGCCGTTGTGGAACTTGACCCCGGCGCGCAGCGGGAACCTGTAGGTGAGCCCGTCCTCCGAGATCTCGACCCCGGTGGCAAGGATCGGGATCGGCACGATGGAATCCGAGAAGCCGTACAGGGTCTCGTAGATGTTCATCGTGATGTTGCGCGACATCTGCGAGGTGGTGACCATCGCATCCAGGCTGGGCGGATTGGAGGCCTGGGCCACGATCAGATCGCCGCCCATGCTCTGGGCATCCGTGGCGCTGGCGCTCAAACCGATGAACAGCGCCGCACCCGTGGCCATAAGCATGCGCCAGAGGCTGATTTTTGGCATTCCGCGTTCCTCTCTGTTATGGGCGGACTTGTCTGTGCTGAACTGCCGGCCTCTGTCCGGGATGGACGGCATGGGGAAACTCAGCTATCGTATAATCGTATACGATGCTATCATTCAGTCAAGAAGTTCGAGTCAAGAGATGCGCGCGAAAGACACACGACCCGGAACTGATGCCCTTTCCCGGCTTGCGCCGCTGGAGGCCCGCACTCTGGTGGATCAGGTGGTGGATGCGATCGTCGAGGCCACCGCCACCGGTGCCTTCCTGCCCGGTGACAGGGTCGTCGAGGCAGAGGTGGCCCGCGCGCTGAATGTCAGCCGCGTCCCGGTGCGCGAGGCGCTGCGCATCCTCGAGAGCCAGGGCATCGTGGTGAACGAGCGCTATCGCGGCATGCGGCTCATGGATGTCTCGGCCGACCGGCTGGAGAAGATCCTCAAGGTGCGCAACGCGTTGGAAACGCTTGCAGCCCATGAGATACTCGATCTCAAGCCGGAGCAGCCCGACATCCTGATGCCGCTGGAGGCCCGGGTGCGCGAGTTGCACGCAGCGGTGGCGGCGGGCGATTCCTTCGGGGTCGCGCGGCTGGATACCGAATTCCACCGCACCCTGTGCCAGATCTCGGGCAACGGTGTGCTGCTGCAAAGCTGGGAGCCGTTGTCGCGGCAGCTGACCATCATCTTCGGCCTTTCGACGCTGCAGAAGCCCATCGAATCCATCGCGCGGGAACATGACGACGTGCTGGATGCGCTACGCGCAGGCGACCGGGCCGCCGTGACCGAGATGATTCGGGTCCATATCCTCGATTACAGCCGCGAGCTGGATTATGAGGGACTTGTCAGTGCCCACAGGTTCGGCCGCAAGGCAAAGGAATGATCGCGGCGTCGACGCGGGACCTCTCTGGTTCAGCCCCGGCATCCGATGGGCCGGGTCCCCTCGAGAGGAACATCGACCTCGAGCATCAGTCTGCACCGAGCACGAGCCGAAGCCCCAGATCCCGGCAGACCTGAAGGACGATGCCGATCTGCGCCGTCTCCTTGCCAGCCTCGATCGCCATCAGCGTCGGACGGGATATCCCGGACTGCAGGGCGACATCCTCCTGCCGGAGCCCCAGGGTCTTCCGTCGCTTCTGCAAGGCGCGACCGAGGGAGGCCGGGTCGGTCACCACGACAGCCATGTCGCTCACCCCGGCCGTGCCGGGGGCCGGGAAGCGGGTCGTCAGCGCGATGCGGATAGGGATTTCAGCGGGATGGCGGCCCGGTCATCCACCGCGTCAACGCCCTCGGCCCGGCCGGGATCGTCCGTGGGGCGTGACGTCGAAGGGGGAAGGGGCGATCCTGCCTCAAGCCGCTGTTGTGCAACAACGCCGGTCCGGGCGGGCGCGGAGCGGCTGCACCGGGGCCGTGCCATAAAGGCCACGCCGCGGGGCTATTCGCGGGATTTGCCGGGCGCTCTTGTCTTGCCGTCCCCGGGGGCCTACCTTCGCCGCATGTTGACGCTCCTTCATATGGCCAAAGTCCGGGCCTTCTGCGGTTCGCCGCTCACGCATGCTCTGCCCCGGGCAGAGGCGGTCAACCGCTGACGCCTCTTCCCGGGGCGCGTCGTCTTTCCTGATCCGGATCTGCCAGGCGGACATCCTCCGCAAGGAGCCCTCATGCTTCCCCTTCCGAAATCCCGGCGCCTCAGGGCGCGGGGCGTGTCCTGCATGGGTCCGGCGCTGCGCCGGGCCGGGATGCCCGGGCCACGCTGATCGGCTGAGGCGAGCGGCCTGAAGGCCTGCCCGACGGGCGGGCCTTTCGGGCGCAGGCCGGCTGTCCGGGGTCTCCCCGGCCGCCCGGCCTTGGCCGGAGAGCCGCCGGATCCCCTTTTTTCCAGTCCTTTACGGAGGTTCCCATGTGCCCCACTTCGCGCCGTTCCCGGCCTGCCATCGACATGACCCTGATCGAGCGCCTGGACACGCTGGCCGGCGCCGCCATCGCGCGGCTGCCCGATGTGGCCTACCCGCTGATCACCAAGCTGACATCCGCCCGGCTGCTGGCCCCCGCCCGCCTGCCGTCCGACGTCGTCACCATCGGCAGCGAGGTGCTCTATCACGACGATCAGGGCGCGCGTGACCGGCGCGTGACCCTGTCCTGGCCCGAGGATGCCGACATCAGCCGCCGATCCGTGTCGATCCTGACCCCGGTGGGCGTGGCCCTGCTGGGCCTGTCGGCGGGCGACCGGTTCCAGTGGCAGACGCGGGCCGGAGAGCGGCGCAGCCTCACCGTGCTGCAGGTCGGGTCGGAGCCCCGGCCCGCGGCGGCCCCGGCCGCGCCGCGGCCCGGGCTGTCCTGACAGCCGGGACGGGAGCCTGCCATGTCGCATCGGAAGATCCCCCGCTATTGTGCCGGATGCGGCGCGGCCATTCCCCGGGCCGCCGCCGGACGCTGTCCCTTCTGCCGGGTCGAGTTCGCCCCGGCCGGAGGCGGCGCCCGGCCCCCCTCGCCGGGGGGGC
>NZ_MABH01000019.1 GCF_001720585.1 Cereibacter johrii | reverse complement strand
CGCGCGGCGCCGAGCGCGGTCCAGGCGCGGCGGCAGGCCGAGAGGTCGAGCCCCGCGAACGTGTCGAGCATCTGCCGGTGGCCGCGCGGGTTCAGAAGGCCGCGATCGTCGTGCTGCCCGTGCAGCTCCACCAGCCGGTCCGAGAGGCCCCGCAGCACCTCGCCCGAGACGCGCCGGTCATTGACCCAGGCGGTCTTGCGGCCGTCGGCGAAATTCACCCGGCGCAGGATCAGCTCGTCCTCGGCCTCGATCCCCGCCTCGTCGAGCACCGCCCGGGCGGCATGGCCGGGCGGCAGGTCGAAGACCGCCGTCACCTCGCCCTTGTCGGCGCCGGCGCGCACGAGTTCGGCCCGGCCGCGCCAGCCCAGCACGAAGCCCAGCGAGTCGAGCAGGATCGATTTGCCCGCCCCCGTCTCGCCGGTGAGCACGTTCAGCCCCGGCTGGAAGGCCAGCGAGAGCCGGTCGATGATGAGCATGTCGCGGATGTCAAGCGAGCGCAGCATCGCCCTGCCCCGTGAGGTTCGCGCGCGTCAGAGCCACTCGCCGCGGATCATCTGGCGATAGACCTTCGAGAGCCAGCTGTCGCCCTTGGCCTCCATCGAGAGACCGCGCCCGGTGAGGAGCTTGTAGCTGTCCTCGTAGAACGGGCTCGAGCGGTAGTTGTGCCCGAGGATCGCGCCGGCGGTCTGCGCCTCGTTGACGAGCCCGAGGGCGAGGTAGCTTTCCACCAGTCGGTGCAGCGCCTCGGCCGTATGGGTCGTGGTCTGGAAATCCTCGACCACGGTGCGGAAGCGGTTGATCGCGGCGGTGTAATGGCCGCGCTTGAGGTAGTAGCGGCCGATCTCCATCTCCTTGGCGGCGAGATGGTCGAAGGCCAGATCGAACTTCAGGATCGCGGACTGGGCATATTCGCTCTCGGGATAATCCTCGATCACGACGCGCAGCGCCTGCAGCGCCTGGAAGGTCAGGCCCTGGTCGCGGCCCACCTCGTCAATCTGGTCGTAATAGGAGAGCGCCAGCAGATACTGCGCATAGGCCGCATCCTCGTCCCCCGGATAGAAGTCGAGGAATCGCTGCGCGGCACCGCGCGCCTCTTCGTAGTCCTTGGCCTTGTGGTAGCTGTAGGCCTGCATGATGAGCGCGCGCTTGGCCCATTCCGTGTAGGGATAGAGCCGCTCCACCTCGGAGAAATAGCGGATGGCGCGGTCGGGCTTGGTGCGGGCCTCGAGCTCGTATTCGCCGCGCTGATAGATCTGCTCGGCGGTGAAATTTTCCAGAGGCGGCTCCTTCTGGCTGCCCCCACCACAGCCGGCCACCAGCGCGACACAGAGGGCCGTGCCGAGCAACCGCGCGCCAGACTTCACCATGTTCCGCTTACCTCTGCCCTCTGCCCCGTCAGACCATGGCCCGACGGCTGTTTGCCCGGTTCCTAGCACAGAAAAATCCGGGGCGCAAAACGCCTTTGCGCCCCGACGCCAGGATCAGCGCAGTGCAGGGACGTCCGACCGGTGGACGCCCACGCCCGGCAGCTTGCAGCCCGCCATGAGGCCGCAATCCACGAGACGGAAGGCATCGCGGCGGGCGAAGAGCGTCCGCAGCAGCCGGTTGGTCAGCGCGTGGCCGGCGCGGATGCCGGTGTAGCGGCCGATGATCGGGCCGCCCGCGAGCGAAAGGTCGCCGAGCGCGTCGAGCATCTTGTGGCGCACCGGCTCGTCGGCATGGCGCAGGCCACCCGGCGAGAGGATCCGGTCGCCCTCGAACACCACGGCATTCTCGAAGGTGCCGCCGAGAGCGAGCCCGTTCGCGCGCATCGCATCCACATCCGCCTGACGGCAGAAGGTGCGGCTGTCGCAGAGCTCGCGCACGAAGGCGCCGTTGGACATGTTGAGCGACTTCTCCTGACGGCCGATGGCCGCTTCGGCGAAGTCGATCGAGAAATCGATCTCGAAATCGTCGGCGGGCTCGAGCCGGGCCACCGCCTCTCCCTCGCGCACTTCGACCGGCTCGAGGATGCGGATCGCCCGCACCGGCTCGGCCTGCTCGCGGATGCCGCGGGCGAGGAAGGCCTCGACGAAGGGCACCGACGAGCCGTCGAGGATCGGAACCTCGGGGCCGTCGATCTCGATCAGCGCATTGTGAATGCCGCAGCCGGCGAGGGCCGCCATCACATGCTCGATGGTCGAGACCGTCACGCCCGAGGGATTCGCGATCAGGGTGCAGAGGCGCGAGGGCACCACCGCATCCCAGCGCGCCGGGATCAGCGCGTCGCCCGAGGTCACGTCCACGCGGCGGAACCAGATGCCATAGTCGGCGGAGGCGGGCTTGACGACCATGCGGACAGGCTCGCCGGAATGGAGCCCGACGCCGGTGAATTTCGCTGCGGATTTCAGAGTGCTCTGCACGGCCTTGTCCTTTCCGGCTTGTGGTCCGGTTCACGTCGACGGCTTCTCTCCGTCTTGCCATCGTGAGTTAGGATGTCGCGCATTTCTTCTCAATTCACTCTTTGTGACCGCATGTAACAGAGAGACGTCATCGGCGCCCCCTCTCCGCCGACCCGCCGGAACTGCTTGATCCAGAAAAGAAAAAGGCCCGGACGCGCCGGGCCTTTCCAAAGAGAGATGTGAACGGATCAGTTTGCCTGACGCCGCAGGAACGCCGGGATCTCGATGCGCTCCTGATCGGCGGACATCTCCGGCTCGTCCTCGTAGCTCGTCACCGGCGGCTGCTGGCGCGATTGCTGCGGGCGCTGCTCGGGCTGCTGCTCGCCGTGGCCGGCCATCCGGTTGATGAGCGAGCCGATGCCGAAGCGCGGCTTCTCGGCCGAGGCGGCGGCGGCCGGGCGCTGGACCGGAGCGGCGGGGC
>NZ_MABH01000018.1 GCF_001720585.1 Cereibacter johrii | reverse complement strand
GGTCACGCCCACCGTGCCGCCCGCCTGCGCCTCATGGCGCGCCGAGCAGGCCAGAACCGACACCGGGCCGCCCTCCGGTCCCTGCAGGCGCACGCGCCTGCGGGCGAGCAGCCCCTCGAGCGCCGCGGCGGCGGCAAAGTCGGTTCCGATGATCTGGATGGCGGCCATGTCTGCTCCTCGACGTTTCTCGTCTCTTGCCCACCTAAAGGCAGGGATCGTGCCAACGCGCCGGGGGAGCGCAGAAAATTTTTCGCCGGGCTCTAAAACGGGCGGCGCCTTCGTCGATAAGGCGGGAACCGGAGGCGTGCCGCGCACGTTGTCGGGAAATTGACCCTTGGCTTCTGTCGAGGAACCGTCAGCGGCCCCTCCACCTTCGGGCTGGGGCAACTTTCCGACAGGTCTTTCGGCCGGCGGGGATCCCTGCCGCCGAGAGTGACCCCGGCTTTCGCCGGTCTCCGGTCGCGCCGGTATGTATCCTCGCAGGGCTCTCCATACGAACGGATGTAACTCGCCCATCCCTAGGGTGACTCACATCCCGCGCCGGCGCGCCGTTTCCCGTCCCACGGAACAAAGATTGCGGGGCCCCAAGCGTCATGTTGTCCAAGACCTATCATCTGAAATTTCCAAGTCTCGATGCCGCCCAGATCGCCGTGCCCTTCGTGGTCGAGGCCCTCGGCAACGCCATCCCCACCTGCAATCTCAGCGGGTTGAACGTGCTGATCTCGAAGGAGGGCGATGTGTCGATCAACGTCTTCTTCCCGGCGATCGGCGAGCTGAAGAATTTCGAGAAGAAGCACGGCGGCTTCCTCGACACGATGAAGAAGACCTTCCTGTTCAAGTCCACGGGCTTCGACGGCGTCTGCATCTTCAATTTCGACCGAAGCGACGAAGCGGCCTGACCGCGGCCCCGCCCGAGAGCCATCGAGCCCCATGTCCCCGATCCTTCCCCTGTCCGCCATGCCTCCCCCGGCCTGCCGCGCCTGCCCCGGGGCGGGCGTCGGCCGCGCCCGGCCCCGGGCCGTCCGGCCTCCGAGGGGGCAGGCATGAGCGCGGCCGTCGAAGCCGGGCCCGACAGCGGGCTCCTGCGCGTCTCCTCCGAGAAGATCGGCCGGCTCATGGATCTCGTGGGCGAGCTCTCGCTCTCGGTCGCCGAGACGGTCCATTCGCCCGATCTGGAAGGGCTGGAGCTGCCCGCCTTCGACGCGGCCGTCCACCGGCTCCGGATGATCGTGCGCGAGGTGCAGGATGCCGCGACCGAGCTCCGGCTCGTGCCGGTCGAGGAGGTGTTCAAGCGCCTCCGCCGGATGGTGCGCGAACTCGAGCGGCAGACGGGCAAGAAGATCGAGATGGTCTTCGAGGGCGCCGAGACGGCGATCGACAAGCTCGTGGCCGACCAGCTCTACGACCCTCTCCTCCATGTGGTGCGCAACTCGGCCGATCACGGGCTCGAGCCGCCCGAGGAGCGGCGGGCGGCGGGCAAGCCCGAGACGGGACGGATCGTGCTCGCGGCCGCGCAGGCGGGTTCGGAGGTGCGGATCTCGGTGGCCGACGACGGGCGCGGCCTCTCGCGGCCGAAGATCCTGAAGCGGGCGCGCGAGCGCGGCCTCTTCGGCCCCGACGAGGAGCCCGAGCCCGCGACCCTCTGGAAGGTGATCTTCGAGCCCGGCTTCTCGACCGCAGAGGCCGTGACGAACCTCTCGGGGCGCGGGGTGGGGATGGATGTGCTCAACGCCACCATGTCCGCCCTGCGCGGCCGCATCGGCGTCGACAGCCGCGACGGGCAGGGCAGCGAGGTGTCGCTCCATATTCCCGTCTCGCTGGCCTTCCTCGATTGCATCATCCTGCGTCTGGGCGCGCGGCTCTATGCGCTGCCCATCGACGCGGTGTCCGAGATCGTGCAGCCGCAGTCCGCCGACCTGATGGGCGTGGGCGCGGCGGGCGGCTCCGAGATGCTGAGGCTGCGCGGCCGCTGGATCCCGGTCTGCCGGCTCGAGCGGTTCTACGGCGAGGCGCCCTCCGCGGTCTCGCCGCCCGCCGGGCAGGTGCTGGCCGTGGTCAGCACCGCGACCGGCCTCATCGCGCTGCCGGTCGATGAGGTGCTCGACCGCCAGCAGGTGGTGATGAAACCTCTCACGGGCCGTCTCGCGCAGGTGCGGGCCAGCTGGGGCTGCGCGCTCCTCGGCACAGGCGAGGTGGCGCTCGTGCTCGACGGCAACCGCCTCGCGGCGGGAGGTGCGGCATGACGATCCGCGAGGAGGCGGGCTACGAGGCGATCCGCGTCTGGCTGAGCCGGCGCTGCGGCATCGCCTATCCCGAGCACAAGGGCGAGCTTCTGCGCCAGCGGCTGACCCGCGTGCGCCGCGCCTACGATCTGGGCAGCCTCGCCGACATCGCGCTGCGCCTCGATGCCGAGGGCTCGCACGAGCTCGAACTGGCGGTGATGCATGCGGCCTCGACCAACCACACCTATTTCTGCCGCGAGCCGGACGTGCTCGATGCCTTCCGCGCCATGGTGCTGCCCGTGCTCGCGCGCCGCGAGGAGATCCGCATCTGGAGCGCGGCCTGCTCGAGCGGCGACGAGGTCTATACGATCGCCATGATGATCGCCGAGACGCTGGGGCCCGCCGGTCTCGCGCGGACCCAGATCCTCGGCACCGACATCAGCGCGCCCATGGTCGAGCAGGCCGAGCAGGGGATCTACCGCCGCCGCCATCTCGAACAGGTGCCCGACGCCGTGCTCCGGCGCTGGTTCGTGCCGCTGGGCGGCGGCAGCTACCGCGTGGCGCCCGAGATCGCGGCCGCCTGCACCTTCCGCCGGATGAACCTCAAGACCCGGCCCTTCCCGTTCCGCAAGCCGTTCCAGGCGATCTTCTGCCGCAACGTGCTCTATTACTTCGACCGGGCCGATCAGGCCGAGACGCTGCGCGCGCTCCATGCCGCGACCGAGCCGGGCGGCTGGCTGGTGACGAGCGTCACCGAAAGCCTGCGCGGGCACGAGACCGGCTGGCGGTCGCTGGGCGGCGGCCTCCATCAGAAGGAGGTCCGCCGATGACGGCTGCCGCCGACAGGCCGATGGCCGCGCAGGCCCGCGAGGGGCGCACGCGCGTGCTGATCGTGGACGATTCCGCCATGGTCCGGCAGGCGCTGGCGCTGGGGCTTGCGACCGACCCGCGGCTCGAGGTGGTGGGCACCGCCTCGGGCGCCGAGGCCGCGCGCGCGCAGATGGCCGCGCTGAAGCCCGACGTGGTGACGCTCGATCTCGAGATGCCGCAGATGGACGGGCTCACCTTCCTGCGCAGCTACATGGAGAGCGCGCCGGTGCCCACGGTCGTCATCTCCTCGCTCACGCGGACGAGCGGCGAGACGGTCATGCGCGCCATGGAGGCGGGAGCGGTGGACATCATCTCGAAGCCCTCGCTCGGCGCGGGCCAGGGGCTGCCCGCGATCATGCGCGACGTCTGTGCCCGGGTCTGGGCCGCGGCCCGGGCCCGGCTCGCGCTGCCCGACGG
>NZ_MABH01000017.1 GCF_001720585.1 Cereibacter johrii | reverse complement strand
GGCGAGGTGAGCGGGGCCTCGGCCAGCACCGGGCTGGCCGCGCTGGCCAGAAGCGCCGAGAGCAGCCAGCGCCGGGTGAAGGTCATGCGATCATCCTCATGCGCGGAAGGTAGCGAGGCCACCGGGCCGCTGGCAAGCCCGCGCGCGATCACGGGGCCTGACTGTCGCGTGGGGAAGGAGCGCGGCCGCCGGTCACGGGAGAGCCGGGGCCGGGCGGGCAGGGCGGCGGGACAGGCCCCGGGGGAGGGAGACGGGCCCGTCACTCCGGGCGCAGATCCTCGGGCGCGAGGCGCCAGGCGCGGCCGAAGCCGCCGTTCAGCACCGCCGAGACCGGCGCAAGGCGCACGAAGGCGAAATCGGGGAAGTCCACGTAGAGCTTCGCCTTGGGATGGGTGGCCAGCCAGTGCGCGCGGAGCGCCCCATGCTCGGGCGCCGTCCGGGGGACGAACGCGGCCCGTACCTTCACCATCAGCCGGGGGTGCGTCAAAGGGTCGCCCCTCTCGCCGGGCTCGCCCACCAGGATGGCGGCCTCGGGATGGAGGCGCAGCGCCTCGCGGTGGGGCGCAAGCGCGGAGACGAGCGTCAGCGGCAGGCCCTCCGGGTCGAGCCCGAAGGCGATCAGGCTGATTCCCGGCGTGCCGGTGGCGGGATCGGTGACGGCCAGTGCCGCGTGGCGCGCGCGGGCGAGGAGGCTCCGGGCGAGGGCGCGGGCCTCGTCATCGGCCGATTGCAGGAGGTCTCGGGGCTCGGGCATGATCCGGGGGACGCTTGACAAGCTGCGGAGCCGGGCGCTCCGCTTGCGACACCAAGCGATACAGGCACGGACATGCGCGGGACAAGCCTCACCTTCTGGGATCACTTTCTGCCGAAGATCGTGACGGTGTTCCGCGAAGGCTACGGGCTGCGCGACCTGCGCGCGGATGCGCTGGCCGGCCTGACCGTGGCGATCGTCGCGCTGCCGCTCTCGACCGCCATCGCCATCGCCTCGGGGGTGGGCCCCGAACGCGGGCTCTACACCGCCATCGTGGGCGGCTTTCTCGTCTCGGCGCTGGGCGGAAGCCGCTTCCAGATCGGAGGCCCCGCGGGCGCCTTCATCGTGCTCGTCGCGGCCTGCGTGATGCAGACGGGGATCGAGGGCCTGATCCTCGCCACCTTCCTGTCGGGCTTCCTGCTGATCGCCGTCGGCACGCTGAAGCTCGGCAGCTACATCCGCTTCATTCCCTATCCGGTGACGGTGGGCTTCACGGCGGGGATCGCGGTCATCATCGCCGCGAGCCAGATGAAGGAGCTGCTGGGCCTGACGCTCGCGGGCCCCGAGCCTTCGGCGCTGGTGGCGAAGGTCGAGGCGCTCTGGGCCGCGCGCGGGACGCTCACGCCCGCGGCACTCGGCGTGGCCGTGGGCACCATCGCGATGATCGAGGGGCTGAAGCGCCTCTCTCCGCGGCTGCCGAGCCTTCTCATCGCCATCGTTCTGGCCTCGGTCGCGGTGCTCGTCCTGAAGCTGCCGGTCGAGACCATCGGCACGCGCTTCGGCGAACTGCCGAAGATGCTGCCGACGCCCGCCCTGCCGGCCCTCGACCGCGAGGCGATCCTCGCGGCGCTGCCCTGGGCCGTGAGCTTCACGCTGCTCGGTGCCATCGAGTCGCTCCTGTCGGCCGTGGTGGCGGACGGGATGGCGGGGACGCAGCACCGGCCCAACGCCGAACTCATCGCGCAGGGCTGGGCCAACGTGGGCTCGGCGCTCTTCGGCGGCTTCTGCGTCACGGGCACCATCGCCCGGACGGCCACCAACGTGCGCGCGGGCTCGCGCGGGCCGGTGTCGGGGATGCTGCATGCGCTCTTCGTGCTGGGCTTCATGCTGGTGGCGGCGCCGCTGGCCGCCTACATCCCGCTTGCGGCGCTGGCGGGGCTCCTTGCCGTCGTGGCCTGGAACATGTTCGAGAAGGAGGAATTCTGGGCCCTCCTGCGCACCTCGCGCGGCGATGCGATGGTGGTGCTCGCGACCTTCCTGCTCGTCGTCTTCCGCGACCTGACCGAGGGGATCGTCGTGGGCTTCGCGCTGGGCGGGCTCGTCTTCATCCGGCGCATGTCCGACGCGGCCTCGGCCGAGCCCGCGCAGGTGCCCGAGGCGGGTGGCGCCGTCACGGCCGAGCGCGTCGTCTACCGGCTGCGCGGGCCCTATTTCTTCGGGGCGGCGGCGATGCTCGGCTCGGCCCTCGACCGGTTCGCCGAGCGGCCGCGTGCCTTCGTGCTGGACTTTGCCGAGGTGCCCTTCATCGACAGTTCGGGCGCGCGCTCGTTCGAGCTTCTCGCCCACAAGATGCACCGCCGCGGCGGGCAGCTTTTCCTGACCGGGGCCAATCTCGAGGTGCGCCGCGTGCTGCTGGCGCAGGGGCTGCGCGAGCCGCTGGTGCGCTATGTGCCCGACGTGGCGGGCGTGGACGCGATCCTTTCCGAAAGCTGAACGAATCGCGGAATTTGGCGGAGCCTCGCCGGCAGCGGCATAGCGCCGCTGGCCGCTCCCGCGTAGGGAGAGCCGCAGCGCCCATGACTCCGGCTCTCCTTGCGCGGGCGCTTCCCCCTGCGTCATTCGCGCGCGGGCAGGGCGTTGAAAAACAAGCGCAAATGGCGCTGTCCGTTTTCATGATTTACAGCTTTTCGAGAATATCAGTAAAAAAAGTGACAGAAAAATCATGGCTGCAAAAAGAGTTACGCGAAAATTGACTGATGCGTTACACTCTGGCTAATGGAGGAGGGTGGCCGCCGTTGCGGCCTTGTAGCGGGCCGTGCGCGGCCCGCCTGTTGGAGGAGCTTTCATGGATCACGCTCAGACGAATGCGGTCTATACCGCGTCGGCAGATTTCATTGCGCAGGCCCATGTCGACGCGGCCGGCTACGAGCGGATGTATGCTGCATCCGTGGCCGACCCGGAGGCATTCTGGGGCGAACAGGGCAAGCGGCTCGACTGGATCAAGCCCTACACCAAGGTCAAGAACACGAGCTTCCGGCCGGGCGAGGTCTCGATCAAATGGTTCGAGGACGGCACGCTGAACATCGCCTGGAACTGCATCGACCGGCACCTCGCGACGCGCGCCAAGCAGACCGCGATCATCTGGGAGCCGGATGATCCGAACGCGCCGGCCCAGCACATCAGCTATCAGGAGCTGCACGACCAGGTCTGCCGGATGGCCAATGTGCTGGTGAGCCAGGGCGTGCGCAAGGGCGACCGGGTGGTGATGTATCTGCCGATGATCCCCGAGGCCGCCTATGCGATGCTGGCCTGCGCCCGGATCGGCGCCATCCATTCCGTCGTCTTCGCGGGCTTCTCGCCCGACGCGCTGGCGAACCGCATCAACGACTGCCAGGCCAAGGTCGTCATCACCGCCGACACCGCCCCGCGCGGCGGTCGGCGCACGCCCTTGAAGTCGAACACCGATGCCGCGCTCCTGCATTGCTCGGACCGGGTGCGCTGCCTCGTCGTCAAGCACACGGGCGACCAGATCCACTGGATGGACGGCCGCGACGTGGACGTGAAGGAGCTGATGCGCCACGCCTCGCCCGACTGCCCGATCGAGGAGGTGAATGCCGAGGATCCGCTCTTCATCCTCTATACCTCGGGCTCGACCGGCAAGCCGAAGGGGGTCGTGCACACCTCGGGCGGCTATCTGACCTATGCCGCCATGACCCACCAGATGACCTTCGATTACCATGACGGCGACGTCTTCTGGTGCACGGCGGACGTGGGCTGGGTCACGGGCCACAGCTACATCGTCTACGGTCCGCTGGCGAACGGCGCGACCACGCTCATGTTCGAGGGCGTGCCGACCTATCCCGATGCCGGCCGCTTCTGGGCCGTCTGCGAGAAGCACAAGGTCAACCAGTTCTACACCGCGCCGACGGCGATCCGCTCGCTGATGGGCCTCGGGCCGGAATGGGTGGAGAAGTACGACCTGTCGTCGCTGAAGCTCCTGGGGTCGGTCGGCGAGCCGATCAACCCCGAGGCCTGGAGCTGGTACAACACCCATGTCGGCAAGGGCCGCTGCCCGATCGTCGACACGTTCTGGCAGACCGAGACGGGCGGCCACATGATCACGCCGCTGCCGGGGGCCACCCCGGTGAAGCCGGGTGCCGCCTCGAAGCCCTTCTTCGGGGTGAAGCCGGTGATCCTCGACCCGACCGACGGGCACGAGCTGCACGAGACGGCGACCGAGGGGGTGCTCTGCATCGCCGACAGCTGGCCGGGGCAGATGCGCACGCTCTGGGGCGACCACGAGCGGTTCGAAGAGGCCTATTTCTCGCAATACAAGGGCTATTACTTCACCGGCGACGGCTGCCGTCGCGATGCGGACGGCTATTACTGGGTCACGGGCCGGGTCGATGACGTCATCAACGTCTCGGGCCACCGGATGGGCACCGCCGAGGTGGAATCGGCGCTGGTCGCCCATGCGCAGGTCGCCGAGGCCGCGGTGGTGGGCTATCCGCACGACATCAAGGGGCAGGGCATCTATGCCTATGTCACGCTGATGAACGGGGTCCAGCCGACCGAGGAACTGCGCAAGGATCTGGTGAAATGGGTCCGCACCGAAATCGGCCCCATCGCCTCGCCCGACGTGATCCAGTGGGCGCCCGGCCTGCCCAAGACCCGCTCGGGCAAGATCATGCGCCGCATCCTGCGCAAGATCGCCGAGAACGACTTCGGCTCGCTCGGCGACACCACGACGCTGGCCGACCCGTCGGTGGTCGACGACCTGATCGCCAACCGCAAGAACCGGGGCTGAGGCATGGAGGGCGTGACCGAGACGACCACCCGTCCGCCCGTGCTGATCCTGCTCGGGCCTCCGGGCGCGGGCAAGGGCACCCAAGCCCGGATGCTCGAGGAGCGCTTCGGCCTCGTCCAGCTCTCGACGGGCGATCTGCTGCGCGCGGCGGTGGCCGCGGGCACGCCTGCGGGCATGGCCGCGAAGGCGGTGATGGAGGCGGGGGGCCTCGTCTCGGACGAGATCGTGCTTGCGATCCTCGCCGACCGGATGGCGCAGCCCGATGTCGCGCGCGGCATCATCCTCGACGGCTTTCCCCGCACCGCGGGGCAGGCCGCGGCCCTCGACGGGCTCCTCGAGCGGGCGGGCCAGCGGGTCACGGCGGCGATCAGCCTCGAGGTCGATGACGGGGCCATGGTCGAGCGGGTGTCGGGCCGCAGCACCTGCGCCACCTGCGGCGAGGGATACCACGACAGCTTCAAGCAGCCCGCGCGTGCGGGGACCTGCGACAAGTGCGGCGGGACGGAGTTCAAGCGCCGTCCCGACGACAATGCCGAAACGGTGGGAGCGCGGCTCGCCGCCTACCATGCGCAGACGGCACCGCTGATCGCCTACTACGCCGGCCGCGGCGTGCTCGAACGGATCGATGCGATGGGAGCCATCGACGAGATCGCGAGCGCCCTCGGCCGCATCGTGGACCGCGTGTCGGCGTGAACGAGGCCCGCGTCCCTCGAGGAGGAGGGACCGGGCGGGGAGAAGAAACCTACAGGGAGGAAGTCCAATGGTGGACAGAACTGGTCATGTGACATCAGACCGGACGTCGTCGAATGCCTACTGGTCGGCGAACGTCCGCATCATCCTCATCTCGCTGGCGATCTGGTTCGCCTGCTCGTTCGGACTGGGGATCATCCTGCGCCCCGCGCTCGAGGGCATCATGGTGGGCGGGGCCGACCTCGGCTTCTGGTTCGCCCAGCAGGGCTCCATCTACGTCTTCCTCGTGCTGATCTTCGTCTACGCCTGGCGGATGAACAAGCTCGACCGTGAATACGGCGTGGACGAGTAAGGGGAGCCGCACAGGATGGATCAATTCACTCTCAACCTGATCGTGGTCGGCATCACCTTTGCCATCTACGTCGGGATTGCGATCTGGGCCCGGGCGGGTTCGACCGCAGAGTTCTATGCCGCCGGTCAGGGCGTGCACCCGGTCATGAACGGCATGGCCACGGGCGCGGACTGGATGTCGGCGGCCTCCTTCATCTCGATGGCGGGCATCATCGCGCTCGCCCCGGCCGGCGGCTACACCCAGTCGGCCTTCCTCATGGGCTGGACCGGCGGCTATGTGCTTCTGGCCCTGCTGCTCGCGCCCTACCTGCGCAAGTTCGGCAAGTTCACCGTGCCGGAATTCATCGGTGACCGCTTCTATTCGGGCGGCGCCCGGCTTCTGGCGGTGGTCTGCCTCATCATCATCTCGATCACCTATGTGATCGGGCAGATGCGCGGCGTGGGCGTGACCTTCTCGCGCTTCCTCGAAGTCTCGACCGACATGGGCCTCTATATCGGCGCGGCGATCGTCTTCGCCTATGCCGTGTTCGGCGGCATGAAGGGCATCACCTACACGCAGGTCGCCCAGTATGTCGTGCTCATCATCGCCTACACGATCCCCGCGATCTTCATCTCGCTCGCGCTGACGGGGGCCTTCCTGCCCCAGCTCGGCCTGATCGGCGACTATGCGCCCGCGGGCGGCGACCAGGCGTTCCTGGCCAAGCTCGATCAGGTGGTCACGGAACTGGGCTTCACCGCCTACACCGCCGACACGCCCTCGATGCTGAACATGTTCCTCTTCACCATGTCGCTGATGATCGGCACCGCGGGCCTGCCGCACGTCATCATCCGCTTCTTCACCGTGCCGAAGGTGGCCGACGCCCGCTCCTCGGCCGGCTGGGCGCTTGTCTTCATCGCGCTCCTCTACACCGTGGCTCCGGCCGTGGGCTCGATGGCGCGGCTGAACTTCACCACGACCATGTGGCCCGGTGCCGTGACCGGCAACGCGCTGGATCAGGATGCGGTCTCGCTCGATGCGATCCAGAACGATCCGAAGCTGAGCTGGGTGCGCACCTGGGAGCAGACGGGTCTCCTCGTCCTTCAGGACCTGAACGGCGACGGCAAGATCCAGTATTTCAACGATGCCAAGCTCGCCGCCGAGAACAAGGCCGTCGAGGGCGCGACCAAGGCCCTCGCCGACGCGCGCGCGGCCAATGCGGACGCGGCCCGGATCACCGAGCTCGAGGCGGCTCTGGCGGCGGCCAACGAGGCCCGCATCGCCAAGGGCGCCGAAGTCACCGTGGGCGGCCAGACGCTGGCCGAGCGCGGCTGGGTCGCCAACGAGGTGGTCAAGGTCGACAACGACATCATGGTGCTGGCCAACCCCGAGATCGCGGCCCTTCCGGGCTGGGTGATCGCGCTCGTGGCTGCGGGGGCTCTGGCCGCCGCCCTCTCGACCGCGGCAGGCCTCCTGCTCGCCATCTCCTCGGCGATCTCGCACGACCTCATCAAGGGCTCGATCAATCCGAACATCTCGGAGAAGGGCGAGCTTCTGGCCGCGCGGATCTCGATGACCTTCGCCATCGTGATCTCGACCTGGCTCGGCCTCAACCCGCCCGGCTTCGCCGCGCAGGTGGTGGCGCTGGCCTTCGGTCTGGCCGCCGCGACGATCTTCCCGGCGCTGATGATGGGGATCTTCTCGAAGCGCGTGAACAAGGAAGGCGCGATCCTCGGCATGCTCGTGGGCCTCGTCTTCACCTCGGTCTACATCTTCCTCTACAAGGGCTGGTTCTTCATCCCCGGGACGGAAGTCTATGCCGACGTGCCCGCGAACTACTTCTTCGGCATCTCGCCGCTGTCGATCGGCACCATCGGCGCCATCCTGAACTTCGCCGTGGCCTTCGCGGTCTCGGCGGTGACGAAGGCTCCGCCGCGTCAGGTGGTCGAGCTGGTCGAAAGCATCCGCATTCCGCGCGGTGCCGGCAAGGCCACGGCCCACTGAGGGGCCAAGGGCGCGTCCCCCGGCAGGGGGGCGCGCCGATCCGGTGCAGTGTCGAGGAGCCTCATGGAAGACGTGCAGACCATCGTGAGCTTTCTGGAGACGGTGCATCCCTACGACAGCCTGCCGCGGGACGAGCTGGCGCGTGTCGCCGGCTGCTTCAGCCGCAGGGAGATCGCCGCCGGCGAGACGATCTACCGTCACGGCGAGCGGCTGACGGGCCTCTATCTCGTCAAGCGGGGCGGGGTGGAGATCCTCGAGCCTTCGGGCGACGTGATCTCGGTCTTGGGCCCGCGCAACTCCTTCGGCGAGCGGGGCCTCATGCGCGACGGCCGCGCCGCGACCACGGCGCAGTCCACCTCGGAGGGCGTGCTGCTCATGCTGCCCGCCGACGAATTCCGCCATCTCTTCGCCGCCTCGCCGGCCTTCGAGCGGTTCTTCACCCGGCGGCGGACGCAAGGCTACCGCGCCTCCGACCTCACGACGCAGAAGGTGGCCGACCTCATGGCGCGCAAGCCCGTGACCTGCGGCCCGGCCGACACGATCCGCGCCGCTGCCATGAAGATGCGCGACGCGGGCGTCTCGTCGCTGGGCGTGGTCGAGGGCCACGCCTTCCTCGGCATCGTGACCACCCGCGACATGACGAACAAGGTCGTGGCCACGGGGCTCGATCCGGCGACCCCCGTGGCCGAGGTGATGACCCGCGACCCGATCGCGCTCTCGCCCGAGGCGCTGGGGTCGGACATCCTGCATGTGATGCTCGAGCGGCGCATCGGCCATCTGCCGGTGGTCGAGGAGGGCCGCCTCGTCGGCATGATCACCCAGACCGACCTCACCCGCTTTCAGGCCGTCTCCTCGGCGCAGCTCGTGCGCGATGCGGCCACGGCCGAGTCGCTCGACGAACTGAAGGCGGTCACGGGGCGGATCCCGAAGCTCCTCGTGCAGCTCGTGGCGGGGCACAATTCGCACGAGGTGGTCACGCGGCTCATCACCGACATCTCCGATACGGTGACGCGCCGCCTGCTCACGCTCGCCGAGGCCGAGCTCGGGCCGCCGCCGGTGGCCTATTGCTGGTGCGCCTGCGGCAGCCAGGGGCGGCAGGAGCAGACCGGCGTCTCGGATCAGGACAACTGCCTGATCCTGTCGGACAAGACGCTGCCCGCCGACGCACCCTATTTCTCGGCCCTCGCGGCCTTCGTGTCGGACGGGCTCGACGCCTGCGGCTATGTCTATTGCCCGGGCGAGATGATGGCCACCAACCCGCGCTGGCGGCAGCCGCTCGCGGTCTGGCGGCAGTATTTCCTCGGCTGGATCGACCGGCCCGACCCGATGGCGCAGATGCTCTCCTCGGTCATGTTCGACCTGCGCCCCATCGGCGGCGACGAGAGCCTGTTCCACGAGCTACAGGCCGACACGCTGGGCATGGCTGCGAAGAATTCGATCTTCGTCGCGCACATGATCGCGAATTCGCTGAAGCACATGCCGCCGCTGGGGCTGATCCGGGGCTTTGCCACCATCCGGTCGGGCGAGCACAAGAACCACATCGACCTCAAGCACAACGGCGTCGTGCCGGTGATCGACCTCGGACGCGTCTATGCGCTGATCGGCGAGCTCGGGGCCGTGAACACGCGCGCCCGGCTGCAGGCGGCCGAGAATGCGGGCGTGATCTCTGTCTCGGGCGCGCGCGACCTGATCGAAGCCTACGACATGATCGCCCAGATCCGGCTCGAGAACCAGGCGCGGCTGATCCGGTCGGGCCGCGCGCCGGACAATTTCCTCGCACCCTCGGACCTGTCGGATTTCGAGCGCAGTCACCTGCGCGACGCCTTCGTCGTCGTGCGCACCATGCAATCCGCGCTGGGCTCTGCCCGCGGCGCGCGCACCTGAAGGCCCCCTCATGGTCATGGACCTCCTCGCCACCCTCGCCGCCGGAGCCGGTCTTGCCGGGATCGCGCTGCTCCTGCGCCTCCTCAGCCGCCGGCGGCTGCCGAAGTGGATCGTGCCGATCGCGGCGGGGGCGGGGATGCTCTTCTTCTCGATCTGGAACGAATACACCTGGTATCCGCGCGTCGCCGCGGCGCTGCCGGCTGAGGTCGTGATGATCTCGACGCCCGAGGATCGCGTGGGTCTCCGGCCCTGGACGCTGGTCTTTCCGGTCACCACGCGCTTCATGGCGCTCGACCGCACCGCGCTGCTCCGGTCGGAAAGCGATCCGGGCATCCGGCGCGCCGACGTGGTGGTGGTGCAGCGTTGGCACAATACCCAGCGCGTTCCCATGGCCTTCGACTGCGAAGGCCGGCGCACCGCAAATCTCGAGACCGGGTCGGAACTCCGGCCCGACGGCACCCTGACCGGCACCGACTGGGCGCCGGCCGGGGAGGAGGACGAACTGCTGAAGGCGGCCTGCAGGGAGGGGTGACATGGCCGATGGAGCCAGAAAGCGCCGGATCCTCGTGGTGGAAGACGAGGACAATATCGCCATCGCGCTCGATTATCTGATCACACGCGAAGGCTACGAGCACGACCGGGTGGCCAGCGGCGCGGAGGCGCTGGGCCGCATCCGCTCGACCCATCCCGATCTCGTGCTGCTCGACGTGATGCTGCCCGAGGTCTCCGGCTACGAGATCTGTCAGGGCGTGCGGCTCGATCCGACGCTCGCCCACGTCAAGATCCTGATGATGACGGCCCGCGGCTCGGCCATCGAGCGCAAGAAGGGGCTCGCGCTGGGGGCCGACGGCTTCATCTCGAAACCGTTCGAGCTGAAGGCCCTGCGCGAGGAGGTGCGCCGGCTGCTGGGCGAGGGGGGCTGAGCCATGCTCGACCGCCTCAACCTGCGCCTGCGGATCCTGCTCTTCTTCGCGGCGCTCGCGGGCGGGGCGAACGTGGCGGTGGCGATCGGACTGTTCCTCGCCTACCGGCGCCTCGACGCCCCCGAGCTTCTGCCCGCCTTCGAGCAGGTGGGTCTGGTGGCGGGGCTCGTGATCCTCGGGCTCGTCACCTGGATCTGGTATCTCTTCGACGCCAATGTGGCGCTGCCGATCATCCGGCTGGCCTCGAAGCTGCGCGCCCGCGCCCATGCCCGCATCGACGGCGGCATCGAGGAGCCGACCGCCCGCTATCTGGGCGATCTGGCGCCCGCCGCCTCGGCAACCGCCCTCACGCTTGCCGAGACGCGCGACGCGCTGGCCGAGTCGGTGGCGCGCGAGACCTCACGCCTGTCGTCGGAAAAGGCGCGGCTCGAGGCGCTCCTGTCGGACGTGCCGGTGGGACTGCTGCTCTGCTCGGGCGACCACCAGCTCGTCTTCTACAACGGCCCCGCGACCGACCTGATGAACACGGCCGGCGCGCCGGGGCTCGACCGCAACCTCTTCGACTATCTGCGCGACGGGCCGATCCGCCATGCGCACCGGCGGCTGATCGAGGCGGGCGACCCGGATGCGGCCTCGGACATCCTCTGCACCACCGTCGTGGGGGCGCGGGTGCTGGCCGCGCGGATGCGGCTGATCGGAGGCGAGACGACGAAGCCCGGCTATGTGCTCACGCTGCGCGACGTGACCTCGGCGCTGGCCTCCTACGCCCGGCGCGAGGCGCTGCTGGCCGAGGTCTTCGACCGGATCCGGCGGCCGGCGGCGAACCTGCAGACACTGTTCGAGGTGCTGCCGCCCGGCAGTTGCCCGCCCCCCGACATGGACCGCGCGCTGCGGCAGGAGGCGGCGGGTCTCGCCGCCGCCGTGACCGAGCTCGGCGCGCGCCACGACGAGAGCCGCCACGACGGCTGGCCGCTGTCGCTGACGCGGGCCTCGGACCTGCTCGACGGGCTGCGCGCGCGGATGGAGCAGGCGGGCCTCTCGGCCGAGATCGGCGAGGCGCCGCTCCTCCTGCGCTGCAACGGCTTCGAGGTGATCGGCCTCGTGGCGACGCTGGCGGCCCGGGTGGCGGCGCGGCGCACCGGCCACGACTTCCGCGTGACCCTGACCGAGGACGGCACCGAGGCCATGCTGCGTCTCGTCTGGCACGGCGAGCCGCTGCCTGTGGGCCTTCTCGAGGACTGGCTCGGCGAGCCGCTCGAGCCGGGCGTGCCCGAGGTGACGGGGCGCACGGTGCTCTCTACCCACACGACCGAGATCTGGCCCGAGCCTGCGGGGGCCGGCGCCTCGGCCCTCTGCCTGCCGCTGCGCACCGCGCGCCGCACGGGTCGCCGCCCGCGGCCCATTCCCCGCGCCGTGGTCTATGATTTCGAGCTTCTGTCGAAGGCGCGCTACGAGAAGGTGGCCGAGGCGCGGCTCGAGGATCTGACCTATGTCGTCTTCGATACCGAGACGACGGGCCTCATGCCCTCGCAGGACGAGATCGTGCAGATCGCCGCGGTGCGCATCGTGAACGGCCGCCGGGTCGAGGCCGAGGTGCTCGACACGCTGGTCAATCCGCACCGGCCGATCCCGCCCTCCTCGACCGAGGTCCATGGCATCACCGATGCGATGGTGGCCGAGGCGCCCGACATCGTCGAGGTGGGGCGCCGGTTCCACAAGTTTGCCGAAGGCGCGGTGCTCGTGGCCCACAACGCCCCCTTCGACATGGAATTCCTGCGCCGGGCCGAGCCGCTGATCGGCCGCCGCTTCGACAATCCGATCCTCGATACCGTGCTGCTCTCGGCGGTGCTCTTCGGGCAGAGCGACGTGCACAGTCTCGATGCCCTGACCCACCGGCTCGGCATCACCATCCCCGAGGAGGCGCGGCACACGGCCATCGGCGACACGGTGGCCACGGCGGATGCCTTCCTCAAGCTCCTGCCGATGCTGCAGGGGCGGGGGTTCGAGACCTTCGGCGCCGTGCTCTCGGAGGTGCGCCGGCACGGACGGCTGCTCAAGGATCTGAACGAGCCGCATCTGACCGACGCCTGAGCGGCCTGCGGGCAGGCTTGCCGCCCTGTCCCGGACAGCGGCCCGGCACGGGGAGCACCGGCCCGCGGGACTGCGGAGATCCCGCCCTGTCCCCGGTGCCACCGCGCCGGCGGCGGATCGGGCGCCTTGAGGTCTGCGGGCAGAGCGGAGGTTCGGACCCTCAGGCGAACGGGTCGGCCGGATAGCCCACGCCGGTCAGATAGAGCCCCTGCGGCGGGCAGACCGGCCCGCAGGCGGCGCGGTCGCGGGCCTCCAGCGCCTCCCGGACCTGATCGGGCGCCCAGGCGCCCGCGCCCACCCGCTCGAGCGTGCCCACGATGGAGCGGACCTGATTGTGCAGGAAGCTCCGCGCCCGCAGGCGGAACCGGTATTCGATGCCGTTCGTCCCCTCCACCGTCTCGAGCGTGAGCGCGTCGAGCGTCTTGACCGGCGAGGCGGCCTGGCAGCCCGCGGCGCGGAAGGTGGTGAAATCGTGCCGTCCCACGAGATGGGCCGCGCCCGCGCGCATCGCCTCGGCGTCGAGCGGATGGGGCACGCGCCAGACCCGGCCGCGGTCGTGGACCTCGGGCGCACGGCGCGCGAGCAGCCGGAAGAGATAGCGCCGCTCGACGGCCGAGAAGCGGGCGTGGAACTCCTCCGGCACCCGCGCCGCGGCGACGATGGCGACGGGCAGGGGCTTCAGATGCGCATTCAGCGCCCCGGCGAGGCGGAACGGGTCCCAGTCCCGGACGAGGTCGCAATGGGCGACCTGTCCGGTCGCATGGACGCCCGTGTCGGTCCGCCCTGCCGCGGCGATCGTGTGGGGACCGGGCTCGAGCCTGCCGAGCGCCGTCTCGATCGCGCCCTGAACGGACGCGAGCGCGGCCTGCCGCTGCCAGCCCGCGAAGGGGCTCCCGTCATATTCGATCCTGAGCGCATATCTCGGCATGACGGCCCCCTAGCATTGCAGCCCCGCGCTGCCAAGCGGGCGAGGCCCGCCATTCACGAAGCGCGAATGGCGGGGGCGGGCCGGATGGGGCCGGAGGCCCGGAGGCGCCGCCGAGAGGGGCGCCGACGGGCGGGCGGCGGGCCGAAGCAGACGCGATAGCAAAGACTGCTATCGCGTCTGGACAGTGGCCGTGGCGCGGCCCGGGAGGGCAAGCGTCGCGGCCTCTCGCGGGCTGCCTGCGGGCCACTTCCTCTGCGGCCTGTTGGCACAGCGGCCCGGCGCGCCTACATCCATGGGCAAGGGCCGCCTATCCTGAGAGCGGCACAACGAGAGGCAGGCGCGTGGTTTTCCGCAGACTGACCGACGGTGTGGCGCGCGGCATCGAGGGCGCCGTCAGCACCGTCTCCGAAACCTTCTTCGAGCCGGTGATCCGGGTCGGTGTCACCGGCCTGTCGCGGGCCGGAAAGACGGTCTTCATCACCGGGCTCGTGGCGAACCTGCTCGACCGGGGGCGGATGCCGCAGCTGCGCGCCCATGCCGAGGGCCGGATCGAGGCTGTCTTCCTTCAGCCGCAGCCCGACGACACGCTGCCGCGCTTCGACTTCGAGAACCATCTGGCGGCCATCTTGGGCGAGGATCCGCGCTGGCCCTCCTCCACCCGCTCGATCTCGGAGCTGCGCCTGTCGTTCCGGGTGCGGCCCTCGGGGATGATCTCGGGCCTCACCGGGCCGCGCACGGTCCATCTCGACATCGTGGATTACCCCGGCGAGTGGCTCCTCGATCTGTCGCTTCTCGACAAGAGCTATGCGCAATGGTCCGAGGAGACGCTGAAGCGGCTGGCGACCCGCGAGGAGGCGCGCGACTTCATGGCGACGGCGCGGGCGGCCGACGGGTCGCTGCCGCTCGAGGAGCCGCAGGCGCAGGCGCTGGCGGCGAGCTTCACGGCCTATCTGCAGGCGGCGCGGAAGGCGGGCTGGTCGGACTGCACGCCGGGGCGGTTCCTGCTGCCGGGCGATCTCGCGGGCTCGCCGGTCCTGACCTTCGCGCCGCTGCCGATGCCCGCGCAGGCCACCCGCACCAGCCTCTGGCGCGAGATGGGCCGGCGCTACGAGAGCTACAAGGAGAATGTGGTCCGCCCCTTCTTCCGCGAGCATTTCGCAAGGATCGACCGGCAGGTGGTGCTTGTCGATGCGCTGGGAGCGATCCATGCCGGGCCGCAGGCGCTCGAGGATCTGCGCCGCACCATGGCCGAGATCCTGACGGCCTTCCGGCCCGGGCGGAACTCGTTCCTGTCGACGCTGCTCCTGGGCCACCGGGTCGAGCGGATCCTGTTTGCGGCCACGATGGCCGACCATCTGCACCACACGCAGCACCCGAAACTCACTGCCATCATGGAGGCGATGCTGCGCGAGGCGCGCGACCGGGCGGCCTTCGCAGGCTCGCTCACCGCGGCCATGTCGCTGGCCTCGATCCGCGCCACGGTCGAGGAGGAGGTGACGCGCCACGGCGAGACGGTCGAGGCGGTGCGGGGGCGGCTTCTTGCGAACGGCCGGCAGGTGGCGATGTATCCGGGCGAGCTGCCCTCGGACCCGTCGCGGATCCTTTCGCCCGCCCGAGAGGGGGTGGAGCGCTGGCTCGATGCGGAATTCGCGCTGATGACCTTTGCGCCGGCGCGCGTGCTCTTGAAACCGGGCGAGGGGCCGCCGCACATCCGGCTCGACCGTGCGGCCGAGTTCCTGATCGGAGACCGGCTGTGAGGCGCCCGGGGGCCAGTTCCGCGGGCCTGCGCCCGGGCCGGACCTTGCGGGACCCCAACGCCCGTCGGGTCGCCATCCTTCATCCCTTGGGAGAGACGCCGTGAGCGACAAGCCCCCGAAGAAGCCGTTGCTCCTCGACTGGGACACGCGCGAGGAGACTGCGGCCGATGCGCCCCGCGCCCGCCGCCCGGCCGCGGCGCCCGAGACCGTCTCGGGGCCCACGCCCGCCGACGTGCCGCCTGTGCCCGATCTCGACCTGCCGCAGGGGCAGGCGATGCTGGCCGCAAGCCGCATCGCCACGGTTCGCAGCTCGCGTCTGGGCCGCTTCGCCGGCTGGATCTTCGGCACGCTCCTGACCTTCGTCCTGTCGGTCGCGGCCTGGGACTTCGTGACGTCGCTCCTGTCGCGCAACAGCGTCCTTGGCGCCGCGGCCTTCGTGCTGATCGGGACGGCCGTTCTCACGGCGCTGGCCCTCGCGCTGCGCGAATGGTGGGCCTATGTCCGGCTCGAGCGGCTCGACAGCCTGCGCGAGGCCGCCGTCGCCGCACGGGCCGCGAACGATCTCAAGGCCGCGCGCCGCGTGGTGACGGCCATCGAGAAGATCTATGGCCACCGCGCCGACCTGCGCTGGGGGAAGGCCCGGCTGGCCGAGCGGCAGGCCGAGGTCTTCGATGTGGACGGCCTCCTCGGGCTGGCCGAGAACGAGCTTCTCGTGACGCTCGATCAGAGCGCGCGGCGCGAGATCGAGGCGGCGGCGCGGCAGGTGGCGGCGGTGACGGCGCTGGTGCCCCTGGCGCTCGCCGATGTGGCGACTGCGCTCTATGCCAATCTCCGCATGGTGCGCCGCATCGCCGAGATCTACGGCGGGCGGTCGGGCAGCTTCGGCAGCGTGCGGCTGCTGCGCCGGGTCTTCTCGTCGCTGATCGCGGCGGGGGCGGTGGCCATGACCGACGATCTGCTCCATTCGGTCGCGGGCGGGGGCGTGCTCTCGAAGGTCTCGCGCCGGTTCGGCGAGGGGATGGTGAACGGCGCCCTCACCGCGCGGGTGGGCGTGGCCGCGATGGAGCTCTGCCGCCCGCTGCCCTTCCACACCGCGCCGCGCCCGAAGGTCACGAACCTCATCAGCCGCAGCCTCACCGGCCTCTTCGACCGGTGAACCGCCGCTGCCGCGGGCCACTGGACCGGCCCGCGGGGCGCGGCTATAAGCCAGCCCATGAGGCATCGCATCGCGATCATCGCCCGAATTACCGGCCCGGCGTCCTGATCTCAGGCGCCGGGTGACGACGTTTGCGCGGCGCAGAGCCCCCGGGGGGCGCGCCCGATCCCCCACATCCCCAAAGGACCGCATCCGATGTCCGCCGACACGACCACCGTCCCCGACTACAAGGACACCGTCTTCCTGCCCGAGACCGACTTCCCGATGCGCGCGGGCCTGCCCCAGCGCGAGCCGGAGTGGCTGGCGCGCTGGGAAGAGATCGGGATCTACGACCGCCTGCGCGAGAAGACGGGCCGCAAGCCCTTCACGCTGCATGACGGCCCTCCCTATGCCAACGGGCACCTGCATATCGGGCACGCGCTGAACAAGACGATCAAGGACATGATCGTGCGCTCGCACCAGATGATGGGCTTCGACGCGCGCTATGTGCCGGGCTGGGATTGCCACGGCCTGCCGATCGAATGGAAGATCGAGGAGCAGTATCGCGCCAAGGGCCTGAACAAGGACGATGTGGATGTGGTGGCCTTCCGGCAGGAGGGCCGGAAGTTCGCCGAGGGCTGGGTGCAGATCCAGCGCGAGGAGTTCAAGCGGCTGGGTGTCACCGGCAACTGGGCCGATCCCTACCTGACGATGGACTTCCATGCCGAGGCGGTCATCGCCGAGGAATTCATGAAGTTCCTGATGAACGGCACGCTCTATCAGGGCTCGAAACCCGTGATGTGGAGCCCGGTCGAGAAGACCGCGCTGGCCGAGGCCGAGGTCGAATATCACGACCATACCTCGCACCAGATCTGGGTGAAGTTCCCGGTCGTGGCGGCGGGGGCTTTCCCCGAGGCCGAAGCCTGCCTGCAGACCGAGGCGCTGGCGGCCTCGGTCGTGATCTGGACCACGACGCCCTGGACCATCCCGCAGAACCGCGCCGTGGCCTTCAATCCCGAGATCGCCTACGGCCTCTACCGCATCGAGGCGGTGGCCGAGAATGCCGCCGCGAAGGTGGGCGAGACGGTGATCGTGGCCGACAAGCTGTCGGCGGGCATCTTCAAGTCGGCCCGGATCGAGGGCGCGACGCGGCTGCGCGCCGTCTCGGCCGACGAGCTGCGGGGCTTCGTGCTGGCCCATCCGTTCCGGGGCCTCGAGGGCTCGGCGGGCGAGTGGGACTTCGACGTGCCGATGCTGCCGGGCGAGCATGTCACCGACGATGCGGGAACGGGCTTCGTCCATACCGCGCCCTCGCACGGCGACGACGACTATCAGCTGGGCCTGAAGTTCGGCCTGCCCATGACCTACAACGTGCTCGAGGACGGCTCCTACCGGGCGGACCTGCCGCTCTTCGGCGGGCAGGTCATCATCACGCCCGAGGGCAAGGAGGGCCCCGCCAGCGTCGAGGTCATCAAGGCTCTGGCCCGGGCGGGCGCGCTCTTCGCCAAGGGCAAGCTCAAACATTCCTACCCGCATTCCTGGCGGTCGAAGGCGCCGCTGATCTATCGCAACACGCCGCAATGGTTCGTGGCCATCGACCATCCGCTCGACGACGGGATGGGCGCGTATGGCGACACGATCCGCAAGCGCGCGCTGCGCTCGATCGAGGAGCTGGTGAAGTTCACGCCGATCTCGGGCCGCAACCGCCTCCATTCCATGATGGAGACGCGGCCCGACTGGGTGCTCAGCCGCCAGCGCGCCTGGGGCGTGCCGCTCACCTGCTTCGTGAAGAAGGGGGCGAAACCCACCGACCCGGACTTCCTGCTGAAGGACCCTGAGGTCAACGCCCGCATCTCGGCCGCCTTCGAGGCCGAGGGCGCGGACGTCTGGTATCGCCAGGGCTTCAAGGCCCAGGTGCTGGGCGGGCTCCACGATCCCGAGGCCTACGAGCAGATCTTCGACGTGCTCGACGTCTGGTTCGACAGCGGCTCGACCCATGCGTTCGTGCTGCGCGACCGGCCGGACGGGACCGAGGACGGCATCGCCGACGTCTATATGGAAGGCACCGACCAGCACCGCGGCTGGTTCCATTCCTCGATGCTGCAGGCCTGCGGCACCAAGGGGCGCGCGCCCTACCGGGGCGTCGTGCCCCACGGCTTCACGCTGGACGAGAAGGGCATGAAGATGTCCAAGTCGCTCGGCAACACCGTGGTCCCGCAGGAGGTGATCGACCAGTACGGCGCCGACATCCTGCGGCTCTGGGTGGCGCAGGCCGACTTCACGGTCGACCAGCGCATCGGCAAGGAGATCCTGAAGGGCACCGCCGACAGCTACCGCCGGCTGCGCAACACGCTGCGCTACATGCTGGGCGCGCTCGGCGGCTTCTCCGAGGAGGAGCGCGTGGCCCCCGCCGACATGCCCGAGCTGGAGCGCTGGGTGCTGCACCGGCTGGCCGAACTCGATACCGAGGTGCGGCGCGGCTATGCGGCCTACGACTTCCAGGGCGTGTTCCAGAAGCTCTTCACCTTCTGCACCAGCGACCTCTCGGCCTTCTACTTCGACATCCGCAAGGATGCGCTCTACTGCGACGCGGCCTCGAGCCTCCGCCGCCGCGCGGCACGCACGGTGATGGATCTGCTGTTCCACCGGCTGACCAGCTGGTTCGCGCCGATCCTCGTCTTCACGATGGAGGATGTGTGGCTCTCGCGCTTCCCGGGCGCGGACAGCTCGATCCATCTGCAGGACATGCCGGAGACGCCCGCGGACTGGCGCGACGAGCCCCTCGCCGCGAAATGGGCGACGCTGCGGCAGGTGCGCCGCGTGGTGACGGCCGCGCTCGAGGTGCAGCGCACGGCCAAGGTGATCGGCGCCAGCCTCGAGGCGGCACCCGTCGTCCATGTGCGCGAGCCCGAGGTGCTCTCGGCGCTGAAGTCGGTCGATTTCGCCGAGGTCTGCATCACCTCCGATCTGGCGCTGACCGGCGATCCGATGCCGTCCGAGGCCTTCCGCCTGCCGGAAGTGCAGGGGGTGGGCGTTGTGTTCGAGCGGGCCGAGGGCGCCAAATGCGAGCGCTGCTGGCAATATCTGCCGGACGTGGGCACGCACAAGCACCCCGGCACCTGCGCCCGGTGCAATGACGCGCTCGGATGAGCGGGTGCGCGCGGTCCTGATGGATCTCGCGCAGGCGCGGGGCAGGGGCGCGAGCTTCTGCCCCTCCGAGGCCGCGCGCCGCATGGGCCCCGACTGGCGCGCCCATATGGAGGAGGTGCGCCGTATGGCGGATCTCTGCGTGGCCGAGGGCCGGCTCGTCATGAGCCAGAAGGGCCGTCCCGTCGACCCCGCGACCGTGCGCGGGCCGGTGCGGCTGTCCCTGCCATGAAGGGCGCGGTCCTCACGCCGGTCGGCCGGGTCGTGCTGACCGAGGAAGACGGCACGCTCGTCCGCCTGTCCTGGAGCGACGAGGAGGCAGACGGCGAGAGCCCGCTTCTCTCCGAGGCCGCGGCCCAGATCGCCGCCTATTTCGACCGCCGCCTCCCCCGGTTCGAGCTGCCGCTGGCCACAGGCTCCGGCCGGGCCGCGCTCTTTCACAAGGCGCTGCTCGCAATCCCGTTCGGCGAGACGCGCCGTTACGGCGAGCTTGCCCGCGGCCTCGGCATTCCGCCGCAGGCGGTGGGGCGGGCCTGCGGGCAGAACCCGCTGCCGATCCTCGTGCCCTGCCACCGGGTGCTGGGCGCGACCGGCCTCGGCGGCTTCTCGGCGCCGGGCGGGATCGAGACCAAGATCGCGCTCTTGCGCCACGAGGGCGCGCTTCTGATCTGAGCTGCCCTTGCGGAAGCGCCGCCGCCCGGCTAGCGGTGGAGGGTCCTGTGGCAGGCGGTGCGGATGAGCCTCTTTGTCCTTCTGGCGGTGCTCGGCGCGGCCTTCCTACATGCGAGCTGGAACGCGATCATCAAGGTCGGGACCTCGAAGGTCGCGGCCATGGTGATCCTGTCGGTGGCCGAGGTGCCCATCGGGCTGGCCATCGCGCTGACCCGGCCCTGGCCCGCGGCCGAGGTCTGGCCCTGGGTGCTCGCGGCGGGCTGCTGCCATTTCGCCTACAAGTCCTTCCTGACCTTCGCCTATGAACATGGCGACCTGAGCCGCGTCTATCCGATCGCGCGGGGGGCGGCACCGATGGCGGTGGCGCTGGTGGGCGCCTTCGCGCTGTCCGACGCGGTGACGGCGGGGCAATATGCCGGGATCGCGGTGCTCGGCGCGGGCATCCTCCTGATGGCGCGCGGGGTCTTCACCTCGGGCGAGGAGCGCAGGCTTCTGCCCTATGCGCTGGGCTCGGCGGCAGCGACGGCCTGCTACACGATGATCGACGGGCTGGGGGCGCGGGTCTCGGGCGACGCGGTGGCCTATGTGGCCTGGGTGTTCGTGGCCGACGGGCTCATCTTCGGCACCGGCATGATCGCCTGGAAGGGGACGGCGCTCCTGCGCGCCGATGCCCGGGCCTGGGCTTCCGGCACGGCGGCCTGCGCCGCCTCCTACGGAGCCTATGCGATCTCGATCTGGGCCATGACGGTCGCGCCCATCGCGGTGGTCGCGGCGCTGCGCGAGACCTCGATCCTCTTTGCCGTGCTGATCGGCTGGCTCGTCTTCGGCGAGCGGATGACGCGGGACAAGGCCATGGCCTCGGCGCTGATCGTGGCGGGCGTGATGCTCACCCGGCTCTGAGGGCGGCTCAGGCCCTCTCGCGGGGCGGCAGCATCTGCTGGGCTACGCCCGCCAGCACGAGATAGACCGAGGTCACGACGAGGCCCCAGTGCGCCCAGCTCTGCTCGTTGAACTCGACCCAGGCGGCCCAGGCGGCGAAGAAGACCCAGGCCGAGGCCACCGGCAGCGAGACCATTCGCCAGCGGGCGGTCCGCACCGGATGGATGAACTTGAGGTTGGTGAACATCGCGGCCGTCAGCGCGAGGACGATGCCGAGGATGGTCCATTCCCCCGGCGAGATCGCGAAAAGCACGAGCACGACCATGTTCCAGCAGGCCGGGAAGCCCGCGAAGGAATAATCCTTCGTCTTCATCCGCGTATCGACGAAATAGATGGCCGATCCGTAGACGATGACGATGATGACGAGCCAGCCGGTCCAGCCCGTCAGGAGCCCCGACTTGAAGAGCGCATAGGCCGGGATGAAGACATAGGTGAGATAGTCGATGATGAGGTCGAGCAGCACGCCGTCGTAGGTGGGCCAGTTCCGCTTCACGTCGTAGCGCCGGGCCAGCGGCCCGTCGATCCCGTCGACGAGGAGCGCCACGACGAGCCAGAGGAACATCAGGCTCCATTTTCCCTCGACCGCCGCCAGCATGGCCAGCATCGAGAGCACGGCGCCCGTGGCGGTCAGCAGGTGGACGAACAGGGCTTTGAGGCGTGCATTCATCTGCCCGTCATGCCGCATCCCGCGCCCTGAGGCAAGTCAGGCCGACGGTCGCAGGAGCCGCCCCAGGTCCGCCCGTGCCAGCGGTGGCGCGAGATCCCGGCCGCACCCGAGCGCCGGGCGCGCCCGCCGGAAGAGGAGGGGGCAGGCGGGGGGGCTCGGCGGGGATCTGACGCCACATCCGGCAGGGTCCGGTGCGGACGCCGGAACGGGGCAAGCGGGGATCCTCCGGGGGTTTGGCCTCGCATCCGGCGCGGTGCGGACGGACGAGAGCGGGGCAGGCGGGATCCTCCGGCACGGTCCCCCGGCGTGGTGCGGAGGGGAAGCGCGAGCGGGGAAAGGCGAAGATCCTCCGGCGCGGACCTGACGTCACGCCCGGTGTGGTGTGGTGTGGTGCGGTGCGGAGGCGAGGGGAGCGGGGGCAGGCGGGGAGCTTCGGGGCGGGTCTAACGTCCCGGCGCGGTGCGGTGGCACGCGAGAGCAAAGAGGGCGGGCGGTCATCCTCCGAGCGCGGATCTGACGGTGGACCGGCACGGTCGCCCGTGGGATGCCGGAGGGGATCATGGCCGCGGCCTGCTCAAGAGGGCGCCTGTGACCTGTCGGCGGCCTCGCCTTCCGTCGTGGGCATTCGACCTCGCGTGCCGCTTGGCCGTGAAGAAGGCAGGCGAACTTGTCGCTTTCCCGTTGGCCGAAGCTCCAGAGGATCTCGCCGCTCTTGTCCGATGCGGGACGCCCCCGGGCCCGGGGGGCACATCAGGCCAGTTCGCGCAGCCGTTCGAGGAAGCGCCGGGTCCGCGCCGCATCCTCGCGTTCATCCGAGGCCTTGCCGGGGCGCGCGAAACTCTCGAGCAGCAGCTGGCGGAAGATCTCCATCGCCACGGCGCGTTCCGCCTGACGGTCGTTCGTGGCCGGGTCGGGGGCACCGGCGGCGATGCTTTCGGCCTGACGGTCGGCCGCTTCCTCGGCCTTCTGCGGCATCGGGCCGATCTGGGCCGCCTCGATCTCGGCGGAGGAAAGCGCCCCGTCGCCATCCTTGTCCGCCCGGGCGATCAGCACCGCGAGCCCGCCGGTCTTCGTGGCCGGCGGAGGGGGCGGCGGGGCCGCAGCCGCCTGGGCGGCGATCATCTCGTCGGCACTGACCACGCCGTCGCCGTCCTGATCGGCCAGAGCGACAAGGGGGTTGCTGGAGGGGGTATCCTCCGCCTCGCCACCGCTCTCGATGCTCAGAAGCGCGTCGAGCTCGGCTGCGCTGAGCGATCCGTCGCCATCGGTGTCGCCGGCCTCGACCAGCGCGTGAAAGAGGGACCGGCCGTCAGTCCGCAGAGGGGTGCCGCGCACCGGGTCCGGCGGTGGAATGGCGGGAGCGGCCGGGGCGGTGCCCCCGCCGGCCGGGCCCGGCTGCCAGGGCAGGGCCTGCCGCAGGGCCGCAATCACCGCGGACGACCGGGCCGTTCCGGAAAGCGCAATCACGGTCATGGCTGCCTCCTGTCTTAAGGATCACGACCCCACATTATGCGAAACTGGTGCACCATTCCTTTACCCGAACATGGAAAGTGCCGCGACTTGAAGCGAATCCTCCGGCCTTCAGGCGCGGGGATGGGCTTTCGCATAGACTTCCATCAGCCGGGCCCCGTCCACGGCGGTGTAGACCTGCGTCGTCGAGAGCGAGGCATGGCCCAGCAGCTCCTGGATCGAGCGCAGGTCGCCGCCCGCGTTCAGCAGATGGGTGGCGAAGGAATGGCGCAGCGCATGGGGCGTGGCGGTGGGCGGCAGACCGAGGGTCGCGCGCGCCCGCTCCATCGTGCGGGCGACGAGGCGCGGGTTGAGCGGGCCGCCGCGGGCGCCGCGGAAAAGCACTCCGGAAGCGAGGTCGAACGGGCAGAGCGCGGCATAGCGCGCCACCGCCTCGCGCGCGACGGGGAGAGAGGGCACCAGCCGCTCCTTGTCGCCCTTGCCCCTGATGCGCAGCACCTCGGGCAGGGGATGGGCGGTGCCGGGCAGCCCCAGCGCCTCGGAGATCCGCAGCCCGCAGCCGTAGAGCAGCGTCACCACCGCGAGGTCGCGGGCCCGGATCCAGTCTTCGGCGGCCTCCTCGGCCACGGTGGACAGAAGCGCCTTCGCATCCGCCTCCGACAGCGGCCGCGGCAGCTTGCGGCGGAACTTCGGGCCGCGGGCCGAGAGGACGGCCGTCGCGTCGACGCCCTCGCGCTCGGCCAGCCAGCCGGTGAACTGGCGCACCGCCGACAGCGAGCGGGCGAGCGAGCGGGCGCCGAGGCCGCGGGCCCTCTCATGCGCCATCCAGGCGCGCAGGTCGGCATGGGGCACCGAGGCCAGCATCCTCAGCCCGTAGCCTTCGCCCAGATGCCCGGCGAGGAAGGCGAGCCACCCCGTCACATCGGCGGTGTAGGCGCGGATCGTATGGGCCGAGGCGCCTTCGATCGCGCGCTGATGCGTGAGCCACGCCTCGAGCGCATCGCGCGCCGCGGGCGGGATCGCAAGGCTCATGAGAGCCAGCGGCGCATCGTCCGCTCGAACACGGCCGCGAAGAAGGCGAGAAGGTCCGTGCCCTGCGTGGGCTTGAAATGTTCGGGATCCTCGGAGCCCATGACGAGCATCCCCGGCAGACGGCCGCGGCCGAAATCGAGCCGCATGAGCGCCTCGGAGGCGATGCGCGGGGAGAGATCGCCGTAAAGCGTGGTCCCCGGCAGCGCGCGCCGCAGCGTGACGGTGCGCAGCGGCACATTGCGCCCGCCCGCCACATAGTCGGCGACGAAGCCCGGCTCGACCACCTGAAGCACGCCCCCCAGCCGGTCGATGGCGGGATCGGCCTCGCGCTGCGGGCTTTCCAGCACCAGCCGGATGCTCTCGACCCGCAACGTCTGGGCGACCTCGGTCGAGAGGTTCAGCAGGAACTCCTCGAAGCCGAACGGATCCAGCATCTGCAGGATCGCCCGGTGGATGAGGTTGGTGCCGGCGAGGTTCTCGTAGGCCGCGGCGATGACCGAGCGATGGGTGTCCTCGAGCCGGTCGAGCCGGCCCTCCAGACGCTCCATCGCGATGCCGCGCAGGTCGATCACGTTGGCCCCCATCGCGCGCTCGTTCGCGGCGATCAGGGCCTTCATCAGGTCGCGGTCCTCGAGGATCACCTCGGGGCTCGCGAGGATCTTGTCGCGCAGGTCCTGTTCGATCATGCCGTCCTCGCCGGTCAGAGGCTCACTTCAGAAGGATCGACTGACCGGTCTTGGCCCAGTCGGCGTTGAACATCTCGAGCCCCTTGTCGGTCAGCACATGGTTGGCGAGCGCCTTGATGACGGCGGGCGGGGCGGTGATGACGTCGGCCCCGATCCGGGCGCAGTCCGCCACATGGTTCGGCGTGCGCACCGAGGCGGCCAGAACCTCCGTCTTGAAGTCGTAATTGTCATAGACCTGACGGATGTCGGCGATCAGCTCCATCCCGTCGAGGTTGATGTCGTCGAGCCGGCCGATGAAGGGCGAGATGAAGGTGGCGCCCGCCTTGGCCGCCAGAAGCGCCTGGTTGACCGAGAAGCAGAGCGTGACATTGACCATGCGGCCCTCGTCCGAGAGCACCTTGCAGGCGCGGAGCCCGTCCCAGGTCAGCGGCACCTTCACCGTGATGTTCGGGGCGATCTCGGCCAGATGGCGGCCCTCAGCGATCATGTCCTCTGCCGTGGAGGCCACGACCTCGGCCGAGACGGGACCTGCGACGAGGTCGCAGATCTCCTTCGTCACCTCGAGGATGTTGCGGCCCGACTTCAGGATCAGCGACGGGTTCGTCGTGACGCCGTCCACCATCCCGAGGGCGTTGAGTTCGGCAATCGCCGCGACGTCGGCGGAGTCGACGAAGAATTTCATGGGGGATCTTCCTTGGCTCGGGGTTCCGCGGGGGTGTCGTCCCCGCCGTCTGCGGTGTAATAGCGCATCGGGGCGCTAGGGAAAAGGGAAGCCGCGTGACAGGTCGCTTCGCAGAGGGCGCACGGGTGGGCGTTCTGACCACCGAGCCGCTGGGCCGGGTGCTCGATTATCGCGCGCCCGAAGGCGGCTGCGATCCGGGCGACTATGTGGTCGTGCCGCTCGGGCCGCGCCGGGTGATGGGCGTGGTCTGGGGCCCGGGCGAGGGCGGCTTCGATGCGGCAAAGCTCCGCGGGATCGAGCGGGTGCTCGACGCAGCCCCCATGCGCGAGGAGATGCGGCTCTTTCTTGCGCGCGCCGCCGACTACACCCTGACCCCGCTGCCCGCGATGCTGCGGCTCG
>NZ_MABH01000016.1 GCF_001720585.1 Cereibacter johrii | reverse complement strand
GGCGGCCAGCACCTCCTCGCGCGACAGGGTGCCCGCCGCGAGATGCGGCGAGAGGCGCGAAGAGGCGCGCTCCGCCTGCAGCAGTCGGTTGCGCCCGTCGCGGTAGAGCCTCCCGCGCCGGTCGAGGAAACTCTGGAGCAGGAGCTGCCCCTGCGGCCGCCCGCCCGGCTGGCGGTGGGGGCAGCGGTCCTCGGCCAGCCGCAGAGCGCGGGCCGGCGGAATCGGCCCCGGTTCGACCGCGGGCAGCGGGGTCAGCGCCGCGGGTGCCCCCGGGCCGGGCTTCAGCCGGATGAACTCGAGGCCGGTGCCCGCGGCCCACGCTTGCAGGGCCAGATCGAGCGCCGCGAGAGCGGGATCCTCGAGGCAGAGGATCCGTCCGATCCGGTGCAGCTTGCAGAGCTTGGACAGGACCGTTTGCGGATCGCCCACGCGCACCGCGAGCGGCGCCCCGAGCGCCGCCAGATCCGCGCGCAGGTCTGCAAGACATTCGGCGCGGAACGCCCATTGCCGGCCCGAGCGCGCCGGATCGGCCCATTCGGCCGGATCGACGATGGCCAGCGGCAGCACGCGGTCGTCGGCCGCGCGCGCCAGCGCCGGATGATCCGCCACCCGCAGGTCGTTGCGAAACCAGATCAGAACATTCATGGAACAGTGATGCCCGCCTCGCGCGGAAAGAGCAAGGGGCCGCGACGCTTGGAAATGTGAGCTGCCGGTTCCTCGTCGGTGCGCCCGCCGGCTCCAGCCCCGAGGCCACGGGGATCGCCGGCCGCAGGAGCGACTCAGGATGTGCTCCGGCGCAGCCCGGCCCCCGTCCTTCACGAGGCGGGTGCCGGAGACGACGCGGCCTTTCGCGCCGGGCCGCTCACCGGTGGTTGGGGCAGGGCGGGGGCGGGCTTGTCCCGTCTCGCCGAGGCGGCACCCCGGGGCCTCGATCCGGCGGACAGGCCCGAGCCGATGACCTGTCCTTGCAAGTGCGCCTCGGATCCGGTTGCCGGAGGCGGCACCCGCCACCTCCGGGGTTGCGGGGAACGGGTCGGGCGCCTCGCCCAAGGGCGCTGCCGGTGCCTTCGGTCGTGGCTCCCGTTTGCGTCATCCTCCTGCCACCAAAGACCCGCAGACTCTGCCTCGCCGCGTCGGATCGGCGCCGCCGCGGACGAGGCGCGGATCGCGGGCGAGGAGAGGCGCCCCATGCGTGGCGCGCCGGATCCTGCCCGGCGGGCCTTGCACACGCCGCGGCGCGGACTAGGCTGCAAGGTCCAGGAGAAGATCATGACCGACACCCCGATCCGCCTCGCCGACTACCTGCCCCCCAGCCATCTCGTCGATGGGGTCTCGCTCACCTTCCGGCTCGATCCCGGCCGCACGCGCGTGCTCTCGGAGATCCGGTTCCGGCCGAACCCGGCCCGGACGGGGCGCCCCGACCTGCGCCTCGACGGCGAGGGGCTGGCGCTCGTCTCGGCCGCGCTGGACGGCGCGCCCCTCGCCGCCAAGCCCGACGCGACGGGCCTGACCCTTCCCGGCGCAAGCCTCCCCGACGCGCCCTTCACCTTCACGGCCGAGGTCGAGATCGACCCCGCCGCCAATACCGAGCTCGAGGGGCTCTACATGTCGAACGGCATGTATTGCACCCAGTGCGAGGCCGAGGGCTTCCGCAAGATCACCTTCTACCCCGACCGGCCCGATGTGATGGCTCCGTTCCGCGTGCGGATCGAGAGCGACCTGCCGGTGCTCCTGTCGAACGGCAACGAGGTGGCCTCGGGGCCGGGCTGGGCCGAATGGCATGATCCTTGGCCGAAGCCCTCCTATCTGTTCGCGCTGGTCGCGGGCGATCTCGTGGCCCATAGCGCGGGTTTCACCACGGCCTCGGGACGGACGGTGGCGCTCAACATCTGGGTGCGGCCGGGCGACGAGGCGCGCTGCGCCTATGCGATGGACAGCCTGATCCGCTCGATGAAGTGGGACGAGGAGGTCTATGGCCGCGAATACGACCTCGACACGTTCAACATCGTCGCCGTGGACGATTTCAACATGGGGGCGATGGAGAACAAGGGGCTGAACATCTTCAACTCGAAGTATGTGCTGGCCCTGCCCGAAACCGCGACCGACGATGATTTCGCCCGGATCGAGGCGGTCATCGCGCATGAATATTTCCACAACTGGACCGGCAACCGCATCACCTGCCGCGACTGGTTCCAGCTCTGCCTCAAGGAAGGGCTCACCGTCTTCCGCGATCAGCAGTTCAGCTCGGACATGCGTTCGGCCGCGGTGAAGCGGATCGAGGATGTGCTGACGCTCCGCGCCCGGCAGTTCCGCGAGGACGACGGGCCGCTCGCTCACCCCGTCCGCCCCGAGGAATATATCGAGATCAACAACTTCTACACGGCGACCGTCTACGAGAAGGGGGCCGAACTTATCGGGATGCTCAAGCGGCTCGTGGGCGACGAGGCCTATGCGCGCGCGCTCGACCTCTATTTCGAGCGTCATGACGGGCAGGCGGCCACCATCGAGGACTGGCTCACCGTCTTCGAGGAAGCGACGGGCCGTGATCTTGCGCAGTTCAAGCTCTGGTATTCCGAGGCCGGCACGCCGCGCCTGAAGGTCAGCGATCGCTTCGAGGACGGGCGCTACACGCTCGAGTTCGAACAGGTGAACCCGCCCACGCCCGGCCAGCCGGTGAAGCAGCCCAAGGTGATCCCGGTGGCGGTGGGGCTGCTCAATCCGAACGGGGACGAGGTGCTGCCCACCACCGTCCTCGAAATGACGCAGCCGCGGCAGAGCTTCACCTTCGAGGGGCTGGGCGCGCGCCCCGTGCCCTCGATCCTGCGCGGCTTCTCGGCGCCCGTGGTGCTCGAGCGCGAGACCTCTTCCGAGGAGCGCGCCTTCCTGCTCGCCCATGACACCGATCCGTTCAACAAGTGGGAGGCCGGACGCGCCCTCGCCAAGGACGTGCTGGCCCGGATGGTCACCGAAGGGGCCCAGCCCGGGCCCGACTGGCTCGAGGCGCTGGCGCGGGTCGCGGTGGACGAGACGCTCGACCCGGCCTTCCGCGCCCTCGCCCTGCGCCTGCCGGGCGAGGACGACATGGCCCAGACGCTCCATGCCGCGGGCCATGTGCCGGACCCGGGCCGCATCCACGCCGCGCGCGAGCGGATGGCGGGGGCGCTGGCCGAACGGCTCGAATCCGAGCTCGGGGCC
>NZ_MABH01000015.1 GCF_001720585.1 Cereibacter johrii | reverse complement strand
GCGGCCCGCGCACTCGGAAGGCCCGCCACCCTCGCGCTCCGCGGCGGGGATTACCGCATCCTCGATCCGGTCGCCTTCGATGCGCGCGACAGCGGCCTGCACATCGTGGCGGTTCCGGGCGAGCGGCCGGTGCTGCATGGCGGCCCCGCGCTCGGGGACTGGCAGGAGGAGCCGGGCGGGGTCTGGTCGGCGCCTCTCGATCCCGGCCCGGGCCGCGCGGTCCTCGGCCTCTTTCTCGACGGGAAGCGGCAGATCCCCGCGCGCTTTCCGAACCTGCCGCCCGGCGCCACCCCCCGCGACGGCTGGCTCTTCGCCGACCGTCCCCTGCCGGAGATGGAGCTGAACCACCAGATCCGCATCCGGCCCGCCGACCTGCCCGCCTTCGCCCGTCCCGAGGGCCTCTCCGTCCATGTCGTGGGCGGCCTCGTGCCGGGGATGCAATGGGGCAGCGACATCCTGCCCGTCCTGTCGGTCGATCCCCGCAACCGGATCCTCGACACCGGCGGCACCGGCTATTTCTTCACCGGCGAGGGCAGCCGCTATTTCCTCGAAGGCGGGCGCGGGCTTCTCGATGCGCCGGGCGAATGGTGGCACGACGCGGCGGCGGCGCGCCTCCTCTACCGGCCGCCCGGGACGGATCCGGCCCGGCACAGGCTCGGCGCGGCCACCCTCGCCACCTTCCTCGAGATCTCGGGCGCGCAGGATCTGCAGGTCACGGGTCTCGAGTTCCGCGACGCGGCGATCCTGGGCACAGGCAAGTTCGGCACCGACATGCGCAGCCATGGCGCGATCCGGCTCGCCCGCGCGGATCGCGCCCGGATCAGCGGCAACCGGTTCGAGAACGTGGGCGTGGCGATCCATGTCACCGAAAGCCGCAACGTGCTCCTTTCGGGCAATGACATCGCCCATGCGGCCGGCAACGGCATCTATGTCGGCACCAGCTGGGGCTCGTTCGGCCGCTCGGACGGGGTGAGGATCGCCGGCAACCGCATCCGCGACGTGGGCGAGGTCTTCTTCGAAAGCGCAGGCATCTGGCTGCAGGCCAGCGACGGCTTCCGCATCGAGGGCAACCTGATCGCGGGCGCGGCGCAGTTCGGCATCAGCGCGGGCTCGCTCTGGGGGGCCGAGGATGCCAGCCACGACGGGCTCATCCGCGGCAACATCCTGCGCGACACCAACCGGCAGACCGCCGACGGCGGCGCGATCAAGCTGATGGGCGCGCAGATGGACCGCCAGCGGATCGCCGTCGAGGGCAATCTCGTCACCGGCACCGATGCGCTGATGAACCGCCCGGACGGCAGCTTCTGGCCGCCGCGCCACGAGGATCCGGCGGACTGGCCCGGCCCGATCAGCTGGGCCATCTATCTCGACGAGCGGGCGAGCGGCAACCGCATCGCGGGCAACCTGCTCATCGGCAACGTGACCGGCATCGGCATCAACGGCGGCTGGGCGAACGAGGTGCGCGGCAACGTGATCCGCGACGGCACGGCCAGCGCCTTCCGCATCGACGATGCGACCGGCCGCGCCTGGCACCCCGACTGGGCCGCGCCGAACCGGATCGAGGACAATACGGTGGTGGCCGACCGGCCCGAGACGCCGATGGCCCATGTCCATGCCCCCGCGCATGGCGCAGCCTTCGTGCAGATCGGCCCGAACCGCCTGCTGACCGGGACCCGCGCTGCGGCCCCGGCCGAGCCCACGCCTCCCCTCCCCCCGGGCCTCGCAGACCCCGGCGACTGCCCCCCCGGCTGAGGCCCTCCACAGCGTTCGCTCCCGCACCCTGCCCGAGCTGCCGACTCCGGGCGGCTGCCGGCCCCGCGCCGCAGGCCGGTGATCCTCGTCGGCTCGGGAGGCGACAGCGAAAGCCCTTGCGGCAGACGTTCCGCCGCGCCCCTCGGGAACGGCCCCGCCCTAGTCCGCCGGAGGGCGCGGCCGCAGCAGCCGCAGGAACAGCATCGCGGCCATGGGCCCGAGCAGCGCCACGGCAAAGAGCCGGATCGTCTGCAGCGTCATCACGAAAGCCACATCCGCCTCGGCCCCGATGGCGATGATCGCGATGGAATCGATGCTGCCCGGCACGGTCGCGAGCAGCGCGCTCAAGGGATCCACATCCGCGATCCAGGACAGAAGCAGCCCCGAGCCCGCGCAGAAGAGGATCAGCAGAAGGCTCGCCGCCGCCAGCGCCGGCAGGGCGCGGAGGCCGGTGCGCATCAGGTCGGGCGTGAAGCGCAGCCCGATCTGCAGCCCGAGCCCGAGGAAGGCCGCCGCCACCAGCCAGCCCGGCATGGCGATATTCCCCCCCGCCACGCTCAGCCCCGCGGCGAACGTCAGCGGCACGAGCGAGGCACCCGCCGGAAGGGCGGGCAGCCAGCGCGCCGCGGCAACGCCCAGAGCCGTGATCCCGGCCGCCCTCAGGGTCGAGAGAAGGCCCGGCGCGGCCGTGCCGCTCAGCGGATGGGCGCCCGTCCCCGCCAGCAGCATCGCCACCCCCACCATCGACGAGATCACCATCATCAGCCGCAGGATCTGGATGAAGGCCACCATCCGGCTGTCGAGCCCGCGCTCGTGCGAGATGGCGATGACGGTGCCGGCCATGCCGGGCAGGAAGCCCCAGATCGCCACCTCGCGATCGATGCCGGTCCAGGCCGCGGCGATGAGCCCGGTGGCGCAGGCGGCAAGGAAGGTCAGCACGACGAAGATGCCCAGAACCGGCCCGAGCTCGACCGCGCGGGCAAGGATCCCCGGATCGATGTGAAGCGCGATCAGGCAGCCCGCGATGCCCTGCGCCGCCTGATAGGCAGGCCGCGGCATCCGCACCCGCGCCCCCCGCAGGCCGAAGACCGCGCCGAGGATCAAGGGCCCCACCATCAGCCCCGCCGGCAGGCCCAGAGCCTGCAGCCCCTGCCCCGCGGCAAGGCCCCCTGGGGCCAGAACCGCCCATTGCAGCCAGGCCGGCCAGGCGGCGATCCGCATCATGCTTTCTGTCTCATGTCCCGTTCCCGCAGGCGCGCACCCGCGCCGGACAGGGTCCGGCAGGCCCGTCTTAAGCCGAGCCCCCGGCAGAGGAAAGGAGAAGCCGCCGCTTCCGGCCGTTCTCAGCGCAGGTCGGGATGCAGGTCGTAGCGGCTGCCGCGCGGCCGCGCGATCCGGTCGAACTCCCGCGCGAGGCGCCCCAGCCCCGCCCGCAGCGCAGGCCC
>NZ_MABH01000014.1 GCF_001720585.1 Cereibacter johrii | reverse complement strand
CCGCGCCCCTGCCCGGCCTGCCGCCCGAGCCCGAGCCGGAACGCCGCCCGGGCCTCTTCGGCCGCATGTTCGGCCAGACCGAGGAACCCCGCCGCATCCTCGACGATGCGATGCTCGAAAGCCTCGAGGAGGTGCTGATCCAGGCCGACATGGGCGTCGAGACGGCGTTGCGCGTCACGGCGAACATCGCCGAGGGCCGCTACGGCCGCCGGGTCTCGGCGCGCGAGATCAAGGAGGCGCTGGCCGCCGAGATCGCCCGCATCCTCGAGCCGGTCGCACGGCCGATGCCGCTTTATCCGTCGCGCCCGCAGGTCGTGCTGGTGGTGGGCGTGAACGGATCGGGCAAGACCACGACGATCGGCAAGCTCGCCTCGCAGTTCCGCGCCGCCGGCAAGTCGGTGGTGATCGCCGCGGGCGACACGTTCCGCGCGGCGGCCGTCGAGCAGCTCCAGGTCTGGGGCCGCCGCGCGGGCGTGCCCGTCCTCACCGCGCCCGAAGGCTCCGACCCGGCCTCGCTCGCCTTCGACGCCATGACGAAGGCCCAGGCCGAAGGCGCGGACCTCCTGATGATCGATACGGCCGGCCGGCTGCAGAACCGCGCCGACCTGATGGAGGAACTGTCCAAGATCGTCCGCGTCATCCGCAAGAAGGATCCCGACGCGCCGCACAACACGCTCCTCGTGCTCGATGCCACGACCGGGCAGAATGCGCTGAACCAGGTCGAGATCTTCCGCAAGCTCGCCGATGTCTCGGGCCTCGTGATGACCAAGCTCGACGGCACCGCCAAGGGCGGCGTCCTCGTGGCGCTGGCCGACCGGTTCGGCCTGCCGATCCATGCCATCGGCGTGGGCGAGCAGATCGACGACCTCGCGCCCTTCGATCCCGAGGAATTCGCCCGCGCCCTGATGGGGCTGGACGACTGACGCCCCTGCCCCCTCCCTCCCCTCTCACTCTGGAAAAATATCCTCGGGGGGTCCGGGGGGCGGAAGGCCCCCCGGCGGTCCGCCCCGCAGCCCCGGTCCGCCGCTCCGCCCGATCATGACAGCCTGGATCCTCTCTCTCGAAGGCACCCCGGAGGGCGCGCGGATCGCGCTCCTCCTCGCGCTCACCTCGGCCTTCGCCCATGCCTGCTTCGGGGCGCTCCAGAAGGGGCGGCACGATCCCTGGCTCTCCCGCGGCGCGATCGACAGCTTCATGCTGCTCCTCTCGGCGCCGGTCGCCCTCTTCCTCGTGCCCTGGCCGCAGGGCTTCGAATGGCTGGTCATGGCAGGCGTCATGGCGATCCACCTCGCCTACAAGATCGCCATGGCACGGGCCTATTCGCGCGCGGCCTATACGGTCGTCTATCCGGTGGTGCGCGGCGTGGGTCCGCTCGCCACGCTCGCCTTCGCCGCGCTCTTTCTCGGCGAGCATTATGTGGCGATCCAGTGGCTCGGCGTCGCGATCCTGTCGGCCGCGATCCTCGCGCTCGCCCGGCTGAACTTCGCAGCCAGCCCGCAGATCGGGCGGATGGACCTCAAGGCCGGCCTCGCCTGGGCCTTCGCCGGCGGGCTCATGGTCGCGATCTACACCACCTTCGACGCCTGGGCGATCCGGCTCATGCCCGATCCCTTCACCTTCCTCGCCTGGTTCTTCCTGATGACCTCGCTCGATTTCCCGCTGCTGCTGGGCTACAGGCTGCTGAAGGCGCGGCAGATGCCGGAGGCCGCGGCAGCCCTCGCGCTGCGCGGCTTCGTGGGCGCGCTCATAGCCTTCGTCAGCTTCGGCGGCGTGATGCTCGGGACGAGGCTCGGCAAGGTGGCCGAGGTCTCCTCGCTGCGCGAGACCTCGACGCTCTTCGCCGCAGCCATCGGCTGGCTCCTGCTCGGCGAGCGGTCGGGGCCCGCGAAGATACTGCTGATGGGCCTGATCGCCCTCGGCGCGATACTGGTTCAGTTGGCCTGAAAGGGAGAGACATGGCAGAGCGCATCAACCCGGTGGTCAAGGCGGTGCTGGAATGGGGCCCGATCGCGGCCTTCTTTCTCGGCTACGTCAAGCTGAAGGACGAGACCTTCACCGTCGCCGGCACCGACTACCAGGGGTTCATCATCGTCACCGCGGCCTTCATTCCGCTGATGGTGATCTGCACCGGCCTGCTCTGGTGGCTCTCGGGCAAGCTCTCGAAGATGCAGGTGGCCACCGTCGTGCTGGTCGTGGTCTTCGGCGGCCTGTCCGTCTGGCTGAACGACGATCGCTTCTTCAAGATGAAGCCCACGATGATCTACCTGCTGTTCGGCGTGCTGCTCGGCATAGGCCTCCTGCGCGGGCAGAGCTGGCTCCGGCTCGTGCTGGAAGAGGCGATCCCGCTGCAGGACGCGGGCTGGATGATCCTCACGCGCCGGGTGATGGCCTTCTTCTTCGCGCTGGCCATCGCCAACGAGGCGGTCTGGCGGCTGATGAGCACCGATGCCTGGGTGAATTTCAAGACCTTCGGCCTGCCGCTCGCGATCTTCGTCTTCTTCATGACCCAGAGCGGCCTCTTCAAGCGCTACAACCCGGAGCGGAAGGACGAGGCCTGAGGCGGCGGCCTGCCCGGCGCCCCCGGCAGGCCCCTCGCACCGCGCGGATGTCAGGCCCGGTAGAGCGGGATCGGCTTCCCCGCCGACTGGAACTCCGACAGCACGCGCTCGGGCCCATGGGTCTGGGCAAGCCGCAGGAGCGCGAAGCGGATCTCGGCGATCTCGCGATAGTAGCTGAGATAGGCCGTGTTGAGCGCGGCGCCCGCCACCGCCCCCAGAACCGGCACCGCCTGCGCCATGAGCTTCTGGCCGAGCGCGGTGGCGAGTTTCGGCGCGACCGAGGCCACCACCTTGCTCACGGCCGCGCCGCTCATCGCGATCCGGGCGCCGATGAAGCTCGTGTTCACCCCGTCGTCGCGCTGCAGCGGGCTGCCCGCGCCGAAGATGCGCAGACATTCCACCCGGATCGCGGGATCGTCGGGGTCGAAGCCCTGAGCCTCGGCCGCGCCACGGATCGCATGCATGATGACGGTGATGGTCACGGGCAGCTCGGCGATCGAGGTGGCGATCCCACCCGCGCCGCCCGCGGCCCCCGTCAGCGCCACCAGCGCGGGCGCACCCCGGCGCCCGAGATCCGGC
>NZ_MABH01000013.1 GCF_001720585.1 Cereibacter johrii | reverse complement strand
CCCCGGCCCACGGGCACGCTGCCCCACCGCGACGCGGCGCTGCTGGCGCTGGCCGATCTCCTCGCCTCGCAGGTCTCGGCCATGGTGGCGGCCGATGCGGCGACCGGCGCGCTGATCGACCTCGCCGCCCGCGTGGCGCGCACCGATGTCACCGTCTTCATCAACGGGCCGACCGGCTCGGGCAAGGAGGTGCTGGCGCGCAAGGTGCATGAGGCGAGCCGCCGCGCCGCGGGCCCCTTCATCGCGATCAACTGCGCGGCCATCCCCGAGAACATGCTGGAAGCCATGCTGTTCGGCCACGAGAAGGGCGCCTTCACCGGCGCCTCGGGCGCCAACAAGGGCATCATCCGCGCGGCCGAGGGCGGCACGCTCCTGCTCGACGAAGTGTCGGAAATGCCGATGGGGCTGCAATCGAAGCTGCTGCGCGTGCTGCAGGAGCGGCGCGTGACGCCGCTCGGCAGCCAAACCGAGGTGCCCGTCGATGTGCGCATCATCGCCACCTCGAACCGGCACATGCCCGAGGAGGTCCGCGCCCGCCGCTTCCGCGAGGATCTGTGGTATCGGCTGAATGTCTTCCCGCTGACCACGAAGCCGCTCTGCGAGCGCCCCGACGACATTCCGGCGCTGGCCGTGGCGCTCCTGCGCCGCCATTGCCCGGCCGAGCTCGCGCTGCCCCTCCTTGCGCCCGAGGCGCTCGAGACGCTCCTCGCCCACGACTGGCCCGGCAATGTGCGCGAGCTCGAGAATGTCATCCAGCGCGCCCTCGTCCTGCACGAGGGGGGCCGGATCGTGCCGGACGACATCGTGATCGACGCGGTGCCGCAGCTGCCGGTGCGCCCGCTGCATCTGGCGGCCGTCTGACGGAGCGGCGGCCATGACCATCCAGTCGATCAGCGGCGCCCTGCCCCTCGGGGGGCTTCAGGAGGCCTCCGCCAGCCAGCGCCCGCAGCCGCTCGGACAGACCGACCGCACCGCCGCCCCGGCCTTCAGCGAGCGGCTCGGCCATGCCGTCGAGGATCTGGCGCGGGCCCAGAGCGAAGCGGGCGAGAAGGCCGCCGCCTTCGAGCGCGGCGAGACGGGCAATCTGGCCGAGGTGATGATCTCGCAGCAGGTCTCGTCGCTGGGCTTCCAGCTTGCGCTCAACGTGCGCAACAAGGCGCTCGGCGCCTATCGCGACATCATGAACATGCCGGTCTGAGAGCCGGGGAAAGCGACCGATGGCCCCTTCTCCCACGCCTCCCGCGGTGCGCGGACCGGCAGGCGCGCTGATCCCGCAGATGCGCGGCATGGTGGATCAGATCCGCCGGTTCGGCGACCAGCCGGGCCTGCGCCGCGCGATGCCCGCCATCCTCATCCTTGCGGTGACCGTGCTGGCGCTGGCCGGATGGATCCTCCTGCGCGAGCCCGCCCGCGTCACGCTCTATCCCGGCCTGCCCGAGGCCGAGAAGGCGCGCGTGATCGACAGCCTGACCGGCGGCGGCATCGCGGCGGTGATCGACGAGCGCACGGGCGAGGTGGCGGTGCCGGGCGCGGACTATCACCGCGCGCGGATGCTGCTTGCGGCGCAGGGGCTGCCGCAGGGCCTGCCCGACGGGAATGCGCTGCTGAACGATCTGCCGATGGGCACGTCGAAATCGGTCGAGACGGCGCGGCTCAGGCAGGCGCAGGAGCTCGACCTCGCGCGGTCGATCACCGAGATTTCCGCCGTCTCGGCGGCGCGCGTGCATCTGGCGCTGCCCGAACGGTCGGCCTTCCTGCGCGAGAGCCAGCCGCCGCGGGCGAGCGTCTTCCTCCAGATCGTGACGGGACGCACGCTCGACGGCGCGCAGGTCGAGGCCATCGTGAACCTCGTCTCCTCCTCGGTGCCGGGCATGGCGCGGCAGGATGTGACGGTGGTCGACCAGATGGGGCGGCTTCTGTCGCGGGGCTCGGACGATCCGGCGGTGCTGCTGAACGACCGCCAGCTCCAGCACCGGGTGCAGCTCGAGACGCTCTACCGCAACCGGATCGAGAGCCTGCTCACCCCCATCGCGGGGCCGGGCAACCTTGCGGTGCAGGTCACGATCGACATGGATTTCACCCGCCAGGAGATCCGCGAGGAGCAGGTCGACCCCGACCGCACCGCGCTTCTGGCCGAGCAGAGCCAGATCGAGGAGACGGCCGACCCGCAGGCCAGGGGCATTCCGGGCGCCGTGTCGAACAGCCCGCCGCCCGAGGCCGGGCTCGAGGAAGGGGCGCCGCCCACCGCCGCGGGCGAGGCCGCAGCGCCGATGCGCAGCCGGTCGCAGAACTCGACCCGCAATTTCGAGGTCAGCCGCAAGGTCGAGACCACCCTGCCCGCCACCGCCCGCATCGCGCGGGTGAGTGCGGCGGTCGTGGTGCGCGCCCAGCCGCAGCCTGCCGCCGCCGATCCTGCCGCCCCGCCGCCCCCGCTCCTGCCCGAGGCGCTGAAGGCCGATCTCGAGCGGCTGACCCGCTCGGCCGTGGGCTTCGACGCGGACCGGGGCGACGTGGTGACGATCACGGCGCAGCCCTTTCTCGACACGGTCGCCCCCGAGGCCTCCGGCTGGAGCGCCGAGCCGTGGCTTGCGGATGTGGCGCGGCAAGGCTTCCTTCTCGCGGCGCTGGCCGTGGTGGCGCTGGGGGTCGTGCGGCCGATCCTGAACCGCGTGCTTCTGCCCGCGCCCGCCGCAGCCGGCGCGCTGCCTCTGGGCGAGACGGCGGTGGAGGTGGGCGAAGGCGAGAGCCTCGATGACGTGCGCGCCCGCCTCAAGGCGCGTCAGGGGGCGCTGACCAAGAACATGCTCGATGCGGCGCGCAGCCATGAGGAGCAGATCCTCGTCATCCGCAAGCTCGTCGAGGAGGACGAGGGCCGCATCGCCACCACCATCCGCCAGATGATCGCGGCCGAGCTCGACACCGTGAAGTGACATGACCACAGCCGCCGCCAGCCACTTCAAGACGCTCACCGGCACGCAGAAGGCCGCCATCCTGCTCATGCTGTTCGGCGAGACGACGGCCGCGCAGATCCTGCGCAACCTCACCCCGCGCGAGGTGCAGCATCTGGGCGCGGCCATGTACAGCGTGCGCGGCATCGATCAGGACACGCTGAGCCTTGTGCTCGAGGATTTCCTCGACACGCTCCGCCGCCAGACCGGCCTCGGCTTCGGCGCGGCGGGCTATATCCGCAACGTCCTGTCGGCGGCCTTCGGCGAGGACAAGGCCGAGACGGTCATCAGCCGCATCGGCCAGTCCGCCTCCGAGCGCCCGCTCGAGATCCTCGAATGGATGGACGCGCCCTCGATCGCCGAGCTGCTGGTGGACGAGCATCCCCAGATCATGGCCCTCACGGTGGCCTGCCTCGATCACGCGCTGGCAGCCCAGGTGCTGGCGCTGCTGCCCGAGGAGATCCAGCCCGAGGTGATCCAGCGCATCGCCTCGCTGAACACGGTGCAGCCCGAGGCGCTGGCCGACCTCCAGCAGGTCATGCAGCGCAAGTTCAAGGCCTCGACTACCATGCGCGCGAGCCAGATCGGCGGCGTGAAGGCGGCCGCGCGGATCATGAACTTCACCCGCACCGCGACCGAGGCGCGGATCCTCAAGGACATCCGCAAGGACGACAAGGACCTGATGCAGGCGATCCAGGACAACATGTTCGTCTTCGACAATCTCATCAAGTCCGACGACCGCTCGCTGCAGACCCTGCTGCGGGCCGTGGACAACGAGACGCTGGTGCTGGCGCTGAAGGGGGCGGACGAGGGGCTGCGGGCGAAGATCCTCGGCTGCATGTCGACGCGGGCTGCGGCCACCGTCCGGGACGAGATGGAGGCGCTGGGCCCCGTGCGGCTGACCGACGTGCAGGCCGCGCAGAAGCAGATCATCGCGGTGGCCCGGCAGATGTCGGACGAGGGCACGATCGTGCTCGCGGGCCGCGGCGGCGAGCAGATGGTGTAAGGCATGACCGCGCAGACGCCCATCGGACCCGAGGATGTGCTGGCCCTGATCCGCGAGACGAACGCGCGCGGCTTCGGCCGCTCGGACCTGCCCGCGCCCGGGCCGGAGGGTCCCTTCCGGCCGATGCCGCTCTCGGGCCTCGGCCGCGC
>NZ_MABH01000012.1 GCF_001720585.1 Cereibacter johrii | reverse complement strand
GGCGGGGCCGAGGGAGCGCGGCGCCCGCCCGCAGATCCGCCCTCAGCGCAGGTGGCTCGGCGGCCGGAGCCCCCAGACCGGCGTCTCGATCCCGGCCTGCCGGGCCTTCAGCTGCAGCGCGAGGTAGCGCGAATAGTGGCGCGACTGATGCAGGTTGCCGCCGTGGAACCACAGCGCCTCCTGCATCGTGGGCTTCCACATGTTGCGCTGCTCGCCCTCCCAGGGGCCGGGATCCTTGGTCGTGTCGGATCCGAGGCCCCAGCATTTGCCCACCTTGTCGGCCACCTCCGGGCTGATGAGATCGGCCGCCCAGCCGTTCATCGAGCCGTAGCCCGTGGCATAGACCACCAGATCCGCCGGCAGCTCGGTGCCGTCCTTCAGAACCACCGCATCTTCGGTCAGGTGGCTCACGTCCGACCCCGACTTCAGCTTGATCGAGCCGTCGATGACCAGATCGCAGGCGCCCACGTCGATGTAGTAGCCCGACCCGCGGCGCAGGTATTTCATGAACAGGCCCGAGCCGTCGTCGCCGAAGTCGAGCAGGAAGCCCGCCTTGCGCAGCGCGTCGTAGAAGTCGGCGTCGCGGCGCTGGATCTCCTCATATTGCGGGATGTGGAACTCGTGCATGATCCGGTAGGGCACCGAGGCGAAGATCATGTCGGCCTTCTCGTGGTCGATGCCCTCTGCCACCGCCTTCTCGGAATAGAGCCCCGAGAGGCAGACTTCCATCAGGCTGTCGGACTTCACGATATGGGTCGAGGAGCGCTGGACCATCGTGACATCGGCTCCGCCCTCCCACAAAGCGGCGCAGATGTCGTGGGCCGAGTTGTTCGAGCCGATCACCACGACCTTCTTGCCGCGATAGGCATCGGGGCCGGGATGCTGGCTCGAATGCTGCTGCTCGCCGCGGAAGATGTCCTGCCCCGGGAAGCTCGGCACGTTGGCCTTGCCCGACATGCCGGTGGCGAGCACCAGCTGCTTCGGGCGCAGCACCACCTCCTCGCCGTTGCGGTCGACGATCACCGTCCACTCGCCCGCGGCCTCGTCGTAGCGGGCGGATTTTGCCGTGCTCGAGGACCAGTAGTTCAGCTCCATCACCTTCGTATACATCTCGAGCCAGTCGCCGATCTTGTCCTTCGGCGCGAAGACCGGCCAGTTGTCCGGGAAGGGGATGTAGGGCAGGTGGTCATACCAGACCGGGTCGTGCAGGCAGAGCGACTTGTAGCGTCGCCGCCAGCTGTCGCCGGGCCGCTCGTTCTTCTCGAGGATGATCGTGGGCACCCCGAGCTGGCGCAGCCGCGCGCCGAGCGCGATCCCGCCCTGACCGCCGCCTATGATGAGGACATAGGGCTGCTCCTCGTAGCCCAGACGCCGCGCCTCCTCCTCGCGCTTCTCCTTCCAGGTCTTGCGGTGCGGATCGTGGCCGTGCTCGGCCCCCATCGGCCGGCGCAGGCGGCGCGGCTCCTCATGGCCCTTCAGCTCATGGAGCGCGGTCAGGAGCGTCCAGACCTTGCCCTCCTTCATGCGGATATGGCCTGCGCCGCGGCCGGTCGCCGTCTCGAAGGTGAGCCAGCCCTCCGTGACCCCGTCCGCCGAACTCACCGTCTCGGCCGGATCGAGCGCGAGCGCCTGCGGCCCGATGGGCCCGAGCTGGGCCTTGGCCATGGCGCGGATCTCGCCCTTGCCCTCGCAGGTCTTGATGTTCCAGGTGAAGGCCGCGAGGTCGCGCCAGAACCCGGTCTCGAGGAAACAGTCCGCGACCGCCTCCGCATCCTGCGCCACCAGGGCCCGTTCGAGTTCCGCCACCAGTGACGCAAGCGCCAGACTTTCACTTTGATCGAGCATGAATGCCTCCCTTCTTCCTCCGGCATCGAGCCTCGGCCGCAGGGCGCCGCGCGCCAAATGGTGAATCTCGCGCGAGCCTTTTCAGGCACTTGGCAGGACCCCCTGTTGCAGGAGCTGCAACAGGTGGCGCAGCGCCTGCGGCAGGCTCAAGCCTAAAGCCTCATTTCGCCCCGTCCCGTCCTTCCGCTACCATCGGTCCGGACGGGCTTGGGAGGGCCCGGGAGGGAGGGACCTGCATGGAGCACGAGCTCAGCCATGTGCGCGAGATCGAGGCTGCGGCCGAGGGGCGTCCGCCGGGGCGCGACCGGGTGGTGGTCGAAAGCTGGCTCCGCTGCCTGAACCAGCATCGGCTGGATCCGACCGCCCGGTCCGAGGCCTTCATCCTGCCCGAGACGGCGCTGCGCGAGCATCGCCAACGGTCCGAGGCGCTGATCGCCATCGCCCGGTCGGGGATCGAGAGCCTCTACGGGCTGGTTGCGGGGCAGAATTACGTCCTGCTGCTTGCGGATCGGGCCGGGGTGACGGTGGAATATCTGGGCGACGAGGCCCAGAAGCAGGAGCTGCGCCGGAGCGGTCTCTACATGGGCGCGGAATGGTCCGAGGCGCGCGCGGGAACCTGCGCGCTCGGCGCCTGCATCGAGACGGGCGAGCCGCTGGTGATCCACCAGACCGATCATTTCGACGCGACGCACACCGGCCTCTCGTGCACCGCCGCGCCGATCTACGACACGCTCGGCCGGCTCTCGGCGGTGCTCGACATCTCGCTCCTCTCCTCGCCGCGCGCGAAGGCGAGCCAGTCGCTGGCGCTGAAGCTGGTGACGGCGGCGGCGCGGCGGATCGAGATGGCCAACCTGATGGCCGAGAACCGGCGCGAATGGGTGCTCCGGCTCTCGGCCTCGCCGGACTTCCTCGACGTGGATCCCGAGGCGGCGCTGTCGCTCGACGGGACGGGGCGCGTGCTGGGGCTGACCCATGGCGCGGCGCGGATCCTCGCGCAGGCGGCGGGGCAGGACTGGCGCGCGGCGGGCGGGCTGATCGGGCGGCCGGTCTCGGACTTCCTGAACGTGCGGGTGGACCGGCTCGACGATCTGATGCGCCAGCGTCCCGCGGCCGAACGGTTCATCGAGACGCGCGACGGCCACCGGCTTTTCGCCCATGCGATCGAGCCGCGCCGCGCACCCGCCCGGGCGGTGCCCGCGCCGGTGAGCCTGCCGCCGCCGCTGCGGAGCCTCGCGGGCGACGATCCCGCGATGGCCGCGCTGTTGCGGGCGGCCGCGGCCCTTGCGCCGCAGCGGCTGCCGATCCTGATCGAGGGCGAGACCGGCACGGGCAAGCTCACTCTCGCCCGCGCGATCCATGCGGCAGGGCGCGGCGGGCCCTTCACGGTGGTGCGCTGCGCCGAGATCGGCGAGGAGGAGGCGCTGCTCTTCGGCCGCCAGACCGGGCGGCGGCAGGAGGAGGGGCTGATCGCGGCCGCCCATCGCGGCACGCTCGTCCTCGACAAGATCGAGGATCTGCCGCCCCGCACGCAGGCGCGGCTCCTGCGCCTCGCGGCCGAGGGCAGCTATCTGCCGGTGGGCGGCCTGCGCCCGGTGCCGGTGGACGTGCGTCTCGTCTCGACCGCGCTGCCGGGCGGGGCCGAGGGGCTGCGGCCCGACCTCCGGCACCGACTGGGCAACGACTATGTGGCCAAGGGCCTG
>NZ_MABH01000011.1 GCF_001720585.1 Cereibacter johrii | reverse complement strand
CTCGCCGGACGGGGTGGTCTCAGCGCGTGCCCGTGCGCTGGAAGGCCGCGTCGAGCTCGTCGAACTCGCTCTCGCCGATGTCGAAGTCGAAGCCCTTGGAGGGCCGCACCGCCCGCAGCGGCTGCGGGGGCAGGGTGCGCGCCGAAGGCCTCGCGTGCGGCGCAGCCTCGCGCGGCTGCGGCGCGACCGGGGCCTGCGCCTCCCCGGTGCGGAAGAAGCCCACCGCCTCCTTCAGCTGGTCCGCCTCGGCAAAGAGTTCGCCCGCGCCGTTCGCCAGCGCTTCGGCGGCGGTGCTGTTCTGCTGGGTGACCTGATCGAGCTGCTGGATGGCGAGCGCCACCTGCTGCGCCCCCGTCGACAGCTCGCGCGAGGCGACGGAGATCGAGGAGACGAGGCCGGAGGTGCGCTCGATGTCCGGCACCAGACGCTGGAGCATCTCGCCCGCCGTGGCTGCCACGCCGGAGGTGCGCGCCGACAGCGACGAGATCTCGGCCGCCGCCGCCTGGCTGCGCTCGGCGAGCTTGCGGACCTCGCTGGCCACGACGGCGAAGCCGCGCCCGTGCTCGCCCGCCCGCGCGGCCTCGACCGCGGCATTGAGGGCGAGGAGGTCGGTCTGGCGCGCGATCTCCTGCACGACGAGGATGCGGTCGGCGATGGAGGCCATCGCGGCCACCGCCTCGCGCACGGCCTCGCCCGAGGCCCGCGCATCTTCCGCCGATTTCGCGGCGATCCGTTCGGTCTCGCCCGCGCTGTCGGCGGTCTGGCGGATGTTGGCGGCCATCTCCTCGACGGAGGCCGATGCCTCTTCGGTCGAGGCCGCCTGCTCGCTGCTGCCCTGCGACAGCTGTTCGGAGGTGGCGGCCATGGTCTGGCTGTTCGCCGCCACCTGCTCGGTCGCGAGCGACACCCGCCCCAGAACCTCGCGCAGTTTCACGATCATGGCGTTGTTGGCCTTGAGGAGCTGCGCGATCTCGTCCGAGCCGCGCTCTTCGGCCAGCGTGGTCAGATCCCCCTGCACGACGCGCTGCGACAGCGCCAGCGCCCGGCCGAGCCTCCGCCCGATGGAGAGGATGAGGAAGGTGGCCGCGATGCTTCCGGCGAGAATGCCCGCCAGCGCGAGCGTCGTCAGATTGACAAGGCTCGCCTTCAGCTCGCGATCGGCCTTGGCCGTGGCCTGGGTCATCTGGGTCTTGTAGAGCGTGCGGAAGGCCTCGAGGTTCGCCGCGAGCTTCACCATGTTCGCGCGGGAGTTGCCCGCCAGGAGGCCGGAGGCGCCAGCGACATCGCCCGCATCCGCCAGCGCGAAGACCCGGTTGTTCACGGCGGCGGCGGTCTTGCGCTGCTCGGCATAGGCGGCGACGAGCTTTTGCCCCTCGGCATCCGCGAGCGTCTGCAGACGCTCGATGCTGGCGCTCATTTCGGCGCGGATCCGGGTGATGTCCTGCTTGAGCTTGGCGCGCTCGGCCGCCGTCGTGGCGCTCACATAATCGCGCAGCACCACATTGAACTCGGTCTGCTGGATCTCGAGCCGGCTGGCGGCTTCGACCCGCGCGGCCTGGCTGTCCACGATGGACCGCAGTGTCTGGTTCGCGTAGCGCAGGTCCAGAAGCCCGAGGACGGTGCCTTCCCCCATGAGCAGGAACACCAGAAGGAAGGTCATGGCGAGCTTGATCTTTATGGTCAGTTTCATGGGGCCCTTCATCATCAGGGGTTCCGCCCGATCCGGCGGTGATCGGAAAGAGTAACGGCACCAAAGTCTTAATATTGTAGCCTGCCCCGGGGTTTTTTGCCCCGCCCGCGCGGAAGCTCTGGACGCGGACGGAGGGGGGCGGGTGGGAAGACGGGAGAAAGCGGGCGCGGTCTTCGTTCCGCAGCCGCCTCCGGTCTCGGGCGCGGCCTGAGGGATCGGCCTGGCCGGCTCCTGTCGTGGTGGTCTCGGGGCCTCGGGCCGCGCGTCCGCTGCAGGTGGAGCCGGGGCCGGACGACGCGGCGCCGGGCAGACGCCTCCGTCCGGAAGAAGAACGGCCCTGAGCCCCCGGTTTTCAAGCCGTTCCGGCCCATCCGGCGGCTTTCTCCGCCCCCCGCATGGCCAGATCTCAGCCGGACCGCGCGGCGTCGGGCGGCTCGGCAGAGCGGAAGGACAGGCCGCGGACAGCACGAGGCGGCTCGGTGCGAGACGACGCGGCGTCTCCTGCCATCGTTCGGGCCGCAGGATGCCCTGTCGCGCAGGCCAAGCCCCCGCTTCGGGGGCGTGGCGCCCGTTCCGGTCTGCCTCCGAGACGGAAGGTCGCAGAGCCTCGCCCGGGGGCACAGGGGCTCGGCGCCGCGCCGGAACGGGCCTTGCAGCGGGGCTGCCCGCGCGGCCGCCGCCACTTATGGACAGGTTGCGGCGGCCCTCGGGAACAGGCTCTTTATAATCATACTGATAAGGGATTGCTTGATGAGTTACGGTGTGGGCGTGCCGGCCGGAAACGGGACCACGGCGCAGGCGCTTCACAGGGCGCGCGCGAAGGCGTTGCGGGTGTTTCCGCCGCTCGCGCCGCAGGAGCCCGCCGCGCGTCCGCGCCGCAGAGGGGTGACGGCGGGACTTTGCGCCATCGGTCGGGGGCGGATTCTCCAGCTCGTGCGGCGCCTCATCCGCTGAAGGCCCCGGCCGCAGACCCTGCCCGGAAGGCTTAGTACGGATCAGGCGCCCCATCCGATGGAGAGGATCGGGACGCGGCGCGATCGTATCGCGCGGGGGGCCGTCCGTCCTTCCGCGGGGGGCTTTCTCCTCTCCGCCATATTGCCGGCCGCCGGGTCCGGCCGCGATGATGGGCCATCCATGTCGCACGCCTCCGGCCCCCGCTATGGAAGGCCCCGCCGCCTCACCCGGCGGGGCCGACGAGCCGGATGCGCCCGCACCCCAGCCGCGAGAGGCGCCGCTGCGCCATTTCAGCCTGTTGTCAGCTTGCGCCGGTAGCCGGGGCGCAACGGGCAAGAGGTCTCAGAACATGTTCCCATATCCGCTCGGCGCAGGCCGGGCTTCGGCGGCGGCCCCTGCACGGGGTCGCGCGCTTCCCTCCGTCTTCCAGATCGATCTCGCGGTGACGAGCTTCCTGCTGATCGCGGACAATGCGACCTTCTGGGGCCGCGCGCTCGGGATCTTCGGGCCGGGGGCCGAGCTTCTGCTGTTCGGATCGGCGATCTGGACGCTTACCTTCTTCATCGTCGCCCTGATCGGGACGGGGCCGCTGCGCCGGCCGATGCTGGCGCTGCTGCTGCTTCTGGGCGCCGCGACCGGCTATTTCCAGGACCGGCTGGGCGTGACGATGGACCGGGACATGATCGAGAACGTGATGACGACCACCCTGTCCGAGGGGCGCCATCTCGTCACGCCGGGCTTCCTGATCCATCTGGCGATCTTCGGCCTGCTGCCCGCGCTGGTCGTGCTGCGCCTGCCCGTGCGCGAGGGCGGCTGGCGGGCGGCGGCGCGCAGCGGGCTTT
>NZ_MABH01000010.1 GCF_001720585.1 Cereibacter johrii | reverse complement strand
GGCGCGCTTCGGGGTCAAGCGGGGAGGGCGGCGCGGTAGCCCTCGAAGGTCACGTTGGCGGCCACGCGGCGCGCCCTTGCCTCGGCCTCGGGCGACCGGATGGTCCAGCAGAGGATCGCGGCGCCCTGGGCCTTGAGCTCGGCCACCCGGGGGCGGTCGAGGTCGGGGGCCTCATGCGAGACGAAGCTCGCCTCCACCCGGTCGTAGTCGGGGATCGCGCGGAGGCGGGCGCAGGTCTCGGGCGGCACCGGCGCCCAGTCGGCGGGATCGTAGCTCGAGGTGACGAGGCCGCGGGGCAGGTCGGGCCGAAGGCGCGCCATCCCGGCCATGGAATGGGGGTTGAAGGACATGACCGCGACGGGCCCGCCGTAGCCTTCGAGCGCCGCGGCGGTCGCGGTCTCGAGCGCGCCCACCGCCGGGCCGAGGGCCCCGTCCTGATCCTTGATCTCGATGAGGAGCGGCACCCGGCCCGCGACCAGCGCCAGAACCTCCGCGAGCGTGGGGATGGTGTCGGTGGCGTCGCGCAGCGGGATGGTGCGGAGCTCGGCCGCGGTCCGGGCGGCGAGGGGGCCCGTCTCGGCCGTGAGCCGGTCGAGGTTTTCGTCGTGGAACACCATCGGCACGCCATCGGCCGAGAGCTGCAGGTCGATCTCGATCCCGTAGCCCGCCTCGACGGCGGCGCGGATCGCGCCGGGCGAATTCTCGGGCCGGCCCGCGGCACGGTCGTGCAGCGCGCGGTGGGCGATGGGCAGGCGCAGGAAGACCTCGGGCAGGGGGGCGCGCATCAGCGGATCTCGAAGATCGCCTCGATCTCGACCGCCACGCCGAAGGGCAGGCTGGCCGCCGAGACCGCCGATCGGGCATGGCGGCCGGCCTCGCCCAGCACTTCGACGAGGAAGTCGGAGGCGCCGTTGATGACCTTGGGCTGGTCGGTGAAGTCCGGCGTGGAATTGACGAAGCCCACCAGCTTGACCACGCGGACGAGACGGTCGAGATCGCCGTCGCAGGCGCGGCGCAGCTGGGCGAGCAGGCTGATCGCGCAGGCCTGCGCCGCCGCGGCGCCCGCGGCCACCTCCATGTCGGCGCCGAGCTTGCCGCGGATGAGGCCGTCGGGCCCCTGGCTGATCTGGCCCGAGACATGGACGAGCGCGCCCGTCTTCACGAAGGGGACGTAGTTCGCCGCGGGGACGGGGGCGTCGGGGAGGGGGACGCCGAGTTCGGCGAGGCGGGCTTCGATGGTCATGGGACAGGCTCCGGTGATTTCAGCCGGAGGCTAGAGGCGGACGGGCCGCGGGGCAAGCGCGACCTCGTCCGGCCTGTGGCGGCCCCCCGGCCGGAGGAGCCGCCGGCCCCGCCGGCCGTCCGCTCAGGTCTCGCGCAGGGCGCGGTTGAAATAGTCGGTGAAGGGCTTCAGCAGGTAAGCCAGCGGCGAGCGCTCTCCGGTGCGGATGAAGGCCTCGACCGGCATCCCCGGCACGAGGTTGCGCTCCTCGAGCTTCGCCGTCTCGCCGGGATCGAGCATAATCTCGGCCCGGGAGTAGGAGGTCTGGGTCCGGTTGTCGGTCAGCGCATCGGCGGAGAGGACGGTGACATGGCCGGCGAGCTCGGGCGTCGTGCGGCTGGAGAAGGCCGAGAAGACGAGGCGCACGGGCTGGCCCACCGCCACTTCGTCGATATGGATCGGCGGCACATGTCCGGCGATCACCAGCGGGCGATCCTGCGGGATGATGTAGAGCACCGGATCGGCCGCCCGCACCACGGCCCGGGGGGTCGTGACCTGCAGCCCCAGAACGACGCCCGAGACCGGGGCGCGCAGATCCAGCCGGTTGATCTGCTCGATCAGCGCGCTGCGCCGCTCGGCCAGTTCCAGTTCGCGGTAGCCGAAGTCGCGCAGCTGGGTGATCGCCTCCTCGCGGCGGGTCGAGCCGAGGCGCAGCATCTCGATATCGAGCTCGGTCATGCGGCCTTCGTTGTTGGCCCGCGAGGCAGTGAGCTCGCCCAGCTCGCCCTCGAGCCGCGCTTCCTCGCGCTGCAGGCTGAGCACCCGGCTGGCCTGCGCGAGACCCTTGGACAACAGGTCCTGCTGGTCGGAGAGCTCTTCCTCGATCAGCCGGAGCTGAGTGCCGAGGGCGGAGATCTGGGCATCGACGCCCTCGATCTGGCTCACGATCTGCGCCTTGCGCTTGCCGAGCTGTTCGATCTGCTGGGCGAAGCTCTCGCTCCGCGCGGCGAAGAGGCGCTTCTGCCCCTCGATCTGTTCGGCCACGACGGGGCGGGTCTTCTCCGCCTCCAGAAGGGCCGGAAAGACGCCCAGGCCCTCGGCATCGTCGCGTTCGGCCTCGAGCCGCGCGCGCCGCGCCAGCATCTCGAAGAGCTGCCCCTCGACGATCGCGAGCTCGGTGCGCAGCGTGGTGCCATCGAACCGCAGCAGAACGTCGCCCGCCTGCACCACGGATCCTTCGGAGACCTCGATGCTCTCGACCACGCCGCCGTCGGGATGCTGGACCACCTGCCGGTTCTGCTCGACCTCGATCTGGCCCTGCACCACGATGGCCCCCGAGATGGAGGAGGCCACGCTCCAGGTGCCGAAGCCGCCGACGAGGAGGGCGAGCGTCGCGAAGCCGAGGATCAGCGGCTTGCGGCTCGACCAGGGGATGGGGCGGCTCATGTCACGCCTCCGGGGCCTGCGTTTCGCACGATCTCGGTGTGGTTCTTCACCATGTCGCGCAGCACGGCGTCGCGCTGGCCGAAGGCGGCCCGCATTCCGTTCTCCATCACCATGAGGAGGTCGCACTCCTGAATTGCGGCGGGGCGGTGGGCCATGATGAACACCGCCCCTCCCGCCTGCTTCATCGAGCGGATCGCCGCGTTCAGCGCAAGCGAGCCTTCATTGTCGAGGTTCGAGTTGGGCTCGTCGAGGACGAGGAACACGGGGTTGCCATACATGGCGCGCGCAAGCCCGATGCGCTGGATCTGACCGCCGGACAGCCGGCCGCCCAGGGCCGAGACGCGGGTGTCGTAGCCCGCGGGCAGGGCCACGATCATGTCGTGCGCGGCGGCCTTCCGCGCGGCGGCCACGACGGCGTCGCCGTCGGGCGCGCCCCGCAGGCGCGCGATGTTCTCGGCGATGGTGCCCTCGAAGAGCGTCACGCGCTGGGGCAGGTAGCCGATATAGCCGCCGAGCACGTCCGGGTCATACTGGTCGAGGGCGGCGCCATCGAGCCGGACCTTGCCCGCCGCCGGACGCCAGACCCCGATCAGGGCCCGCGCCAGCGTGGACTTGCCCGACCCCGAGGGACCGATGACCCCGAGCGCCTGACCCGGATCCAGCCGGAAGCTCACGCCGCGCAGCACCGCGACCGCCTCGCCCGGGGGCACCACGGAGAGATTCTGCGCCTCGATCAGCGCCCGCGGACGGGGCAGGGCGATGCGCGGAGGCTCGATCGGCTGGCGGGTCAGAAGCTCTCCCAGCCGCCGCCAGCCCTCGGAGGCGCGCTGCACGAGCGCCCACTGGCCGATGGCGCTCTCGATCGGGGCGAGCGCCCGGCCCATCAGGATCGAGCCTGCGATCATGGCGCCCGCGCTCAGTTCCTGCTGCAGGACGAGCCAGGCGCCAAGGCCCAGCATGGCGGACTGCAGGAAGAGGCGCAGCGTCTTGGTCAGCGTGCCGAAGGCCCCCGTGAGATCGGCCGCCGCCATGTTCGCGTCGAGCGCGGCGGCGCGCGCCTTGTGCCAGCGGTCGAAGCCGTTGCCCGCCATGCCGAGCGCCTGCACCACCTCTGATTCCGACTTGAGGTTCTCGGCGAACCGGTCGGCCTGCAACGCCACGATGTTGGCCTTCTGCATCGGCGCCTCGGACAGGCGCTGGTTCAGGATCGTCACGATCACGAGGACGATGCCGCCCCCGATGGCGAGCCAGCCCATGTAGGGGTGGAAGACGAAGATGGCCGCGAGGAAGAACGGGGTCCAGGGAATGTCGAAGAGCGCGATCAGCACCGGCGAGGCCCAGAGCCGCTGCACCGATTCGAGATCGCGCTGGGCCGCGACGGCCGACGGATCGCCGGGCGCGAGCGAGAGCCGCCGCACCGCGGCCTCGAAGACGCGGCGGTCGAGCTTTTCCTGAAAGCCTGCGCCCACGCGCGCCATGATGCGCGCCCGCGCATGGTCGAGCACACCCATGGCGACGAACAGGAAGGTCACGAGCAGGGAGAGCGCAAGCAGCGTCTCCTCGGAGCGCGAGCCGAGCACCCGGTCATAGACCTGCAGCATGTAGAGCGGGCCCGTCAGCATCAGCAGATTGACGAAGATGCTGAAAAGGAACACGGACGTCAGCGCGCCCATGGAGCTGCGGCGGACGGCGCGCAGCTCCTCCAGTCCCTTGCGATTGTCGCTTCGCGTCATGCTCTCCTCGTCTTCCGCGTGGCAATCATGTCGCACTGCCAGACTTCAATATAGTTCACACCGAGGGAATTCGGCGAGATTCCCGTTTCCGCCCTGCGGCGGCGCGTTTCCCGCGTTGCCATGAGGAAGCAAGCTGCTTATGCCTTGGGCCTTGATCGGAAAAGCGATTCCTCATCTTTCGGCATCTCTCGCAGCCCGGGGTCATCAGCGTGGAACATCGAACTGCCATACTCCGTGGATGCCGAATCGCAGCCCACGGCGCCCTCTTTGCCCTTCTCGGCGCCTTCGTATCGGCCTGTGCCGGCTCGGCCAACCCCACTCAGACGATCAACGACCCGGATGAGGCGGACAACCGCCAGATCCACGAGTTCAACAAGTCGGTCGATACCGCGGTGCTGCGCCCGGCCTCGCGCGCCTATGCCGTGCTGCCCGACCCGGTCGAGCGAGGCATCAACAATTTCGCCGACAACCTCGACCTGCCGGGCGAGACGCTGAACAGCCTGCTGCAGGGGCGGCCGGGCGCCGCCGTCGGGAATGCGGCGCGCTTCGTCGTCAACACGACGATCGGGATCGGCGGCCTGTTCGACCCGGCCCATGCCATGGGGATCGAAGGGCGCAACACGGACTTCGGCGAGACGCTCTATATCTGGGGCGCGAACGAGGGCGTCTATGGCGAGGTGCCGTTCCTCGGGCCGCGCACCGAGCGCGACCTCGTGGGCGATGTGGTGGACGTGGCGCTGAACCCGCTGCGGCTCATCGTGCCCTCGGGCGTGCGGACGGCGGGCCGGGCGGCCGAGGTCGGCTCAATACTTGGTGATCGGGCCCGCTATTCCGAAACGATCGACTCGGTTCTATATGAAAGCGCCGACAGCTACTCGCAGACCCGGCTCCTCTATCTCCAGAACCGGCGCTTCGAACTCGGCCAGACCGGCGGGGCGGACGATGCCTACATCGACCCCTACGCCATCGATCCATATGAGGACTTCGATGCCCAATGATCTTCCCTTCGACCTCCGGCCCAGCCGCCGCACCGTGACGATGGGCCTCGCGGCGGGCGTTGCCGCGGCCCTTCTGCCCTGGCGCGCTCAGGCGCTCGACACCGGCACGGCGCGTGCGCTGGTGGTCGAGGCGGTGGCCCAGGTGAACCGGACGATCAACTCGGGCAAGTCCGAGGGTCAGATGTATGCGGATTTCGAGCGCCTCTTCTCGCGCTACGCCGACGTGCCCGCCATCGCCCGCACCGCGCTGGGCGTTGCCGCCCGCAGCGCGAGCCGGCAGGAGATCTCGGCCTTCACCCAGGCCTACCAGGGCTATATCGCCCGGAAGTACGGCAAGCGCTTCCGCGAGTTCATCGGCAGCGAGATCAAGGTCATCGATGCGCGCCCGATGAAGAGCGCGGTCGAGGTGATCTCGACGGCCTATCTGCGCAACGAGAACCCCTTCGAGGTGCGTTGGCATGTGTCGGACCGCTCGGGCCGCCCGGCCTTCTTCAACATCATCATCGAGGGCGTGAACATGCTGGCGTCCGAGCGGGCCGAGGTCGGCGCGCTTCTGGACCGCAACCGCGGCTCGATCCCCGCGCTCACCGAGCAGCTGCGCCGCGCGAGCTGAGGCCGGACCATCCCGAGACTGCAGAACGCCGCCCCCCGGGGCGGCGTTTTCTGTTGGGAGCAGTGCGCGAGGCCTGCAGGCCTGGGCGATGCGGAGGGGGCGGCCCCTCGGCCCCGACCTTCGTCTGCGCGGCAAGGCCCGCCGCCCGGCAAGGCGGCGGGGCGGGATGTCAGTTCCGCCCGCCGCCGCCGAAGATGCCGAGCACGTCGCGCACGATCTGTTCGCCCGCGCTCGGCGGACGGGGGGCCGCCTGCCAGTCGCCGGTATCGTTCGGGCGCTGCGCCTGCCAGTCGCCCGTGTCCTGCGGCACGGGATCGGTGCGCACGTCGGCCGTCGTCTGCGGCGGCATCCGCGGCTCGGGCACGATCTTCTTCAGCGGCTGGGGCTGAAGCCCCTCGTGGACCCGCACCATCACCTCGCGCCAGATGTCGGCGGGAAGCCCGCCGCCCGTCACGCCCTTGAGCGGCGTGTTGTCGTCGTAGCCCATCCAGACGCCCGCCACATAATCGGCGGTGAAACCCACGAACCACGCGTCGCGGGCCGCCTGGGTGGTGCCGGTCTTGCCCGCAGCCTCCCAGCCCGGCAGGCGGGCCCGGGCGCCGGTGCCGCTCTCGATCACCTGGGTCATCATGTAGGTCAGAAGCTGGGCCGCCTGCTCGGAGATCACCCGCTCGCCGATGCCGCCCTCCTGACCGATGAGCGGCGTGTCCTCGCCCTGCAGGCGGAGTTCGACCAGCCCGTAGGGCTTCACCGCCGAGCCGCCGTTCAGGATGCCCGCATAGGCGCCGGTCATCTCGAGCAGCGTCGCCTCCGACACGCCGAGCGCAAGCGCGGGCCCGGCGGCGAGATCGCTCTGGATGCCGAATTCCGAGGCCACCTGGCGCACCTTCTCGCGGCCCACGGCCTCGGTGATGCGGACGGCCGGGATGTTCAGCGACTGCTTGAGCGCGCTGGTCAGCGTCACGATCCCGCGGAACTTCCGGTCGTAGTTCGAGGGCGACCAGGGGCCCGAGCCCTTCACCATCACCGTGAGCGGGCTGTCATCGACGAAATCGGCGGGGCTGTAGCCCAGATCCATCGCCGCCGCATAGATGAAGGGCTTGAAGGCCGAGCCCGTCTGCCGCAGTGCCTGGGTCGCACGGTTGAACGAGCCCGCCGCCTGAACCTTGCGCCCGCCGACCATGGCGCGCACCGCGCCGTCGGCCGACATGACCACCACCGCCGCCTGCGCCTTGGAGCCCTCGCTCACCTTGGTCTTGAACACGTCATCGAGCGCCCCTTCGGCCGCGCGCTGCAGCCGTTGGTCGAGCGTCGTGCGGATGATGACATCCTCGGTCGTGTCGCGGGTCAGGAAGGCCGGGCCCGATTCCATCACCCAGTCGGCGAAGAAGCCGCCGGAGCGGCTCTGGGCCGCTTCGGAGAGCTGGGCCGGATGGGCGCGGGCCTGATCGGCTTCGGAGCGGGTCAGGTAGCCCTGCTCCTCCATGAGGCCGATGATGACATTCGCCCGGTCTCGCGCGCGCTCGAGGTTGGCCGTGGGCGCATAGTAGGATGGCGCCTTCAGCAGGCCCGCCAGCATCGCGGCTTCGGAGGCATTCACCTCGCTCGCCGACTTGCCGAAGTAACGCTGCGCCGCAGCCTCGAAGCCGCGCGCGCCCGCACCGAGATAGGCGCGGTTGAAATAGATCGTCAGGATCTCGGCCTTGGTGTATTTCGCCTCCATCGCGAGGGCGAAGGGCACTTCCTTCACCTTCCGCCAGATCCCGCCCTTGCGGCAGTCGGCCTCGTAGTCGGCCTCGCTCTTCCATTCCTTCGGATCGTATTGCACGCCGAGGCACAGCAGCTTGGCCACCTGCTGCGTGATGGTCGAGCCGCCGTTGCCCTCCAGCGGCCCGCGCCCTTCGCTCAGGTTGATGCGCACGGCCGAGGCGATGCCGCGGGGGCTCACGCCGAAATGGCGGTAGAACCGCCGGTCCTCGGTGGCGACGACCGCCTCGCGCAGGTATTTCGAGACCTTGTCCGAAGTGACCATGCCGCCGTAGGTCTCGCCGCGCCAGGCAAAGACCTTGCCCTCGCGGTCGAGCATGGTGACCGAGCCGCGGGCGCGTCCGTCGACGAGCTGGGCCACCTCGGGAAGCTGCGAATAGAAGTAGTAGGCGGACAGGCCCACGACCAGCGCCACCGCCGCGAGGATGCGCCAGCCCACGCCCCAGAGGATGCGCCAGAAGAACATCACCACTCCCCAGATCAGCCCGAAGACCCAGGCGACCGCGGCCGACAGCGGATCGCGCTTCTTCGTCCGCCGTCTCGGCGCCGCCTTCGGCGGAGGCTTGGAGCCCCGGCCGCCGCCTCCGTTCGATGCCGTCTTCTTCGCGGCAGACGGCCCGTACCGCCTGTCCGCGATCAGCGGCGGACGCCGCCCGTTCGACCCGCTCATGCCTCGTTGCCCGCCTTTTGTCTCTCGTGGACTTTGCCGCGACTCTACCTGCAGGGGCAGCGAATGTGGAGCGGGCGCGACTTTAATTCCTCTCCGCATGTTGCATTAAAATTGGGCGTGTGGGCGCTGTAGTGCAAAAGATGTGCAACTTCCCCGTCCACCCCATCTTCTTCTGCCGCCGTTTTGTTGTGCGCTGCGCCCGGAGCAAGCCTTGTGACCCCGTGGGGTCCGAAGCGGCCCAAGCAGAACAGGGGATCGTCGTGAAACTCATCATCGCAGCAATCAAGCCGTTCAAGCTGGAGGAGGTGCGCGAGGCGCTCACCACCATCGGCGTGCGCGGCATGATGGTGACCGAGATCAAGGGCTTCGGCTCCCAGTCCGGCCACACGGAAATCTACCGCGGGGCGGAATATGCCGTGAACTTCGTGCCGAAGGTCCGCCTCGAGATCGTCGTGTCGGACGGGCTGGCCGAGTCGGTTGTCGAGACGATCCGCACCACCGCCAAGACCGACAAGATCGGCGACGGCAAGATCTTCGTGCTGGACGTCGAACAGGCCGTCCGCGTGCGCACGGGCGAAATCAACGACGACGCGCTCTGACGCGGCCGGCAGAGGGATAGGGTAAAATGAAGAAGATCTCGCAACTGATGGGGCTGACCGCGCTGGCCGCGGCCGCGGCCCTGCCCGCCTGGGCCCAGGAGGCCGCGACGGACGCGGCCGAGGCCGTGACCGAGGCCGCGGAGGCCGTCGTGACGCCGGTTATGGACAAGGGCGACGTCGCCTGGATGCTGATGTCCACCGTGCTCGTGTTCTTCATGATCCTGCCGGGGATCGCGCTGTTCTACGGCGGTCTCGTGCGCGCGAAGAACATGCTGTCGGTGCTGATGCAGACCACCCTGATCGGCTGCACCGTCATGGTGATCTGGGTGATCTACGGTTACTCCTTCGCCTTCGGCGGCGGCACCAGCCCGTTCTGGGGCGGCATGGGCAAGCTCTTTCTGGCCGGCGTGACGACCGAGAGCATGGCCGCCACCTTCTCGGACGGCTTCGTGATCCCGGAATATCTGTTCATCTGCTTCCAGATGACCTTCGCGGCGCTCACGCCCGCGCTCATCATCGGGGGCTTCGCCGAGCGGATCAAATTCTCGGCCGTGCTGATCTTCACCGTGATCTGGGTGACCTTCGCCTATTTCCCGATCGCCCACATGGTCTGGGATGCCTCGGGCCTGATCTTCAACTGGGGCGCCATCGACTTCGCGGGCGGCACCGTGGTCCATATCAACGCGGGCGTCGCGGCGCTGATCGGCGCGGTGATGGTCGGCAAGCGGATCGGTCTCGGCAAGGAGAACATGGCGCCGCACTCGATGGTCATGACCATGATCGGCGCCTCGATGCTGTGGTTCGGCTGGTTCGGCTTCAACGTGGGCTCGAACCTCGAGGCCAACGGCGGTGCCACGCTCGCCATGATCAACACCTTCGTGGCCACCGCCGCCGCCGTCGTCGCCTGGTCGCTGATCGAGGGTCTGGCGCGCGGCAAGGCCTCGATGCTGGGCGCGGCCTCGGGCATGATCGCGGGCCTCGTGGCCGTGACCCCGGCCTGCGGCACCATCGGTCCGATGGGCGCCATCGTGCTCGGCGCCATCGCCTCGGCGGTCTGCTACTTCTTCGTGACGACCGTGAAGAACGCCATGGGCTATGACGACAGCCTCGACGTCTTCGGCATCCACGGCGTGGGCGGCATCATCGGCGCCATCGGCACCGGCATCTTCTCGGCGGCGAGCCTCGGCGGCGTGAACGGCGACGACTATTCGATCGTCGGGCAGACGATCGTCCAGGCGCAGGCCGTGGTGGTGACGCTGATCTGGACGGCCATCGTCTCGGTCGTGGCCTTCAAGATCGCCGATCTGGTGGTGGGCCTGCGCGTCGACACCGAGAGCGAGCGGATCGGTCTCGACCAGACCGCCCACGGCGAGTCGGCCTATCACGGCTGAGACTGACGGATCGGGCGGCGGGTTCCTCCTCCTCCTCCTCCGCCGCCCGACCGCAAAAGGCCCGGACGACGGTCCGGGCCTTTCGTTTTCCGCTTCGGGCGACGCGGGCTTCCGGGGGGGCCTGCACCGCCCGGTTCTGCCGATCCCCGAACGACGAGGGGCGCGGACCTGCGCCCGCGCCCCTCCCGGTCCGTCCCGTCGGCGCGGTTCAGCCGCGCAGCACCTCGGCCACCGCGCGCGCCAGCACCGGCACGGTCGTCCGGTTCAGCCCCGCGATGTTCAGCCGCGAATCGCCCACCATGTAGACCCCGTGCTCGGTCCGCAGCCGCTCGACCTCGGCGGGCGTGATCCCGAGGCGCGAGAACATGCCGCGATGCTCGGCCACGAAGCCGAAGCGGTTCGACCCGGTCTCGGCCTGCAGCGCATCGGCAAGCTGGCGGCGCAGCGTCAGCATGTTGAGCCGCACCTCCTCGAGCTCGGCCTTCCAGTCGGCGCTCAGCGTCTCGTCCTCGAGGATCATGGTCACGAGCCGCGCGCCATGGTCCGGCGGGAAGGAGTAGTTCTGCCGGTTCAGGAAGTTGAGGTTGGCCTGCACCGTGCCCCGGCCCGCCGCCTCGCCGATGGCGATCAGGATGCCCGTGCGCTCGCGGTAGATGCCGAAGTTCTTCGAGCAGGAGGCCGCGATCAGCACCTCGGGCAGCTTCGTGGCCAGAAGCCGCGTCGCCGCCGCATCCATCTCGAGCCCGTCGCCGAAGCCCTGATAGGCGAGGTCGATCAGCGGCACCGCGCCCGTCCGGGCCAGGCTTTCGCAGATGGCCAGCCATTGCACCGGGTTCGGATTGGCGCCGGTCGGGTTGTGGCAGCAGCCGTGCAGCAGCACCACATCGCCCGCCTTCACCCCCGCCAGATCCTCCATCATGCCCTCGGCATCGACGGCGCCGGTCTCGGCATCGAAATAGCGGTATTCCCGCATCGGGATGCCGAGATACTTCACGATCGACAGATGGTTCGGCCAGGTCGGGTTCGAGATCCAGACGGTGGCGTCGGGCGAGGCCATGCGGATCAGCTCGAGCGCCTGACGCACCGCGCCCGTGCCGCCGGGGGTGGCGACCGAGGCCACCCGGTCGGCCGCGACCGCGCCCGCGAGGATCAGCTTCGCCATCGCGGCATTGTAGGCGGGCTCGCCGGCGAGGCCGGGATAGGTCTTGGTGGTCTCGACCTCCCAGAGCCGCTTCTCGGCCGTCTTCACGGCCCGCATGACCGGGGTAAGCCCGGTCGGGTCCTTGTAGACGCCCACGCCCAGATCGATCTTGTCCGCGCGCGCATCCTCGCGGAACATCTGGATCAGTTGCAGGATCTTGTCCGCGGGCTGCGGCTTCAGGGCGGTCAGCATTCCTTCGTCATCCTTTCGCGACCTTGAGATCGTCATACATGCCCCACTCGGACCAGGAACCGTCGTAGAGCGCATGGTTGCGGTGCCCGAGGATCTCGAGCGCGAGGCTGAGCACGGCCGCGGTCACGCCCGAGCCGCAGGTGGTGATCGCGGGTTTGGCGAGATCCACACCCGCCGCCTCGAAGATCGCGCGAAGCTCTGCCGGCGGCTTCATGGTGCCGTCCGCCGCAAGGAGCGTCGTGAAGGGCACGTTCTTCGAGCCCGGAATATGGCCCGCGCGCAGGCCCGGCCGCGGCTCGGCATCCGTGCCCTTGAACCGGCCGGCCGAGCGCGCGTCGATGATCTCGGCCTCGCCGAGCTTCGAGGCATGGGCCACCTGGGTCACGTCCTTCACGAGCCCTGCCTGGCGCTGCACCGTCATGTGCCGGTCGCGGACGACGGGCGGCATGTCCTCGACCGGATGGCCCTCGGCCTTCCATTTCGGCAGGCCGCCGTCGAGCACCGCCACGTCGGTCTTGCCCATCAGGCGGAAGGTCCACCAGACCCGCGCGGCCGAGCGCAGGCCCGAGCCGTCGTAGACCACGACCTGATGGCCGTCGCCCACGCCCATGGCGCGCATCCGGCTGATGAATTTCTCGGGCGGCGGCGCCATGTGGGGCAGGGCCGAGCGCAGGTCGGCGATCTCGTCGATGTCGAAGAAGCGCGCGCCGGGAATGTGCTCGGCCTCGTATTCTGCCCGCGGGTTGCGGTTTTCCTGCGGCAGATACCAGGAGGCATCGAGGAGCCTCAGGTCGGGATCGCGCAGATGGGCGGCCAGCCAGTCGGTGGAGACGAGCGTTCTGGGATCGTCGGTCATGTCGGGCTCCTCGGAAAGCCAATCCCGCTTAATCCCGTGGCCGCCCGCAGGCAAGCCCGGACGGGCGTGACCGGTGCGCGCAAGAGGGCGGGGGCGGCCTGCCGGACCGGCGGGACGCGTCTCTCCCGGCGGGCCCGCAGGTCTTCGACGAGGCAGGCGTGGCCCTCAAAGGACGAACTGAGCGAACGCAGGGGCAGGGAACTGCGGGGGGCTGCGGCTGCGCCGGAGGGCCCGGGCGGCCGCGGGGGCAGGGAGCTGCGCCGCCCTTGCGGGTCAGCTGTGCTGCTTCAGGAGCCGCTGCTTCTCGCGGCCCCAGTCGCGCTTGGCCGAGGTCTCGCGCTTGTCCGAGAGCTTCTTGCCCTTGGCGATGCCGATCTTCAGCTTCACGATGCCGCGGTCGTTGAAATACATGCGGATCGGCACGATGGTCATGCCTTCGCGGGCGGTCGCGGTCCAGAGCCGGGCGAGCTCGCGCCGCGAGACGAGGAGCTTGCGCTTGCGCCGCTCCTCGTGGCCCCAGGTCTTGGCCTGCAGATAGGGCGCGATATAGCCGTTGATGAGCCAGAGCTCGCCCTCTTCCACCGAGGCATAGCTTTCGCCGATGTTCGAGCCGCCCTGCCGGAGCGACTTGACCTCGGAGCCGAGCAGCATGATGCCGGCCTCGATCTCCTCCTCGATGAAGTAATCGAAGCGGGCGCGGCGGTTCTCGGCGATGAGCTTGCTGTTGGGATCGGAATGCTTGGCCATGACCGGACGGAGATAGGCGAGGGGCGGGCCGCTGTCCAGCGTCCGAAGCGCAAAGGGGGAGCCGGGCGAGGGGGCATCGAACCCCCTCGCCCGGCGCTGCCGCGGACAAGGCAAGGGCGGCCGCCAACCCGGACGGCGTGGCCGAAGCCCGCCTGCGACCGGAGGGGGAGGCCGCAGGATCGCTCCGGGCTCGGGAGATCCCGCCGTGGGCATGGCGGCGGATGGGGCAGGGGGCCGGCTCCCTGCCCCTGCGGGCGGAGCCGGCCGCCCCGGATCAGATCAGGCCGGCGTGGCGCATGGCGGCTTCGATGCGGGCCTTGGTCGCGTCCGTCAGGCCCACGAGCGGCAGGCGCACCTCGTCGGAGCAGAGGCCGAGCTTCGAGAGCGCATATTTCGCCCCCACCAGCCCCGGCTCGAGGAAGATCGCCTCGTGCAGCGGCATCAGCCGGTCCTGATACTCCAGCGCCTTGGCGAAGTCGCCCGCGAGCGTGGCCTGCTGGAACTCGGCGCAGAGCCGCGGAGCCACGTTGGCCGTGACCGAGATGCAGCCCACCCCGCCGTGCGCGTTGAAGCCGAGCGCCGTCGCATCCTCGCCCGAGAGCTGGATGAAGTCCGGCCCGCAGGAGGCGCGCTGCTGGCTCACCCGCTCGATCTTGCCGGTGGCATCCTTCACGCCCACGATCCGCGGCAGCCGGGCCAGCGTGCCCATCGTCTCGGGCGACATGTCGACGACGGAGCGGCCGGGGATGTTGTAGATCACGATGGGCAGGCTGCAGCAGTCGTGAAGCGCGGTGAAATGCGCGATCATCCCGGCCTGCGTGGGCTTGTTGTAATAGGGCGTCACCACGAGCGCCGCATCGGCGCCCACGGTCTCGGCGAAGCGGATCAGCCGGATCCCCTCGGCGGTCGAGTTCGAGCCCGCGCCCGCGATCACCGGCACCCGGCCGGCGGCGGCCTTCACCACCGCCTCGATCACCGTCTCGTGCTCTTCGTGGGTCAGCGTCGGGCTCTCGCCCGTGGTGCCCACCGGGACGAGGCCGGTCGAGCCTTCGGCGATCTGCCAGTCGACCAGCTTCTTCAGCGTGTCCAGATCCAGCTCGCCGTTCTTGAACGGCGTCACAAGGGCAGGAATGGACCCTCTGATCATGACACGCATCTCCATCTGATTTGGGCAGACTCGCCCGGTTGAACCGGGCCTTCCTATCGCCCGCAGCGGGGCTTGCCAAGTTGTCGCCAAGCCACGGCGCGCTCGTCAGCTTGTGTGTTGCGGGCCGGCACGGGCTTGGGCAGATTGCGCGCATGTCGCGCTCCAGATCCGTCCCCGCCCGTCTCCGCCTCGTCCTCCTGCTGATCCTGCCGCTCCTCTGCGCCCCGCTCGCGGCGCGGGCCGAGGATCCGGCGGCGCTGAAGGACGCGCTCCGCGCCGCCTGGTCGAAGGACTGGAGCGGCGCCGAGGCGCAGGCGCGCCGCTCGGGGCCGCTCGCCCTGTCGCTGGTGGAGTGGCACCGGCTGCGGGCGGGCGAGGGCAATCTCGGCGATTACGAGGCCTTCCTCGCGCAGCATCCCGACTGGCCGGGGCTGAAACTCCTGCGCGACAAGGGCGAGGAGGCGGTGGCCCGCTCGGCCACGCCCGAGCGCGTGATCGCCTGGTTCGGCTCGCGTCCGCCCGCGACCGCCACGGGGGCCATCGCGCTGGCCCGCGCCCATGCGGCGGCGGGCCAGCAGACCGAGGCCGAGACGGTGATCCGCCGCGCCTGGACGACGCTCGCCTTCGATGCGGAGGAAGAATCGGCCGCGATCGGCGCCTTCCCCGAGGTGCTGGCCCAGGCGCACGAGGCACGGCTCGACATGCTGCTCTGGGAGAACCGGCCCGATCAGGCGCGGCGGATGCTGCCGCGCGTGTCGGACGGCTGGAAGCGGCTCGCGGCGGCGCGGATGGCGCTGCGCGCCGATGCCGACGGGGTGGACGGGCTGATCGCCGCCGTGCCCGCGGCGCAGGCCGCCGATCCCGGGCTCGCCTACGAACGGTTCCTCTGGCGCGCGCGCAAGGGCCGCGACGCCGACGCAGCGCAGCTGCTTCTGGAGCGGTCGGCCAGCGTGGCGGGTCTCGGCAGCCCCTCGGCCTGGGCGGGACGGCGGGCGGTGCTGGCACGGGCCCTGAACGAGGAGGGCGATCCGAAGACCGCCTACCGCATCGCCGCGAGCCACCATCTCGAGGGCGGGGGCGACTTCGCCGAGCTCGAGTTCTTCGCGGGCTTCATCGCGCTGCGCAAGCTCGGCGACCCGGCGACGGCGCTTGGGCATTTCCAGCGGCTGCAGGCGGCGGTGCGCACGCCGATCAGCCTCTCGCGGGCGCATTACTGGCAGGGCCGGGCGCTCGAACAGCTCGGGCGCTACGACGAGGCGGGCGCGGCCTTCGCGGCGGGGGCGCGCTACCAGACGGCCTATTACGGCCTTCTCTCCGCCGAGCGCGCGGGCATTCCGCTCGATCCGGCGCTGGTCTCGGCGCCGCGGGCGGGCGACTGGCGGCAGGCGGGCTTCGCCTCCTCCTCGGTGCTGGCGGCGGGGCGGCTGCTGCTGGCTGCGGGCCAGCGCGATCTCGGCAAGCGGTTCCTGCTGCATCTGGCCGAGAGCCTGAAGGCCCCGGACCTCGAGCGGCTGTCCGAGATGGCGCTCGAGATGGGCGAGCCGCATGTGGCGGTGCTGATCGCCAAGCAGGCCGCCGAGGAGGGCACGATCCTGCCGCGGGCCTATTTCCCGGTGCCCGATCTCGTGCCGGGCGAGGGCCTGCCGGTGAGCCGCGCGCTGGCCCTGTCGATCGCGCGGCGCGAAAGCGAGTTCAACCCGGTGGTGGTCAGCCCGGCCGGGGCGCGGGGCCTCATGCAGGTGATGCCGGGGACGGCGAAGCTGATGGCGCCCAAGGTGGGGCTGGGCTACGAGGCTTCGAAGCTCACGCAGGATCCGGCCTATAACGTGCGGCTCGGGACGGCCTATCTCGCGCAGCTGGTCGAGGAGTTCGGCCCTTCGCTCGCGCTGGTGGCCTCGGGCTACAATGCGGGCCCCGGCCGCCCGCGCCGCTGGGTCACCGAGTTCGGCGACCCGCGTGCCGAGGATGTGGATGCGGTGGACTGGGTGGAGCAGATCCCCTTCTCCGAGACCCGCACCTACGTCATGCGCGTGACCGAGTCGGTGGTGATCTACCGCGCCAAGCTCCGCGGCAGCGGCGGCCCCGTCCGCATCACGCCGGAGCTGAAGGGGTGAGTGGCGTCTCGCGGAGGCTCCAGTGGAGCCTCCGAGCCACGAACGGGCGCCCCGTGGGCGCCCCATGGGTGGGCGTCCCGGGGGGGCTCCGGGGGGCGCCGCGGAGCCACGAACGGGCACCCCGTGGGTGCCCCATGAGTGGCGTCTCGCGGAGGCTAAGGTGGCCTTCGCCCCTACTCCTCCGCCTTCGCCTTCTTCTTCAGCGAGGCCTCGACGCGGAAGCTCTCGGGGATCTCGTCCCGGCCCTCGAGGACGAGCGCGGCCATGACCTCGCCCACCTTCGGCGCCATGCCGAAGCCGATCTTGAAGCCGCCGTTCGCCACATACTGCCCGGGCCGGCCGGGCCATGCGCCCAGCATCGGCGCGAGGCTGCGGGCGCGGGGGCGCAGGCCCGCCCAGCGGGTCAGGACCGGCGCGCCCTCGAGCCAGGGGCAGAGCGCCACGGCGCGGGCATGGACCTCGTCGAGCTGGGCGTCGGTCGTGTCGGGCTCGGTCCAGTCCTTCTCGGCGGTGGAGCCCACGGCGGTCGTGCCGTCGGCATGGGGCACGATCAGGAGGCCCGGCCCGAAGACCTGCGGCCGGTCGCGCGCGTCGAGCGCCACCACCATGGCCTGACCCTTCACGCCGTTGCCGACGGGCTTGCCCAGATCCTGCGACAGAGCCTCGAGCCCCGCCACGCCGGTGGCCCAGACGACCGGGCCCGCCTCCTCGGCCTCGCCGATCAGGATCTCGCCGCCCTTCGCGCGGATCGCTTCCACCAGCGCGGGCACCGCCAGCCGCGGGTTGAGCCGGGCGGTCAGCGTGTCGTGGATCACGAGGCCCGTGGGGCTTTCGGGCATGAAATCTCCGCCCGCCGGCACCACCTCCCAGGAGAAGCGGCCCTGCCAGAGGGTCCGGGCCTCCTCGGCCCGGGCGCGGGCATGGTCCACGGCGCGCGCGTCGGCGAGCGGCTGGAACCGGCCCAACCGATCGTAGCCCGTGGGCAGGCCGGAGGCTTCGGCCACCGCCGCCCACCATTCCGCGCCCATGGCGAGGCTCTCGAACTGGAAGGCCTTCTTTTCGTTCCATTGTTCGGGCACATGCGGCGAGAGCGCCCCCACGACGCCGCCCGAGGAGCCCGCCCCGATCCGCGCGCGCTCGATCAGGCGCACCTTCGCGCCGCGCCGCACCGCCGCCCAGGCCACCGCGAGCCCGAAGATCCCGCCGCCGCGAATTGTCAGATCCGGCGTTGCCATTTTCCCCGTCCTCGCCCAATGTCCGCACTTTCGAAGACAGCAGGCTTAGGACAGATGCCAGCCACAGGCCAGAGCGCGGATGTCGCGTCCGCGCAGGAGCCCGCGCCCCTGCGCGCCCCGCAGACCGGACATCCCCCGGAGAGCCCCGGAGCACAGGACGCCCCTGCCATTCGCGCTTCGCGAACTGCAGGGCCCGATCTCGACTGGCGCGAGGGGGGCATCCCGGTCTCGACCCGGTTCGACGATCCCTATTTCTCGCTGGCCGACGGGCTGGCCGAGACGCGCCATGTCTTCCTGGCCGGCAACCGCCTGCCGGAGCGGTTCCGCGAGGGGTTCGCCATCGCCGAGCTGGGCTTCGGCACCGGGCTCAACATGCTGGCCACGCTGATCGGCTGGCGCGCGGCGGGGCGGCCGGGGCGGCTGTCCTACCTCTCGTTCGAGGCCTTCCCGCTGGCCGCGCCCGACATCGCCCGCGCCCTCGCGGCCTTCCCCGAGGCCCGGGCGGTGGCCGACCCCTTCCTCGCGGCCTGGGGCGCGGGCCGGAGGCGCTTCGATCTCGACGGGATGGCAGTCGAGGTGCGGATCGGCGACGCGCGCGATCTCCTGCCGCGGTGGGAGGGGCGGGCGGACGCCTGGTTCCTCGACGGCTTCTCGCCCGCAAAGAACCCCGAGCTCTGGTCGGAGGCGCTGATGGCCGAGGTGGGCCGCCACACCGCCCCCGAGGGCACCTTCGCCACCTATACGGCGGCGGGCCATGTGCGGCGGGCGCTGGCGGAGGCGGGTTTCACCGTCACGCGCCAGCCCGGCCACGGGCGCAAGCGACATATGACGACCGGAGTTCTCGGCAGATGACCGAACAGAATACGCGGCTGGGCATCGGGCTCATGGTGCTCACCACCTGCATCTTCGCGCTGCAGGACGGCATCTCGCGCCATCTCGCCGAGCATTACAGCGTCCTCATGGTGGTGATGATCCGCTACTGGTTCTTCGCGGCCTTCGTGATCGCGGTGGCCGCGCGGCAGGCGGGCGGCCTCGCCCCGGCGATCCGCTCGCGCTTTCCCGTCCTGCAGGTCCTGCGCGGGCTTCTGCTCGCGGCCGAGGTCTGCGTCATGGTGGTGGGGTTCGTGAAGCTGGGCCTCGTGGCCAGCCACGCGGTCTTCATCTGCTATCCGCTGCTGGTCGCGGCCCTCTCGGGGCCCGTGCTGGGCGAGACCGTGGGCTGGCGGCGCTGGCTCGCCATCGGCGCGGGCTTCGTGGGCATCCTCATCATCCTCCAGCCGGGTCTTGCGGTCTTCTCGCCCTGGGCGCTGGTGCCGCTCGCGGCGGCGACGCTCTTTGCGACCTATGCGCTGCTCACGCGCTATGTGGCGCGGGGCGACTCGGCGGCCGTCAGCTTCTTCTGGACGGGCACGGTCGGCGCCGTGGCCATGACGGCCGTGGGCCTCTGGCACTGGGAGCCGATGGCGCCGGGCGACTGGCTCTGGATGGCGGCGCTCTGCTGCACGGCGGCGCTCGGGCACTGGTGCCTGATCCGCGCCTACGAGGTAGCCGAGGCGAGCGCGGTGCAGCCCTTCGCCTATCTGCAACTGCCCTTCGCGGCGATGCTCGGCTTCTTCGTCTTCAACGAGCGGCCGGGGTGGAATGTCATCCTCGGCGCCTGCGTGGTGGTGTCGGCCGGGCTCTTCACCCTCTGGCGCGAGCAGGTGCGGGCCCGAGCGCACGCCGGAAGGTGAGCGAGGTCGGCCGGTCGAAGCCCGGATGGGCGCTGGCCGCGACCTGCGCGAAACCCATGGCACGGAAGGCCGCCTGGTTCTCGACCAGTTCGATCCGCGTCTCGAGCTCGAGCGCGGGCAGCCCCAGGGCCCGCGCCCGGTCCTCGGCCACGGCCATCAGCGCGCGCCCGAGGCCCCGCCCTTGCCGCGCGGGCTCGACCGCCATCTTGCCGAGATAGAGCGCCTGCGGCCGGGGCGTCAGGAACAGACAGGCCACGGGCGGATCGCCCAGAAGCCAGACCTCGCCCTCCCGCGCCTGCCGGGCGATCGCCTCGGGCGTCAGCCGGTGGGCCGAGGAGGGCGGATCGATCCGCCCCTCCATGAAGGCGAAGGCGCGCAGGATCAGCCCGCGGATCGCCTCCCAGTCCTCTGCCTCGCCGGCCTTGCGGGGGATCATCGCGCACCTTCCTGCCGAGAGCTGCAACATCTTGGGGATAACCGGCCGGATGCCGCCAGATCAAGGGGGCTCCGGTTGACTTGGGTCGCCCCAGACCGGACCATGCGGACCCGATCGGGAATCAGAAGGATCCGGCCTTGCGGTTCACCCGCCTCAGACTGAACGGCTTCAAGAGCTTCGTGGACCCCACCGATCTGGTGATCCACGAGGGGCTGACGGGTGTCGTGGGGCCGAACGGCTGCGGCAAGTCGAACCTGCTCGAGGCGCTGCGCTGGGTGATGGGCGAGAACCGGCCCACCGCCATGCGCGGAGCGGGGATGGAGGATGTGATCTTCGCCGGCGCGGCCACACGGCCCGCGCGCAACTTCGCCGAGGTGGCACTCGTCCTCGACAATGCCGACCGGCTGGCGCCCGCGGGCTTCAACGATGCCGACACGATCGAGATCGTGCGCCGGATCACGCGCGACGCGGGCTCGGCCTACAAGGCCAACACGAAGGATGTGCGCGCGCGCGACATCCAGATGCTGTTCGCCGATGCCTCGACCGGGGCCCATTCGCCCGCGCTCGTGCGGCAGGGCCAGATTTCCGAGCTCATCAACGCCAAGCCCAAGGCGCGGCGGCGGATCCTCGAAGAGGCCGCGGGCATCTCGGGCCTCTACCAGCGCCGGCACGAGGCCGAGCTGCGGCTGGCGGCCACCGAGCAGAACCTCGCGCGGGTCGAGGATGTGCTCGACCAGCTGGCCCAGCAGCTGTCCACGCTGGCGCGGCAGGCCAAGCAGGCGGCGCGCTACCGCGAGATCGGCGAGGAGCTGCGGCGGGCCGAGGGGTCGCTCCTCTATCGCCGCTGGCGCGAGGCGGATCTTGCGCGGACCGAGGCGCTCGCGATCCTGCGCGAGCGGATGACGGCCGCGGGGCAGGCCGAGGCCGCGGCGCGC
>NZ_MABH01000009.1 GCF_001720585.1 Cereibacter johrii | reverse complement strand
CGAGGGGCGGGCGCCCGGCGGACGCGCGGATGACCCCCGACAGGGGCCTTGGGCCGAAGCGTGCCGACCGTCCGGGCAGAGCCTCGGCCCGGCCCCCGGCGACGCGGAAAAGCGTTTGTCTCGGCCCCGGCTCTCTGGCTAACATGGCCGCTGCGGCTGTTCGGCCGCTGGGCGGACTGCGGCCGTGACGGCCCCGCCGCCGCCCCTACATTCATTGACAGAGACATTTGCTTCAGGACTTTTCCACATGAAAACCGCGGTCATCATCCCCTTCTACCAGCGGGAGGCGGGGATCCTCTCTCGCGCGCTCGACTCGGTCGATGGGCAGATCCTTCCCGAAGGCCATAGCCTCACCGTCTTCGTCATCGATGACGAGTCTCCCGTGCCCGCCCGGTCCGAGGTCGAGGGGCGGCAGGGCAAGGTTCCCGTGCGGCTGATCGCCCAGAAGAACGGCGGTCCCGGCGCCGCGCGGAACGCGGGGCTCGACGCCGTGGCGGCGGAAGGTTTCGACCGTGTGGCCTTCCTCGATTCCGACGACATCTGGCAACCCACCCATCTTGCGGATGCGCTCGATCTGCTCGAGCGGGGCTACGACTTCCATTTCTGCGACCACCAGCGCACCGACGACGACATCACCTATTTCGAGCGCACCCCCGCCCTGCGCCGGATGCGCGAGGAGCGGCACGCGGGCGTCACCGTACTCGATGCCGAGGCGCCGGTCCTCGCCTTCGACCAGCCCTCCATCATGGCAGCTTCGGTCGATACCTACCTCAGCCAGACCTCGACCGTCGTGGTGCGGCAGAGCTTCGTCGAGACGCTGCGCTTCGACCCGCGGCTGCGGAACGCCGGCGAGGACCAGCTCTTCTGGCTGTCGCTGATCGCGGCCGGGGCCCGCACGGTCGTGTCCTGGAAGATGAACGTGCTCTGCGGCCGGGGCGTGAACGTCTATTTCGACGCCTTCGACTGGAAATCCACCAAGGTCGTGGACCGCACGGGCTACATGCTGATGTTCTTCCACACGGTCGGCCGGCGGCTCACGCTGACGGAGGCCGACCGCCGGACGGTGGCCGACCGCATCCGCCGCTATCGCCGCGCCTACAGCTACCTCTTCCTGCGCGCGCTCCTGCAGGGCCGGGTGCCGACGCTCTCGCTCACCTGGAAGCTCGCGGCGCTGGACCCGGGCCTCGTGCCCGCCATGCCGCTGCGGTTCCTGGCCGTGCTGCCCAACCGCGAGGCCGAGAGCCTGCAGTGGTAGACCGGGGCCTTGCGCCTCCGGCTCGGCAACCGGGCGCGGGCGCGCATGCCGGCCGCGGGCGGCGGATGGACCGATGCCCGGAGGCGGATGCCGGAGGGCTCCCCCTGATCCGAAGGCCGCCCCCTCTCCCGCTCAGGCCCCGCCCCCGGCCGGCGGGGGCCGCCTGATCCGCACGGGCGGGGTCAACGCGAGGCCCGGGAACGGTCCCCGCCGGGCGGGCCCGGCGGGAGAGCGGTCATTCCCAGATCTTCCAAGGGGCCTTGCCCTTCTCCCACAGACCCTGCAGCAGCGTCTTGTCGCGCAGCGTGTCCATGTTCTGCCAGAAGCCCTCGTGGCGGTAGACCGCGAGCTGGCCGTCGCGGACGAGGCCCTGCAGCGGCTCTTCCTCCCAGACGGTGGCATCGCCGTCGATATAGTCGAAGACCGAAGGTTCGAGAACGAAGAAGCCGCCGTTGATGGTCTGACCGTCCATCATGCTCTTCTCGCGCAGCCGGTTGACCCGCGTGCCTTCCGACAGGTCGAGCGCGCCGAAGCGGCCGGGCAGTCGCACGGCGGTGACGGTGCCCGCCACGCCCTGCTCCTTGTGGAAGGCCACGAGGCTGCCGATGTCGATGTCCGAGACGCCATCGCCATAGGTCAGGCAGAAGGCCTCGTCGCCGATATGCTCGCGGATGCGCTTGATCCGCCCGCCGGTCATGGTCTCGAGCCCGGTATCCACCATCGTCACGCGCCACGGCTCGGACACGGGACGGTGCAGCTCGATCTGGTTCGAGCGGACGTCGATCGTGATGTCGCTGTTGCGGTGGAAGTAGCTCAGGAAATAATCCTTGATCATGTGACCCTTGTAGCCACAGCAGATCACGAAATCGGTGATCCCGTGGGCGGCATAGATCTTCATGATGTGCCACAGGATCGGCCGTCCGCCGATCTCGACGAGGGGTTTCGGGACAACGCCCGTCTCCTCGCTCAACCGCGTTCCATAGCCACCCGCAAGCAATACGGCCTTCATGCAAATGCTCCTGTCAATCTTCGGTCGGAATGAAGCCCGGGCTCTGTCGCGGCGGTCCGGGCGGCCCGCTGAAAAGGGTCAGAGAAGCGTGTCTGCCACCTCGCGCGACAGTCGGCGGGCTGCCGGCCACTGCATGTGGAAGGCATCCCAGAAATCGGCATCGTCGAACGAGGGATCGCCGAAGAAGTCGAGAAGCCGGATCCCCCGGCTGCGCGCGAAGCTCTCGATCCGCTCGGTCGCCCGGGTGGTGGCCGGGTGGAGGTCGGAATAGCGCGGCGCGACCGGGGTCATCACCAGCGTGAAGGTCACACCCCGCGCCTCGAGGTCGCGGTTCAGCCCGTCGAGCGCCTCGAGGCAGGCGGGATCGAGCGCAATCTCGTCGTAGCGCAGGTCGTAGCCCACCTCGGTCGGCAGCATCGAGGGCGTCGTGCCATGCCGGTCGAGCCAGTAGCCGAAGGCATCGTAGGGCTTCAGCCGCTCAACCCGCCGCCGCGCCTGCAGGACGTAGCGGAGCGGGGCGAAATAGCGCATGTAGAACCAGGCTTCCGGCACACGACCGCGGACGTAGGAGGCCGCATCCTCGAGATCCATGATCCGCCCCTCGCCCGCGCAGGTGCCGTAGTCGGGCAGCGCGCTCAGCATCACCACCTGCGAAATCTGGGGATAGAGGTCGAGGTAGAAGCGGGTGAAGGTGCGGATCTCGTGCACCTGAAGATAGGCCGTGCCGCCGTTCACGAAGTTGCCCACCCGGCCATCGAACGGCGCGCCGTCGAGATGCTTCCAGGTGATGGAGGAACCGATGGCAAGGAAATCCACCGGCTCGGACCCGCGCTCGCGCAGATATTTCAGCTTCTCGTCGGTCGCGATGCTGCCGGAGATCGCGGGCGGCGGCATCTGGTCGGGCCAGATCGCCGCAGCCGCCGTGAAGGCCGCCGCTATTGCACCTGCCATCAGGACCATGCCTGCGGCGGCGGACAGAATATAACTTCTCATCCCAAGCTGCCTTCAATCCAAACAAACCGTGCCCGGCCTAGGGAAAGGCCCACCGACAAACCGGCGCCGGGTCACTCCGGGAAAGATACGCGCCCGCAGCCGCAGAGCGAGCGGTTTCTTGAGGCGGAGCGAAAAAAATTCGAGTCGGGAACAAAGCCCATGGTATCCTGCTTCCTATAGGCTCTACCCCAGGCTGCACCCGCATTTGCAGCTCCGTTTTTTTGATCAACGACTTGCGGCGACCCTGCCGCGACAGACATTTGATTCGAGGCGCAGTTTGACGATAGCGTTCGATTTCACCGTGACCACTGCCCGGATGGAGGACTTCCGCTCCATCAGCGGTGACGACAATCCCATCCACTTCGACCCTTCCTTTGCCCGCGACAGGGGATTCGACGGTCCCATCGTCTATGGCGGTCTGCTGATCGCCGAAGTGTCCCGGCTGCTCGGCACGGCCCTGCCGGGGCCCGGCTGCGTGTGGCAATCGCTGACGATGAAGTTCCGCCGGCCGCTTCTGGTGGGCGAGCGCGCACAACTCGAGGCTGAGGTGAAGCACGAGACGCCGCATCTCGGCATCCGGCTCATCCGCCTGACGATCTCGAGCGGCGGCCGGCGCATCGCCGAGGGCGAGGCCATGACTCTGTTGCCCGAACCGCAGTCTGCCTGCGAGGCGGCCGAGTGACGGGTGGGCTTCTCGTGACGGGCGGCAGCGGCGCCATCGGCGGCGCCCTCTGCCGGATCGCGGCCCGGCGGGGCCCGGTGTGGATCGGCTACGGCGCGGGGGCCGGACG
>NZ_MABH01000008.1 GCF_001720585.1 Cereibacter johrii | reverse complement strand
GGGCGGCTGCGCGCGGCCGACGCCTTCGCCCATGTGCAGGATCTGGCCGAGACCGACCTTCTGATGGCGCACGACCATGCCGCCCACGAGGGCGGCTTTGCCGCGGCGCTGGCCCGGCTCGGGCGCGAGGCCGCGCTCTATCACCTCGACGCCAGCCGCCCCGACCGGCCCCGCGCCCGCAGCCTCACCGAGGAGCTGAGCCGCATCGTCCGCGCGCGCATCGCCGATCCCGCCTGGGCCGATGGCATGATGCGCCACGGCTTCCGGGGCGCGGCCGAAATCGCGGCCTCGGTCGATCATCTGGCGAGCTTCGCCAACCTCACCCGCGCGGTGCCCGACGGGCTCTTCGACCTCTGCTTCGAGGCGACGCTGATGCGCGAGGATCTCGTGGCCTTCATGGCGCGCGAGAACCCCGCCGCCCTCGCCGCCCTCCGCGACCGCTTCCGCGCGCTGGCCGAGGCCGGGCTCTGGCAGCCGCGCCGCAATTCCATCGCAGCCCTCCTCGCCTGCGTCCCCACGGAGACCCATTGATGGCCCATCGCTACGAAACCGACGGGGCGGCGATCTACCGCCAGTCCTTCGCCACCATCCGAGCCGAGGCGGCGCTCGCGCGCTTCACGCCCGAGGAGGAGGTGGTGGTGGTCCGCATGATCCATGCGGCCGGCATGGTGGGGCTCGAGGCCCATGTCCGCTTCTCGCCCGGCATGGCGATCGCGGCGCGGGCGGCGCTCGAGGCGGGGGCGCCGATCCTCTGCGATGCGCGGATGGTGAGCGAAGGCATCACCCGCCCGCGCCTGCCGGCCGGAAATCCCGTGATCTGCACGCTGCAGGATGCGGAGGTGCCGGAGCTTGCGAAATCCATGGGCACCACCCGCTCGGCCGCGGCGCTGGAACTCTGGCGGCCGCATCTGGCGGGCGCCGTGGTCGCCATCGGCAATGCGCCGACCGCGCTCTTTCACCTGCTGAACATGCTCGAGGATCCGGCCTGCCCGCGGCCCGCGGCCATCATCGGCTGCCCCGTGGGCTTCGTGGGCGCCGCGGAATCCAAGGAGGCGCTGATGCAGGACCTGCCCTGCCCGTCGCTGATCGTCGAGGGCCGCCTCGGCGGGTCGGCCATCACGGTTGCGGCTGTCAACGCCCTTGCCTGCCGGGTGGAATGATGGGCCGCATCATCTGCGCGGGTCTCGGCCCCGGCGACCCCGATCTTCTGAGCGTCAAGTCCGACCGGCTGATCCGCACCGCCCGGCATGTGGCCTATTTCCGCAAGGCCGGCCGCGCGGGACAGGCCCGCCGCATCGTCGAGGGGATGCTGCGCCCCGACGCCGTCGAATATCCGATGGATTATCCGGTCACGACCGAGATCCGCTTCGACCATCCCGACTACAACCGGATGCTGGCCGAATTCTACGACCTCTGGGCCGACCGGCTGGCCGAGCTTGCGCGGACGGAGGAGGTGGTGGTGCTCTGCGAGGGCGATCCGCTGTTCTACGGCTCGTTCATGCATCTGCACAGCCGGCTGCAGGGCCGCGCCGAGGTCGAGATCGTGCCGGGCATTCCCGGCATGGCCGGCTGCTGGAACGCGGCCGGCCTGCCGATCACCTGGGGCGACGATGTGCTCTCGGTGCTGGCGGGCACGCTGTCGGAGGAGGATCTGGCGCGCCATGCGGCGGCGGCCGATGCGGTGGTGGTGATGAAGACCGGGCGCAACCTGCCCAAGGTGCGCCGGGCGCTGGAGGCCGCCGGGCGGCTCGAGGAGGCCTGGCTCGTCGAGCGCGGCACCATGCCGGGCCAGCGGGTCGCGCGGCTGGCCGAGGTCGAGGGGGCGGATTGCCCCTATTTCGCCATCGTGCTCGTCCCCGGACGCGGACGCCGCCCGGAGCTTGCGGAATGAGCGGCTGGCTCGTGGTGGCGGGTCTCGGGCCCGGGGCCGAGCACCTCGTCACGCCCGAGGTCTCGGCGGCTCTGGCGGAGGCCACCGATGTGGCGGGCTACATCCCTTACGTTGCCCGCGTGGCCGAGCGGGCGGGGCTCACGCTTCACGCGAGCGACAACCGGGTGGAGGTCGAGCGCGCGACCCATGCGCTCGAAATGGCGGCCGAGGGGCGGCGGGTGGTCGTGGTCTCCTCGGGCGATCCGGGCGTCTTCGCCATGGCCTCGGCCCTGTTCGAGGCGCTGGAGGCGCGGCCCGAGTGGCAGGCGCTGGATATCCGCATCCTGCCCGGCATCACCGCGATGCTGGCTGCCGCCGCCGCCGCCGGGGCGCCGCTCGGCCATGATTTCTGCGCGATCAACCTGTCGGACAATCTCAAGCCCTGGGCGCTGATCGAGAAGCGGCTGCGGCTGGCGGCCGAGGCGGATCTCGCCATGGCCTTCTACAATCCGCGCTCGAAGTCCCGCCCCGAAGGCTTTGTCCGCGCTCTGGAACTCCTGCGCGAGGCCTGCGGGCCCGACCGGCTCGTGACCTTCGCGCGCGCGGTCTCGACGCCCGAGCAGCATCTGCGCACCGTCACGCTGGCCGAGGCCACGCCCGAGATGGCCGACATGCGGACCGTGGTGATCCTCGGCAATTCGGCCACGCGCCGGGTGGGCCGCTGGGTCTATACGCCGAGGTCGGCCGGATGAGCGAGCCAGCCCAGCACCGCCTCGGGGGTCTCGAGGCGCGGACGCGGCGGGATCGCGGGCCGGTCGATCAGCACGACCGGCAGGCCCAGCTCGCGCGCGGCATCGAGCTTGGCGCGCGCGCCCTCGCCGCCCGCATTCTTGGCCACGATCCAGTGGATCTCGTGACGGCGCAGAAGCGCCAGATCCTCGGCCAGCGTGAAGGGACCGCGGGCGATGATCGCCTCGGCCAGGGGCAAGGGCAGCGCGTCGGGCGGATCGACGAGGCGCAGCAGGTAATGATGCTGCGCGCGGCCCGCGAAGGCCGCGAGATGCTGTCGCCCGATGGCGAGGAACACGCGGGCGGGCGCCTCGGGCAGCGCCTCGGCGGCGGCCTCGATCGAGGGGACGCGGAGCCAGCGGTCGCCGGGTCCCGCCGCCCAGGGCGCGCGTTCGAGCGCCACCAGCGCCGTGCCGGTGGCGGCACAGGCCTCGACCGCGTTCCGGCTCATCTGCGCGGCGAACGGATGGGTCGCGTCGATGACATGGGTGATGGCTTGGACCCGGATGTAGGCGGCAAGCCCCTCGACGCCGCCGAAGCCGCCCACGCGCAGGGGCAAGGGCTGCGCCACGGGCGCGGCGGTGCGGCCCGCGTAGGAGAAGACGGCCGGCAAGCCCGCCTCGGCCAGAGCGCGCGCCATGCGGCTGGCCTCGGTCGTGCCGCCCAGAAGGAGGATGCGCATGGCTGATCCCTGGCTCTCGATCATTGGTCTGGGCGAAGATGGACCGGCGGGCCTTCCGGATGCAAGCCGGGCCGCGCTGGAGGCGGCCGAAGTCGTGGTGGGCGGGCCGCGGCATCTGGCGCTGGTGGATGCCGGGTCGCGCGGGATGGAATGGCCGGTGCCCTTCGACCCCGCCCCCGTGCTGGCCCTGCGCGGCCGGCCGGTTGCCGTGCTCGCCTCGGGCGATCCGTTCTGGCACGGGGCGGGCGGCAGCCTCGCGGCGGCGCTCGCGCCCGGCGAATGGCGCGCCTATCCCGCG
>NZ_MABH01000007.1 GCF_001720585.1 Cereibacter johrii | reverse complement strand
CGCGGTGGCCGCCGCCGAAGCGGCCTTCGGCCCCTGGCGCGCCCTCACCGCGGCCGAGCGCGCGACCCATCTGCGGAGGCTCGCCCAGGCGATCCTCGATCACCGCGAGGCGCTGGCCGAGCTTCTGACCGAGGAACAGGGCAAGCCCTTGGCCGAGGCGCGCGGCGAGGTCGGCATGAGCGCCGCCTACATCCAGTGGTTCGCCGAAGAGGCCCGCCGCGTCTATGGCGAGGTGATCCCCTCGCCCTGGCCCGACCGGCGGCTTCTCGTCCCCCGCCAGCCGGTGGGCGTGGTGGCGGCGATCACGCCCTGGAACTTCCCCTCCTCGATGCTCGCCCGCAAGATCGGCCCCGCGCTGGCCGCAGGCTGCACCGTCGTGGCCAAGCCCGCCAGCCAGACGCCCTTCTCGGGCCTCGCCTGGGGCGTGCTGGGCGAGATGGCGGGCCTGCCCGCGGGTGTGCTGAACATCGTCACGGGCTCGGCCCGCGCCATCGGGGGCGAGCTCACCGCCAACCCCACGGTGCGCAAGATCACCTTCACCGGCTCCACCCCCGTGGGCAAGGTGCTGCTCGCGCAGGCCGCGGGCACGGTGAAGAAGATGTCGATGGAACTGGGCGGCAACGCGCCCTTCCTCGTCTTCGACGATGCCGATCTCGACCGCGCCGTCGAGGGCGCCATCGCCGCCAAGTTCCGCAACGCGGGCCAGACCTGCGTCTGCACCAACCGCTTCTACGCGCAGGCCGGCATCCACGATGAATTCGTCGAGCGGCTGGCCGCGGCCACCGCCGCGCTGAAGGTGGGCCCGGGCGCGCAGGGCGGCTCCGAGATCGGCCCGCTGATCGACGCGGCCGCGGTGGCCAAGACCGAGGAGATGGTGGCCGACGCCCAAGCCAAAGGCGGCCGCATCGTCACCGGCGGGCGGCGGCACGCGGCCGGCGCGGGCTTCTACGAGCCCACGGTCATCGCCGATGCGACCGACGCCATGACCTTCGCCCGCGAGGAGATCTTCGGCCCGGTGGCCCCGGTCTTCCGCTTCGAGACCGAGGAAGAGGCGATCCGGCGCGCCAACGCGACCGACTACGGCCTCGCCTGCTACTTCTACACCCGCGATCTCGGCCGCGCCTTCCGCGTCTCCGAGGCGCTCGATTACGGCATCGTCGGCGTGAACGAGGGGCTGGTCACGACCGAGGTCGCCCCCTTCGGCGGGGTGAAGGAGTCGGGCTTCGGCTCGGAAGGCTCGCACCACGGGATGCAGGATTACCTGACGCTGAAATATACCGCGATGGGAGGGCTCGGCCGATGACCCGCCGCCACGCCGTAGCCCTCATCCCCGGCGACGGGATCGGCCCCGAGGTGATCGACGCGAGCCTCGAGGTGCTGGAGAAGGCGGCGAGCCTCCACGGTTTCGCGCTCGACATGACCCGCTTCGACTGGTCCTGCGACCGCTACCTCGCCACGGGCCGCATGATGCCCGAGGACGGGATCGACCAGCTGCGCCCCCATGCGGCGATCCTTCTCGGCGCCGTGGGCTGGCCCGCCCGCGTGCCGGATTCGGTCTCGCTCCACGGGCTTCTGCTGCCGATCCGCAAGTCCTTCGACCAGTTCGCCAACATGCGCCCGCACAGGCTCCTGCCCGGCGCCACCGGCCCGCTCAAGTCCGAGGCCTTCGACATCCTCTGCATCCGCGAGAATACCGAGGGCGAATATTCCGGCGCGGGCGGGCGGATCCATGTGGGCACCCCGGCCGAAGTGGCGGTCGAGACCTCGATCTTCACCCGCCGCGGCGTCGAGCGCATCCTGCGCTTCGGCTTCGAACAGGCGCGGCGGCGCTCGGGGCGGCTCGCCTCGGTCACCAAATCGAACGCGCAGAAATATTCCATGGTCTTCTGGGACGAGGTGACCGAGGAGGTCGCGGCCGATTACCCCGACGTGACCGTCTCCCGCTATCATATCGACGCCATCGCGGCGCGGATGGTGATGGCGCCCGAGACGCTCGACGTGGTGGTGGCCTCGAACCTCTTCGGCGACATCCTGACCGACCTCGGCGCCGCGATCCAAGGGGGGCTCGGCTTCGCGCCCTCGGCCAACATCAACCCCGACCGCAGCCAGCCCTCGATGTTCGAGCCGGTCCACGGTTCGGCCCCCGACATCGCGGGCCGGGGCATCGCGAACCCGGTGGCCACGCTCTGGTCCGCGGCCCTCATGCTCGACCATCTGGGCGAGGAGGCGGCCGGCCGGTCGCTTCTCGCCGCGCTCTCGGCCGTCACCGCCGAAGGCCGCCTGCGCACACCCGATCAGGGCGGCCAGTCCCGCACGACCGACGTCGCGCGCGCCGTGGCCGACCGCCTGTCCTGACCCCCTTCCCCTCGAAAGGATCTCTCCCCATGGCCTCCACCCCGGATCTCTCGGCCCTTCAGCGTCCCTCGGGCGCCTTCGCCATGCTCGCCATCGACCAGCGCGAGTCGATGCGCGCCATGTTCGCCGACACCCAGGCCGAGCCCGTCAGCGACCGCCAGCTCGTCGATTTCAAGCTCGAGGCGCTGCGCCATCTGACCCCCCACGCCTCGGCCGTGCTGATCGACCGGCCCTTCGCTTGGCAGCCCGCGCTCGAGGCGGGCGTGGTGGCGAAGGGCTGCGGCCTGATCGCCGCCGCCGACGAATTCCACGCCAGCGCCGACGAGATCGTGGCCGATGCGGTCCTCGACGATCTGGTGGTGCCGGAAGAAATGAAGGCGCAGGGCGCGCAGGCGCTGAAGCTGCTCGTGGTCTGGCGCCCGGACGGCAACCCCGAGAAGCGGATCGCGCTGGTCGACGAATTCGTGGCCCGCTGCCGCCGCGCGGGGCTCATCTCGCTGATCGAGCCCGTGTCGCGCAAGCCGCTCGACGGGCGGCCGCACGATCTGCATGACGGCATCCTCGCCGCCGCGCGCGAGCTCGGCAACCGGGGTCAGGACATCTACAAGGCCGAGGTGCCGCTCCATGCCGTGGGCGACGAGGCCGAGGTGCGCCGCCGCTGCGCGGAACTCACCGACGCCATCGCCTCGCCGTGGGTGGTGCTCTCCTCGGGCGTGGCGCCGGACCGCTTCCCCACGGCCGTCGAATGGGCCTGCCGCGAGGGCGCGCAGGGCTTCCTCGCCGGACGCGCGGTCTGGAAAGAGACCATCGGCGCCCCCGACATGGCCGAGGCGCTGCGCACCACCGCTGTGGACCGGCTGAAGCGGCTGTGCGAGACGGTGGACCGGGCGGTCGGCTGACGGCCCGCGGCGGAAGGAGAGCGCGATGAACGTTCGGGTGGCCTGCGTCGGCGGGGCGGTGCTGGATCGGGTCTACGAGGTCGCGGCGCTGCCCGGCACCGACGGCAAGTCCCGCGCCTCCTCCTACCGCGAGTTCGGCGGCGGGATGGCGGGCAATGCCGCGGTGGCGATCGCCCGGCTGGGCGGGCAGGCCCGCTGGTGGGGCCGCGTGGGCGACGATGCCATCGGCGCGGGCGTGCTGGCGGGGCTCGCGGCCGAAGGCGTGGCCACCGACGAGACGCGCGTGGTGGAGGGGGCGGTCTCGTCCCATTCGCTCGTCCTCTCGGATGCCGAGGGCAGGCGCGCCATCGTGCTCTACCGCTCGGACGGGCTCGACCCCGATGCCTCCTGGCTGCCGCTCAGGGCGGTGGGCGGGCTCGATGCGGTGCTGGCCGACAACCGCTGGATCGACGGGGCGGTGGCCGCCTTCACCGCCGCGCGCGCCGCAGGCCTTCCGGCGGTGCTCGATGCCGATGCGGGCGCCGATCCCCGCAGCCGCGAGGCGGTGCAGGCCGCCTCGCATGCGATCTTCTCGGAACCGGGGCTGGCCGAGATCTACGGCACCTCCGACCCCGACGAGGGGCTGCGCCGCGCCGCGGCCGACGCGCCCTTCGTGGCGGTGACGCTGGGCGAGGCGGGCCTGCGCTTTCTGGGCGCGCAGGGCGGCATCCTCTCCCTGCCCGCCTTCCCGGTCCGGGCGGTCGAGACG
>NZ_MABH01000006.1 GCF_001720585.1 Cereibacter johrii | reverse complement strand
CTGCAGGCGGCGGGCAGCGCCATGCGGCTGCCCCCGATCGAGCCGCTGCCGCCGCTCCTCGCCCGGCCCTGACGCCGCCCTGTCCTTGGCCCGCGGGGGCCTGCGCTGCCTTGGCTGCCAACCCGGCATCCGCCCGCCTCCCTCTCCCGGGGCCGGGTAACCTGGTGCCGCAGCATGGTTGCCGCTGCGCTGCCGCAATAGGCGCCGCCTATCTCCTCCATAGCTGGCGACCCTTTGTCGCAGCCCCGATAGTCGAGGGAGCCGCCTTCGAGCGGCGCCATCACGGAGGAGGAGATCCCATGGCCTGGAAGACCCCGCGTTACGACGAAACCCCGGTGGGGATGGAAATCAACATGTATTCCTGCGCCAAGCGCAAGTAACGAGTGGAGCCTGCTGCGATGCTTCGGATCATTGTCCTCGGCTCCGCAGCAGGCGGCGGCCTGCCGCAATGGAACTGCAATTGCGCGGGCTGCCGCACGGCCCGCGCCGAGCCTGCGCTCCGCAACGGCCAGTGCGCGCTCGCGGCCAGCGCGGACGGCGAGAGCTGGTTTCTCGTCAATGCCTCGCCCGACCTGCGCCAGCAGATCCTCGACACGCCGGCCCTGCATCCGCGCCACGGGCTGCGCCATTCGCCCATCGCGGGCGTGATCCTCACCAATGCCGAGGTCGATGCGGTGGCGGGGCTTCTGACCCTGCGCGAGGGCTGGCCCTTCGCGATCCATGCCCACCCCGACGTGCTGGAGGTTCTGGCCGCGAACCCGATCTTCGGCGTCCTGCGCCCCGAGATCGTGCCGCGCCGCCCGATGCTGCCCGAGACGCCCTTCGAACCCGTGCTCGCCTGCGGACGCGCCTCCGGCCTCACGGTGCGGAGCTTCGCCGTGCCGGGCAAGCCCGCGCTCTGGCGCGAGGAGGAGGGGGCGGCGGAAGGCGACAGCATCGGCCTCGAGCTGTCGGCCGGCGGCCGGCGCGCCTTCATCCTGCCCGGCTGCGCCGAGGTCACGCCCGCGCTGGCCTGCCGGCTCGCCGGGGCGGATCTCGTCTTCTTCGACGGCACGCTCTGGCAGGATGACGAGATGATCCGCGCGGGCCTGTCGCAGAAGACCGGGCGGCGGATGGGCCATATCTCGATGAGCGGGCCCGCGGGCGCCATGGCCGCGCTCGACCCTCTGGGCATCGCCCGCAAGGTCTTTGTCCATATCAACAATTCGAACCCGGTGCTGATGCCCGGTTCGCCGGAACGCGCCGAGGCCGAGCGCGCCGGCTGGTGCGTTCCCGGTCCCGGAATGGAGTTCGTCGCATGAGCCTCGATCTGAGCACGAGCCTGTCGCCCGCCCGTCCGCTGGACAGCGCCGACGCCATGGAAGAGCGGCTGCGCGAGATCGGCGCGGCGCGCTATCACGACCGCCACCCGTTCCACCACATGCTGCACGGGGGCGAGCTGACCAGGGGCCAGGTGCAGGCCTGGGCGCTGAACCGCTACTATTACCAGTGCACGATCCCGGTGAAGGATGCGGTGGTGATCTCGCGCTTCCGCGACCGCGCCACGCGGATCGAATGGCGCCACCGGCTCGAGGATCACGACGGCGCCGAGGGGGCCGAGGGCGGGATCGACCGCTGGCTGATCCTGACGGACGGGCTGGGGCTGGACCGCGCCTATGTGGAATCGACCGAGGGCATCCTGCCCGCCACCCGCTTCGCGGTCGAGGCCTACGTCCATTTCGTCCGCGACCGCTCGCCGCTCGAGGCCATCGCCTCCTGCCTGACCGAGCTTTTCGCGCCGAACATCCATGCCACCCGGATCTCGGGGATGCTGTCGCACTACGATTTCGTCAATCCGACCGTCATGGCCTATTTCCAGCGCCGCCTGACGCAGGCCCCGCGCGACGCCGACTATGCACTGCGCTATGTCCGCGAACATGCCCGCACGCCCGAGGAGCGCGCGGCGGTGTGCAATGCGCTGATCTTCAAGACGCAGGTGCTCTGGACCCAGCTCGACGCGCTCCACCATGCCTATGTGCTGGGCCATGTTCCGCCCGGTGCCTTCGTGCCGGAGGAGATGCGGTGAGCCGCCTCGAGCTTTCGTCCGGCAGCGTGCCGCAACTGGCCCGTCATGCCCGACTGCGCTTCGACCAGAGCCGCCAGCAGTGGGTGCTTCTGGTGCCCGAGCGGGTGATGACGCCCGACGAGATCTGCGTCGAGATCCTGCAGGCCTGCGACGGGCAGGCGACGGTGGCAGGGCTGACGGCGCTCCTCGAGCGGAAATATGTGGCCGAGCCCGGCGTCATCGCGCGCGAGGTGCTGGCGCTGCTGCAGGATCTGGCCGACCGCGGCTATCTGATCGACCGGGAGGCCGCCTGATGGACGACCGCGCCTTCGCCGCCCCCGAGCCCGCCGCCGGGACCGCGCCCGCGCTGCCGATGGCGGTGCTGGCCGAGCTTACCCACCGCTGCCCGCTGCAATGCCCCTATTGCTCGAACCCGGTGGAGCTGGAGGCGGCGAGCCGCGAGCTCTCGACCGAGGACTGGCAGCGGGTGATCGGCGAGCTGGCGGCCCTCGGCGTCCTCCAGATCCACTTTTCGGGCGGCGAGCCGCTGGTGCGGCGCGATCTGGTCACGCTCGTGGCCCATGCCGACCGGGCGGGGCTCTATACCAACCTCATCACCTCGGCGGTGATGTTCACCCGGGCGAAGGTGGCCGAACTGGCCGAGGCCGGGCTTGCCCATGTGCAGGTGAGCCTGCAGGGCGCGAGCGCGCCGCTGGCCGAGCGGATCGGCGGTTTCCGCGGCGGCCATGCGAAGAAGATCGAGGCCGCAGGCTGGGTGCGCGAGGAGGGGATGGCGCTCACGCTCAATGCCGTGATGCACCGCCAGAACCTCGACGAGTTGCCGCGCATCATCGACATGGCGGTCGAGATGGGCGCGCAGCGGCTCGAGGTGGCGCATGTGCAATATTACGGCTGGGCGCTGAAGAACCGCGCGGCGCTGATGCCGACGCTTGCGCAGCTCGACGAGGCGACCCGGATCGTCGAGGAGGGGCAGGCGCGGCTCGCGGGCGTGCTCGCCATCGATTATGTGATCCCGGACTATTACGCGGTGCGGCCCAAGACCTGCATGGGCGGCTGGGGGCGGCAGTTCTTCAATATCTCGCCTTCGGGCAAGGTTCTGCCCTGCCATGCCGCCGAGACGATCACCGGGCTCCGCTTCGATTCGGTGCGCGAGGCGCCGCTGGCCGAGATCTGGCAGCGGTCCGAGGCGCTGAACCTCTACCGCGGCACCGGCTGGATGCAGGAGCCCTGCCGGTCCTGCATCCATGCCGAGGAGGATTTCGGCGGCTGCCGCTGTCAGGCCTTCGCGCTGGCGGGCGATGCGGCGGCGACCGATCCGGCCTGCGCCAAGTCTCCGCTTCATGCGCGGCTCTTCTCGCTCGCGGGGGCCGAGGCGGAGGCGGGCTCCGACCGCTTCCTCTATCGCAACTTCTCGGGCGGCACGCCGGAGGGCTGAGCCTCGGGCAGAGGCAGCCTGCCGGGCGGCGTCCATGGGGAGATGGGCCCGTTCCCGGAACGGCCGCCTACTGCGTCCCTTCGCCGAAGGCCGCATCGAGGCGCGCCCATTCCGCTTCGCCGCCCGGCAGCCCGAGGCGGATCAGCCGGTCGGACCAGGGGAAGATCCGGCTCCAGATCCGGGCGCGGGCGAGCCGGTCCTGCGCCGCACGCGCGTCGGGGGTCTCGTAGAGCCGGAAGAGATGCGCGCCGCCCGCCAGCCGCCAGCCCCCGCGGGCAGCCAGCGCATCGAGCCGCGGCCCCTCGGCCTCGAGCCGCGCGGTCGTGGTCTCTGCCCAGTCGCGGTCGGCCAGGGCCACCGCTCCCGCGGCGATGGCCGGACCCGAGACCGCCCACGGCCCCGCCATCCGCGCCAGCGCCGCCACCTCCTCCGCACTCCCCAGCACGAAGCCCAGCCGCAGCCCCGCCAGCCCGTAGAACTTGCCGAAGGAGCGCAGCACCAGAAGCCCCGGCACCCCGGCTTCGGGCGCGAGCGACAGATCGGGCAGCGGATCGCCGAAGCTCTCGTCGACCAGAAGCCGGCCCACGCGGGGCAGGAGCGCCCGGAGGGCCTCGGGCGGGTGGCGGCGGCCGTCGGGGTTGTTCGGATTGACGAGCACCGCGAGATCGGCGCCCTCGAGCGCGGCAAGCTCGCCCACCTCCTCGACCTGCCAGCCCGCGGCGCGGAGGCTTGCCGCATGTTCGTTGTAGGTGGGGCCCAAGACGCGCGCCCGTCCGGGCGGGGTGAGCCGCGGCACGAGCTGGATCGCCGCCTGTGCCCCGGCCACGGCCAGCATCGGCGCCTCTGTCCGGAAGGCCAGGCGCGCCGCGGCCAGAAGGCGCGCCTCGGCCGCCGCATCGGGCAGGGCGGTCAGGGCGCGGGCGGGCAGGGGCGGCATCGGATAGGGCACCCGGTTGATCCCCGTCGAGAGGTCGAGCCAGTCCTCGACCGCCCCGCCATAGAGCGCTGCCGCGCTGTCGAGATTGCCGCCGTGATCGCGCATGGTCCCTCCTCAGGCTCCGCCGATGCGGAAGCGCGTGATGCGGGAAAAGCCCGCAGCCTGCAATGCTTCGGCCGCCCCGCGCGGAACCGCGCCCGGCGGGAAGATCAGCGCGCGGGCGGGACCGGTGTGGCCGATGGCCCAGCCGAGCGCGCCGAGCCCATGGGCCAGGGCCGCGGTCGGATCCTCCGCCGGGCCGCGCAGCGCAA
>NZ_MABH01000005.1 GCF_001720585.1 Cereibacter johrii | reverse complement strand
GCAAGGTGGCCGCCCGCGGAATGGCCGGTCAGCACCACGGGCCCCGCCACCTCGCGCGCCGCCGCGGCGGTGGCGCGGGCGGCATCCTCCACCATCTCCGCGATGCGCGCCGTGGGCGCGAGCCGGTAGGAAGGCATCGCCACCGCCCATCCGGCCGCGAGCGGCCCCTGCGCCAGATGCGACCAGGTCTCGCGACCGAAGGCCATCCAGTAGCCGCCGTGGAAGAAGATCGCGAGGCCCCGCGGCAGACCCTCGGGCAGGAAGAGATCGAACCGCTGCCGCGGGTCCGGCCCATAGGCAAGATCCAGCCGGGCGCGGGATCCGAGGCCCGCACGGAAGGTTGCCGCCGCCGCCTCCCAGCGCGGCGGAAAGGCTTCCGCGCCCTCGATGAAGTCGCCATTGGCATAGGCGCGGCTCGCCTCTTCCCCTTCTCTCATACTGACATCTTTCGCCCTGCCGTTACTGGACATGTCCCCCGCCCCGTGCTTTCCATTGTGCGATGCACTCTGCCCGGCCCTCCGGGCAGCCGCAAATCCATTGTCCCCGGGAGGATCAGATGCTCGACTCCGTCACCGACCTGCGCTCGCTGCTCAAGGACCCGTCGCTGCTCGAACCCCGCGCCTTCGTGGCCGGCGAGTGGATCGAAGCCGACGACGGCGCGACCTTCGAGGTGACGAACCCGGCCCGCGGGGACGTGATCTGCACGGTGCCCGACCTCGGCCGGGCCGAAACGGCGCGCGCCATCGCCGCCGCCGAGGAGGCCATGAAGGAGTGGGCCGCCCGCACCGGCAAGGAGCGCGCGCAGGTCATGCGCAAGTGGTTCGAGCTGATAATGGCGAACCAGGACGACCTCGGCGCGATCCTCACCGCCGAGATGGGCAAGCCGCTCGCCGAGGCGAAGGGCGAGATCGCCTATGGCGCCTCGTTCATCGAGTGGTTCGGCGAGGAGGCCAAGCGCATCTATGGCGAGACCATCCCCGGCCACATGCGCGACAAGCGCATCACGGTGCTGAAGCAGCCGATCGGGGTCGTGGGCTCGATCACGCCCTGGAACTTCCCGAACGCCATGATCACCCGCAAATGCGGGCCTGCGCTGGCGGCGGGCTGCGGCTTCGTCGCGCGTCCCGCGGCCGAGACGCCGCTCTCGGCGCTGGCGCTCGCCGTGCTGGGCGAGCGGGCCGGTCTGCCCAAGGGCATCCTCTCGGTCATCACCTCGAGCAGATCCTCGGACATCGGCAAGGAGATGTGCGAGAACCCGATCGTGCGCAAGCTCACCTTCACCGGCTCGACCGAGGTCGGCCGCATCCTGCTGCGGCAGGCGGCCGATCAGGTGATGAAATGCTCGATGGAGCTCGGCGGCAACGCGCCCTTCATCGTCTTCGACGATGCCGATCTCGACGCCGCGGTGCAGGGCGCCATGGCCTCGAAGTTCCGCAACAACGGCCAGACCTGCGTCTGCGCGAACCGGATCTACGTCCAGTCCGGCGTCTATGACGCCTTCGCCGAAAAGCTCGCCGCCGCCGTGAAGAAGCTGAAGGTGGGCGACGGGCTCGTCGAGGGCACCGAGGCCGGTCCGCTCATCAACGAGAAGGCGGTGGCGAAGGTCGAGGAACATATCCGCGACGTGCTCGACGGCGGCGGCCAGGTGCTGACCGGCGGCAAGCGCCACCCGCTCGGCGGCACCTTCTTCGAGCCGACGGTCGTGACCGGCGTGAAGCAGGAGATGAAGGTCTCGACGGAAGAGACCTTCGGCCCGCTCGCCCCCCTCTTCCGCTTCGAGACCGAGGAAGAGGCGGTGGGCTATGCCAACGACACGATCTTCGGCCTTGCCTCCTACTTCTACGCGCGCGACGTGGGCCGCATCACCCGCGTGCAGGAGGCGCTGGAATATGGCATCGTCGGGGTGAACACCGGCATCATCTCGACCGAGGTGGCCCCCTTCGGCGGCGTGAAGCAATCCGGCCTCGGCCGCGAGGGCTCGCGCCACGGGATCGAGGATTACCTCGAGATGAAATACATCTGCCTCTCGATCTGAGGCGGATCCCACGCGCCCCTGCCCGGGTTCTGTCCGGGCAGGATTCCTTTTTCCAAGGGCCCCGATGCTCGTTGAAATTCTTGTCGTCCTCGCCCTGATCGCGCTGAACGGGGTGCTGGCCATGTCCGAGTTGGCCATCGTTTCGGCCCGCCCCGCCCGGCTGAAGCCGATGGCCGAAGCCGGAAGCCGCGGGGCCGCAACCGCCCTCTCCCTCGCCGAGGATCCGGGCCGCTTCCTCTCCACCGTCCAGATCGGCATCACCCTCGTGGGCGTGCTGTCGGGCGCCTTCTCGGGCGCCACGCTCGGCGCGCGTCTGGCGGCCTTTCTCGCCGCCGAAGGGATCGAGCCCAAGCTCGCCAGCACGCTCGGCGTGGGCGGCGTGGTCGTGCTGCTCACCTATCTCTCGCTGATCGCGGGCGAACTGGTGCCGAAACAGCTGGCCCTGCGCAACGCCGAAGGGGTGGCGGCCAAGGTCGCACCGATGATGCGGCTTCTGTCGATCGTGGCCGCGCCGGTCGTGTGGTTCCTCGACCGGTCCGGCAAGCTCGTGCTGGCGCTGCTGGGCCAGGGCGGCGCCTCGCGCTCGCGCGTGACCGACGAGGAGGTGCGCACGCTCCTGACCGAGGCCCACGAGGAGGGGGTGATCGAGACCGAGGAGCGGGCGATGCTCTCGGCCGTCATGCGGCTGGCCGACCGCTCGGCCCGCGCCCTGATGACGCCCCGCCGCGACGTCGAGATGCTCGACCTCGAGACGCCCGCCGAGGATCTGGCCGAGACGCTGAGCCGGATCGGCCGCGCGCGGGTGCCGGTGCGCCGCCGCGCCACGGACGAGGTGCTGGGCGTGCTCTACCTGACCGACGCCTTCGCCGCCCTGTCCGAAGGCCGCCCGCTCGATCTCGCGGCCCTCGTGCGCGAGACGCCCGTGGTCTCGGACAAGGCCGACGCGCTGAACGTGGTCGAGATCCTGCGCGCCTCGCTGAGCCATGTGGTGCTCGTCTACGACGAATACGGCCATTTCGAGGGCATCATCAGCCGCGGCGACATCCTCGAGGCGGTGGCGGGCAGCTTCCGCGAGACGGTCGAGGAAGAGCCCGATCTGGTCGAGCGCGAGGATGGCTCGTTCCTCGTGGCGGGATGGATGCCGGTCGACGAATTCTGCGACCGGCTGGGCGTGCCGCGGGATCTTGCGGGCGATTACGAGACGGTGGCGGGCCTCGTGCTGAACCAGCTGCGCGCGCTGCCGCAGCTGGGCGATCACGTCCTTGTGCCGGGCTGGCGCATCGAGGTGATGGACATCGACAACCGCCGGATCGACAAGGTTCTTGTCAGCAGGGCCTGAGTATCTGCCTGCGAAGCGATCGACAGGAGCGACCGTCCCGAGATGGAGACATCCGATGAAAGGCTGGCCGGGGCGGCCGCGGAGGGCGACCGCGGGGCCTTCGCCCTTCTGGTCGAGCGGCATTACGACCGGATCTTCGGGCTGAGCTGGCGGTTGACCGGCAGCCGCACCGAGGCCGAGGATCTGGCGCAGGACATCTGCGCGGCCCTGCCGATGAAGCTGCGGGGCTGGCGCGGCGAGGCGCGCTTCACCACCTGGCTCTACCGCGTGGTGGTGAACGCGTCCCACGACCTGCGCCGGCGGCAGTCGGCGCACAGCCGCGCCGCCGCGGGCTGGGGCGACTGGGAACTGGCGCGGCAGGACGAGATCGGCGAGGCGCGCGCGGCGCAGGAATGGCTGGCCGCCGCCATGACCGCCCTGCCGGTCGAGCTGCGCGACACGGTGGCGCTGGTGCTGGGCGAGGAGATGACGCAGGCCGAGGCCGCCGCCGTTCTGGGGCTGGCCGAGGGCACGGTGGCCTGGCGCATGTCGGAGGTGAAGAAACGCTTGAGGGCCATGGCCCTCCGGGAGGCCCGCGCATGAGCGACGACCGCACCGACGGTGATCTCGAGGCCCTGCGCCGGGCGCTGGCGCGCGAGGCGGCTCCGGCGCCCGATCCCGAAGCGCGGGCACGCGCCATGGCGCTGGCGCTCGAGAATTACGACAGGTTCCAAGGACGGGCGAGCGGGCTGCGTCAGGGGAAGGACCGCCCGGCCGGGGCGGGGTTCCTCAACGGAGTGCGCCGCATGTCGGGTTCCTTCTTTTCCCGCCCCCTTCTCGCCGCCACCGGGTCGCTTGCGGCCCTGGGCCTCGCCCTCGTCGTGGTGATGCCCGGCGCGCGGCTGGCCGAGCCGCCGCAGACCGCGCCGGAAGCGCCC
>NZ_MABH01000004.1 GCF_001720585.1 Cereibacter johrii | reverse complement strand
CCGGGGCCGCCGGAGTTTCGGCTGCAGGGGCTTCCGTCGCGGGAGTTTCCGTAGCGGGAGCCTCGGTCGCCGGAGCCTCCGTCGCAGGAACCTCGGTCGCCGGGGTTTCCGTGGCCGGGGTTTCCGTGGCCGGGGTTTCCGTCGCCGGGGCGGACTGCTCGTCCGCGCGCGGCGGGGTCAGCGGAGCATTCGCGGGCGCGGGCGGCAGAAGATCGTTGCCGAGCGGCGCTTCTGGCGTGGCCGGAGCCTCCTGCCGGACGGTGCCGCCGAACTGGTCGATCACCGAAGAGCCGTGCGAATTCTGCGCAGCGAAGATCGTCAGCGCGATCGAGGTCCCGATGAAGGCGATCGCGAAGATCCAGGTCATCCGAGTCATGGCGTTCGCCGCCTGGCGGCCCGTCATGGCGCCGCCGCCGCCCATGCCGAGCCCGCCGCCCTCCGAGCGCTGCAGCAACACCACGCCGATGAGCAGAAGCGCGAGGATCAGATGGACGATAAGGACGACGTTTTGCATGCGGAGGGGGCCTTCAGATGCTGACGCGCCTATCTAGGCCCATGCGTCCGTGGCCGCAAGCCCTTCAAGGCCGCACCGGCAGCAGCGCCCGTCCGCCCACGGCCGGCGCCGATCGTGCCGAGCCCCGCCCCTTTCTTGCCGGATCGAGAAGAAGAGCCCCGCGAGGGGCCCAAGGCCGCGCGCGGCCGCGCCGCGCAATCCGGCGGATGGACGTCGCCGGCCCCGCCTGCTTGCGGCGGACCGTCCCCGGGATCGATTTGCGGTTCCGTCCCGCCCGGTGGAAGGATATAGAGCGCGGGTCTTTTTTCATCAGCAAGGAACGGACATGGCCAACGTCGTCGTCGTGGGCGCCCAGTGGGGCGACGAGGGGAAGGGCAAGATCGTGGACTGGCTCTCGGAGCGGGCCGACGTGATCGCGCGTTTCCAGGGCGGGCACAACGCGGGCCATACGCTGGTGATCGACGGCAAGGTCTACAAGCTCTCGCTGCTGCCTTCGGGGATCGTGCGGCCGGGCAAGCTGTCGGTGATCGGCAACGGGGTCGTGCTCGATCCCTGGCATCTGGTCGAGGAGATCGCCAAGCTGCGCGCCGACGGCGTCGATATCTCGCCCGAGAGCCTGATGATCGCCGAGAATGCGGTGCTGATCCTGCCGCTCCACGGCGAGCTCGACCGCGCGCGCGAGTCGCAGAATTCGGTGGCCAAGATCGGCACCACGGGCCGCGGCATCGGCCCGGCCTATGAGGACAAGGTGGGCCGTCGCGCGATCCGCGTGGCCGACCTCGCCGACGAGGCGACGCTGGCGCTCCGCGTCGACCGGCTGATGGTCCATCACGATGCGCTGCGCCGCGGCCTCGGGATCGAGCCCGTCGACCGCGAGGCCCTGCTGGCCCAGCTGCGCGAGATTGCGCCGCAGGTCCTGCCCTATGCAAAGCCTGTCTGGAAGGTGATGAACGAGATGCGCAAGGCCGGGAAGCGCATCCTGTTCGAGGGTGCGCAGGGCGCGCTCCTCGACATCGACTTCGGCACCTATCCCTATGTGACCTCCTCGAACGTGATTGCGGGGCAGGCGGCCACCGGCACCGGCATCGGGCCGGGCGCCATCGGCTTCGTGCTGGGCATCGTCAAGGCCTACACCACCCGCGTGGGCGAGGGGCCGTTCCCGGCCGAGCTTCAGGATGCCGACGGCGAGCGTCTGGGCGAGCGCGGCCGCGAGTTCGGCACGGTGACGGGGCGCAAGCGCCGCTGCGGCTGGTTCGACGCGGTTCTCGTGCGGCAGACCTGCGCCACCTCGGGCGTCTCGGGCATCGCGCTCACCAAGCTCGACGTGCTCGACGGGTTCGAAACGCTGAAGATCTGCGTGGGCTACGAGCTCGACGGCGAGCGGCTGGATCACCTGCCGATCGCGGCCGACCAGCAGGCGCGCTGCACTCCCATCTTCGAAGAGCTCGAGGGCTGGTCCGAGAGCACCGCCGGCGCGCGGAGCTGGGCCGACCTGCCCGGCGCCGCGGTGAAATACGTCCGCCGCATCGAGGAGCTGATCCAGTGCCCGGTGGCGCTGCTCTCGACCTCGCCCGAGCGCGACGACACGATCCTCGTCACCGACCCGTTCGAGGACTGATCCGGCCCGGCCGCCCCGCCCGGGGCGGCTGTCGTTTCCCGTTGGGACGGCTGCCGTCCCCCGATCCGAGGAGGGTCCGATGGCCCTGAGCTACAAGACACGCCGCCGCCTGTCGCTGCTGGTCCTCGTGGTGGGGATGCCGCTCTATATCGTGGCAGCGGTGACGGTGGTGGGCCTCTTCGACCGGCCGCCGTTCTGGCTCGAGCTGGTGATTTATGTGGCCCTCGGCATCGTCTGGATCCTGCCCCTGAAGCCGATCTTCATGGGCGTGGGTCAGCCGGACCCGGACGCCAAGCCCCGGGACGAGCAGAAGCCGCGCTGAGCCCCGTCAGGGTCGGGGCGGCGTTCGGGCGGGCGCCGCGCCTTCGTCGCCGGCGCCCGCCGGATCCACCCGCTCGCCGAGGCCCAGAAGCAGCGGCGGCGGGTGCCCGTCCGCGCCTCCGGGGCGCACCACGCGGGCGAGATCGTCGCGATAGGCGCCGAGCCGGTTCCCCTCATCCTCAGGCGGCCCGCCCGACAGGCGCTCGGCCACGGTCGCGGCCACCGCCGCCTTCAGATGCGACAAAGCCGAGATCCTCCGGCGGCTCTCGGGGGCGCCCATCTGGCTGCGGGTCTTGTCGAGGATGCGCTCCACAGCATCTTCGCCCGTCGCCTCGGCCAGTTGTCGGCCGGCATCATGGGCGGGACAGGGGGTGGCCAGTTCCTGTTCGATGCGCGCCAGCTCTTCGAGAAGCTGCGGATCGGGTTCGGCCTTCAGCCGGCCGATGCGAGAGCGGGCCCGCGCCAGCGTCTGCGCCCGTTCCCGGGCCTCTGTCTGCGCCTGCTCCGCCCGTTCCGCCGCCACGAAGGCGCGGACAGCCTCTTCCGCGGCCGCTTCCCGGTGGGCGGGGACCGACATCGGCTGGGGCGCCGCGCGCCGGGACTGTGCCTCGGCCTGCGCCATCGGATGCCGCGCGGCCTCCATCGCC
>NZ_MABH01000003.1 GCF_001720585.1 Cereibacter johrii | reverse complement strand
GGTCCCGTGGCCCGAGCGCCCCGATCCCCCGCCCTGCCCCGCGGCCCGGGCTCCGTTTCCTCCGCACCGGCCGGTGCATCCGCTCCGAGCCCCCGATCTTCAGGCTGACCAGAAAATGGACCATTTCCTCTACCGCAACGGGTCGCTCCACGCCGAGGAGGTGCCGCTCTCGGACATCGCCGCGACCGTCGGCACGCCCTTCTACTGCTACTCGGCGGCCACGCTCGAACGGCACTACCGGCTCTTCACCGAGGCGCTGACGCCCCTGCCGCATCTGGTCTGCTTCGCGATCAAGTCGCTGTCGAACCTCGCGGTGCTGAAGCTTCTGGGCGATCTCGGCGCGGGCATGGATGTGGTCTCGGCGGGCGAATATCTGCGCGCGCGCGCCGCCGGCGTGCCGGGAGACCGGATCGTCTTCTCGGGCGTGGGCAAGACCCGCGAGGAGATGCGGATCGCGCTCGAGGGCGGGATCCGGCAGTTCAACGTGGAATCCGAGCCCGAGATGCGGGCGCTGTCCGAGGTGGCCTCCTCGATGGGGCTGCGCGCGCCCATCGCCGTGCGGGTGAACCCCGACGTCGATGCCCGCACCCACGAGAAGATCGCGACCGGCAAGAAGGAGAACAAGTTCGGCATCCCGATCGAGCGCGCCTCGGAGGTCTATGCCGAGGCCGCGGCCCTGCCCGGGCTCGAGGTCATGGGGATCGACGTCCATATCGGCTCGCAGCTGACCGAGCTCGAGCCCTTCGAGCAGGCCTATCTGAAGGTCGCGGACCTCACCGGCCGCCTGCGCGCCGAGGGCCACGAGATCCGCAGGCTCGACCTCGGCGGCGGCCTCGGCATCCCCTACACCCGCTCGAACGAGGCCCCGCCGCTGCCCACCGACTATGGCGCGCTCATCAAGCGCACCGTGGGCCATCTCGGCTGCGAGATCGAGATCGAGCCGGGGCGGCTGATCTCGGGCAACTCGGGCGTAATGGTGAGCCGGGTCATCTATGTCAAGCGCGGCGAGGGGCGCGACTTCCTGATCCTCGACGCGGCGATGAACGATCTCGTGCGGCCCTCGATGTATGGCGCGCACCATGACATCGTGCCGCTGGCGGAGGCCAGGTCGGGCACCGAGAGCCAGCCCTACGATGTGGTGGGCCCGGTCTGCGAGACGGGCGACACCTTCGCCAAGGCGCGCGCGCTGCCGCCGATGGCCGAGGGCGATCTGGTGGCCTTCCGCTCGGCCGGCGCCTATGGCGCGGTGATGGCCTCGGAATACAATTCCCGCCCGCTGGTGCCCGAGGTTCTGGTGCGCGGGGATCACTTCGCCGTCATACGGGCGAGACCGACGTTTGACGAAATGCTCAGCCGCGATAGCATCCCCGAATGGCTGTGACGCGCGCAGCCGCAATCAGGCGAGGCGCATGGCCCACGAGAACCGCGACACCGCCGGGGATCCCGCGACCGCCACGGCGCTCGCGCGACTGATCTGGCCGCTCCGCCTGACCTGGGCGGGGCTCTGGGCCGAGCGGCTGGTGCGCAGCTTCTGGCCGGTCTGGACGATCCTCGCGGCAACCCTCGCGGCGCTCGTCTTCGGACTGCAGGATCTCCTGCCGCTCGACTGGGTGCGGGGCGGCCTCGCACTGGCAGCCCTCGGCGCGCTGATCGCGGCGGGCCTCGGGCTTCGCGCCTTCCGCAGGCCCACGCGGGCCGAGGCGCTCTCTCGGCTCGACGCCTCGCTGCCGGGCCGCCCGATCTCCTCCATGACCGACGCACAGGCCATCGGCAGCGGAGATCCCTGGTCGCGCGCCATCTGGCAGGCGCACCGCCGCCGCATGGCCGAACGCGCGGCCGAGGCGCGTCCCGTCCGCCCCGACCTCCGGCTCGCCCGCCGCGACCCGTTTGCCCTGCGGTATCTGGCGCTGACCGCCCTCGTCATCGCGCTGATGTTCGGCTCGGTCTGGCGCGTGGCCTCGGTCACGGGCCTTGCGGGCGGCGGGGCGGAGGCGATGGTGGGCCCGAGCTGGGAGGCCTGGGCTCAGCCCCCCTCCTACACCGGCAAGCCGTCCCTCTATCTCAACGAGATCGACGCGCCCGAGATCACGCTGCCCGTGGGTACGAGGCTCCAGATCCGCCTCTATGGCGAGGTGGGCGATCTGTCCGTCACCGAGAGCGTCTCGGGCCGCCCCGCGGGCGAGGCGCCCCCGGGGCCCGCGCAGGATGTCGAGGTGCGCCAGACCGGTGCGCTGACCATCGACGGGCGCGGCGGCCGGTCCTGGAAGATCATGGCGCTGGCCGACCGCCCGCCGCTCGTCACCGCCGACGGCCAGATGGAGCGCGAGGCGGACGGGCAGATGAAGCTCTCCTTCTCGGCCCGCGACGATTACGGCGTGACCGGTGGTCAGGCGACGATCCTGCTCGACCTGCCTGCGGTCGACCGCCGCTACGGGCTGGCCGTGGACCCCGAGCCGCGCGAGCCGGTGACGCTCGACCTGCCGCTGCCCATCGCGGGCAACCGTGCCGAATTCAGCGAGACGCTGGTCGACGATCTGGCGAAACATCCGTTCGCGAACCTGCCCGTGGTGCTGAACCTCTCGGTCACGGATGCCGCCCTGCAGGAAGGCCGGGCCGAGCCTCTGAAGGTGGTGCTGCCGGGGCGACGCTTCTTCGATCCGCTGGCCGCGGCCCTGATCGAGATGCGGCGCGACCTCCTGTGGAACCGGACGAACGGGCCGCGCACGGCGCAGATCCTCCATGCGGTGACCCATGCGCCCGAGGGGCTCTTCCGCAACGAGCGCGCCTTCCTGCGCACGAGGGTGCTGATGCGGAGGCTCGATGCCGAGGCCACCGCCCTCGCCCCCGCCGCCCGCGACGAGATCGCCGAGCAGCTCTGGGAGATCGCGCTGATGGTCGAGGAGGGCGATCTCGCCTCGGCGCTCGAGGCGCTCCGGCGCGCGCAGGACCGGCTCGACGAGGCGATCCGCAACGGCGCCTCGCAGGACGAGATCGAGCAGCTGATGCAGGAGATGCGGCAGGCGCTCGACAATTACATGCGCGAGCTGGCCGAGGAGGCGCAGCGCAATCCCGATCAGCAGCAGTCCGAGAACCGCCAGACGATGGAGATGTCGGGCGACCAGCTGCAGGAGATGCTCGACAAGCTGCAGGAGCTGATGGAGCAGGGCCGCATGGCCGAGGCGGCCGAGCTGATGGAGATGATGCGTCAGCTGATGGAGAACATGCAGGTCACCATGGGCGAAGGTCAGGGCCAGGGCCCCGGCAGCCAGGCGATGCGCGACCTCTCCGAGACGCTGCGCGACCAGCAGGGCCTGTCGGACGATGCCTTCCGCGAACTGCAGCAGGGGCCGAACGGCGGCCGCCCGCAGGAGGGCCAGCCCGGCGAGGGCGAGGGCCAGGAGGGGCGCGACGGCCGGAGCCTCGCCGAGCGTCAGCGCGAGCTGGGCGACCGGCTGAACGGGATGCAGGACCAGACCCTGCCCGGTCAGGGCAGCGAGCGGGGCGAGAACGGCCGCCGCTCGCTCGACGATGCCGGCCGGGCCATGCGCGAGGCCGAGCGGGCGCTGCGCGACGGCGACCTGCCCGGCGCCCTCGACCGGCAGGCCGAGGCGATGGAGCAGCTGCGCGAGGGGATGCGCGAGCTGGGCGAGGCCATGGCCGAGGAGCAGCGCCAGCAGAACGGTCAGGGCGAGGGCGAGGCCTTCGGGCGCGCGGATCCGAACAGCCAGCGCGATCCTCTGGGGCGCGAACCCGGCGAGACCGGCCGGATCGGATCCGACCGCAACATGCTGCAGGGCGAGGATGTCTACCGCCGCGCGCAGGATCTGCTGGACGAGATCCGCCGCCGTTCGGGCGACCTCTCGCGCCCCGAGATCGAGCGCGAATATCTGCGCCGGCTGCTCGACATGTATTGAGAGGCCGGCAGGGCCGCTTCTGTCCGCACAAGGCCGGCCGCGCGCGGGAGATCGCCCATTCTCCCAAAGGAAACCGCGGCGCCGTTGTCTCGCGAGACCCGGCCCCGCCCGGGCGATCACTCTGTTCTACCGAAGGGACCGCGCCGCTGCCCGCCCGGCCGCCTGAGGCACCCGGGCCTGACGAGGCTCAGCGGTCAGCGTCCTCCTGAAGGCGCTCCGCGGCGGTGCGCAGCAGCCGGTCGAGCGAGAGGCGCGCCTCGTCGACCGCCGTCACATAGCTTCGCAGGGCGGGTTCGGCCCCGGGAATCTCGGCCGCGATCCGCGGCGCCATCGCATAGGCCAGTGCGAGGATCAGGGCCAGGCTGATCATCAGGAAGAAGCCGGTCCGGAACGGGGCGCGCGACCGCGGGGCGGGCGCCTGCGGCGCGGCAGTCTCAGTCGGGCGCTTCCCGTTCGAGCGGAGGCTCGAATTGATCGCCTCGATGTCCGGCAGCAGATCGCGGCGGGGGCGTGATGCGGGCTCGGCCGGATCCGGAGCGCCGGTCGCGGCGACGTCCGGCGAGGCGGTGGGCGGCAGAGCCTGCGGCCAGGGCGC
>NZ_MABH01000002.1 GCF_001720585.1 Cereibacter johrii | reverse complement strand
GGCCACGGGAGGCGACGCCCGGCCCGAGGGCGGCGGTCCCGAAGCGAGGGCATCCGCCCGGGACCGAAGGCCAAGGCACCGGGCTGGAGCCCGTCGCTCGCCCGGCAGGCGGGGGTCGGCTTCGGATCGGAGGCGGTTTCCTCGACGGGGCCTGCCGGGGCGGGCCGCCCGCCTCTCCCCATGTCGCCGGACGTCGGCGAGGCGCCCCGCCGCCGCCCCTTCTCCGCCACGGGTGAAGACGGCCCCTTCCCGGGGGTGGCGCGGCCGGTCCTATAACATGCGATTGCATCTAACACGCCGTTCCGTTAACATCTCTCGAAGCCAGGTTTCCCCAGCGCGCATCCGTTCCGCATCAGCTGACCCTGGAGACCCATGTCCATCCTGTCGCCCCGAATGATCCGGCTTCTGGCCGGGAGCGCCGCGCTGAGCGGGTCCTGTGCTGCCGCCCATGCACAGGATCTGGCCTTCTCGCTCGATCCCATCGTGGTGCAGGCGCGCGACGATTTCGCCGAAGCCGCCGACCGCGCCACCTCGATGTACGTCGCCGATGCCGAGCTCGAGCGCGCGCGCACCGGAGACCTCAAGGACGTCTTCGCGGGCATCGCCTCCGTCTCGGTCGGAGGGGCGCTGCCCCTCACGCAGAAGATCTTCGTGAACGGCGTCGACATGCTGAACCTCGGGGTCAGCATCGACGGGGCCGCGCAGAACAACCGCGCCTTCCACCATGTCTCGGCCAATGCGATCGATCCGGGGCTGCTCAAGCAGGTGCGGGTGGATGCCACGATCTCGCCGGCCGATGCCGGGCCCCATGCGCTGGCGGGGTCGGTCGTGTTCGAGACGGTCGATGCCGCCGATATCCTGCGCGAGGGGCAGCGCTTCGGCGGCAACCTGCGCCTGAGCTACAGCGACAACGGCGAGACGGCGCAGGGCGCCCTGACCCTCGCCGGGCGCGAGGGCGGCTTCGAGTGGCTGGCTTACGCCAAGCGCGCGACGGGCGACGATTACGAGGACGGCGACGGGGCCACGCGGCTCGGAACGGCGGCCAATCTCAAGAGCGCGCTGGGAAAGCTCGCCTACGAGAGCGAGGGCGGCCACCGCTTCGAGCTGTCGGCGCTGCGCCTGAGGGACGATGAGCTGCGCCAGTATCGGGCGAACTTCGGCGGACTGGGCGAGGTGGTCGATCAGCTGCGCGTCTATGACACGACGCGGGAAAGCTGGTCGCTCTCCTACGAGAACACGCAAGGCGAGGGGATGTGGGATCCGAGCTTCCGGCTCGGCTATTCGGAGAGCGACGTCGTCATTCCCGAGCCCTACGACAGCAACGGCCTGTCGGGCACCTGGTCGGCCACGCTGCAGAACGATTTCCACCTGAATGCCACCGACCGGATCTCGGCCGGCCTCGACTGGCAGCGCCGGTTCGGAGAATATTCGAGCCCGACCTTCGGCGAGTTCCTCGAGGAGACGTCGCACAATCTCGGCCTCTTCGTCCAGGCCCGGCTCGAGCCCACCGACCGCTGGCGGCTCTCGTTCGGCGGCCGCCTCGACCGTCAGGAGTTCGAGGGCGTCGACGGCAGCGACCTGCGTCATTCGGGGGCCTCGGGCAACGTCTCCGCAAGCTACGCCCTGACCGAGAGCCTCACGCTGCGCGGCGGCCTTTCCTCGATCTTCGGCGGCATCGACATCGAGGACAACTACATCTTCCGGCCGAACTGGGACTACGGCGACCTGCGGCCGTCGCGGGCCCGGAACGCGAGCCTGGGCTTCGACTGGGACGCGGGCGCCCTCAAGTTCGGAGGCGAGCTCTTCCTGACCGAGATCAACGACGCCCGCAGTGCCTCCGACACTTTCGACTTCGAGAGCCGCGGCTTCAACCTCGGCGCGACCTACGGCTGGGACGGCGGCTTTGCGCGCGCCACCCTCTCCCACAGCGAGGTGAAGGTGGACGGCGAGAAGGCCGCGGGCTACGAGGCGCTCGACTTCGGGGCCCCTCTGGGCACCGTGGCCGCGTTCGAGCTCCAGCAGGACACGGCGGTTGCGGGGCTGCGGCTCGGCGGCGGGCTCGATCTCGCGCTCGATCACGACATGCCCGCCTCGGCCGATCTGGATCTCGAGGGCTATTCGGTCGTGAATCTCTTCGCCGAATATGTGCCGCCTCAGGCGCAGAGCCTGACGCTCCGGCTGCAGGTCGACAACCTGTTCGACAAGACCTATGCGGACCGCGCGACCTACGGCGCGGAATATAGCGACGTCACCTCGCTGAAGGAGCCGGGCCGAACGATCACCCTCAGCGCGGTCACGCGCTTCTGAGGCGACGGGTGCGCTGCGGCGGGGATGCCCCGGCCGCGGCGGTTCCCGGACAGCCGTCGGAGATCCGTCAGGGATAGAGCCGGATCAGCAGGGCCGCCAACGAATAGCCCTCTTCATGGCTGAGGCGGGCGCCCAGCTCCTCGTGAATGGCCTCGCGGTAGATCTGCCAGATCCGGTCGTGCATTCCCCGGCCCGTCGGGGTCAGCGAGAGGATCTGCCCCCGGCCCTGTCCGGGCGAGCGCCGCCGGGCGATCCAGCCGCGCGCCTCGATGCGCGCGACATGGCGCGACAGGGCATATTGCGCCACGAGAAGCCGCCGCTCGATCTCGGCCATGGCGAGACCTGAGGGCTCTGCCCGCTCCAGTTCCAGAAGGATCTCGTACCAGACGACATCCTCGACCCCCTCCGACTTCAGCCTGCGCGCGACCTTGGGCATCAGGCTGCGCTGCACGCGCAGCAGATTGAACCAGGCCCGGTTCAGGCCCATGGACGGGTCGGGATCGTTCTGGAACGGGATCGGACGGGAAGTCAGGGACAAGGGAGGAACCTATCGGTCGGGAGGGTGCACGATCTTCCTCGCCCGGCGCCGGAACGGCAAGGTGCCCTTCTTCGGCTGCTCTCTCCGAAACGCTCCCCCGCTCGCAGCCCGGGCGTCGTCTCCGGCGCAGTGCGGCACCGGCGCAGTGCGGCACCGGCAGCGGGTGCCTGGGCGCGATGGGGGGAGGCCCGGGAGGCGGCGCCATCGGGCCTGCGGAGGCCGGTTGCCACGGGCGGAAATCTCGGTCACATCGGGGGCCGGATCATCCTGCAGCCCCCGAAGACCCGAGGTGACTCATGCATCGACTGCTCTTTCCCGCCTTGGCCGCGATGCTGGTCCTTGCCGGCTGCGCGGGAAGCCCGGGCGGACAGGTGGTCGTCGAGCGTGCGGGCGACGAGCTCCTGAAGCTCCGCGCCGGGCCGGGGCTCGGCTACCGTGTTCTCCTCGGCCTGCCGGACGGCACGGCGCTCCGGCGTCAGGGCTGCGTGACGGAGTTGGGTCAGCTCTGGTGCCGCGTGTCGCCGGTCAATGCGCCGCGGATCGTGGGCTATGTCTCCGCCGACTACCTCTCGGAGCGCTGAGGGCAGGTCCATCGCCCGTGAAGACGCGTCCCTCGCCGGATCGTCGTGAGGGGGAGGCTGCGGCTCGAAGGGGCCGAGCCGGCCGCCGGCCCGCAGGCGGGCCGGACCCGGACTCACGTCTGGAGATCCTCTGCGAGGCCCACGCGGCGGAGGGCAGCGCGGAACCTTTCGGTGCCTGGCGCCCGCGGCCCGGTGCGGGCCGCGGCAGAAGAGGCGGTCAGCGCGCCGCGAGCCACTCCGTCGCCAGATCGAGGTCGCGCTGGGTCAGCCCGTGGCTTGCGGGCAGGGTGCGGTGGGTGAGCGCCGCGCCCGCCTCCGTCAGCCGCCCGGCCAGCCGGGCGGCATTCTCGGCCGGCACGATCGGATCGGCGCTGCCGGAGAGGATCAGCACCGGCCGCCCCTCGAGGCCGCCCGATGGCGGCTTGGCCAGCGGCACCATCGGCCGGAGCAGGACAGCCCCCGCCAGCACCTCGGGCCGCAGCCAGAGGAGCGCCGCCGCAATGTTGGCGCCGTTCGAGAAGCCGAGCGCCACCGGCGCGGTGAGGCCGTAGCGGGCCTGCGCCTCGCCGATGAAGTCGGCGAGATCGTGGGCGCGGCGCTCCACGTCGGCCTCGTCGAAGACGCCCTCGGCGAGCCGGCGGAAGAAGCGCGGCCGCCCCTGCTCGAGCACCGCGCCGCGCGGCGACAGGAGTGCCGCCCCGGGCGCGACCGCCCGGCCCAGCGGCACGAGGTCGGATT
>NZ_MABH01000001.1 GCF_001720585.1 Cereibacter johrii | reverse complement strand
GGCGGGCGGCCTCGGCCTGCCGCTCCGGCGGGCCCGCGTCACGCTCATTCTTCTTGGGGGGCTCGCCACCGGCGCGGCCACCGTGCTCGTGGGCCCGCTCAGCTTCGTGGGCCTCATGGCGCCGCACATGGCGCGCCGCGCAGGTCTGGCCCGCCCCGCCCATCACGTCACCGGCGCGGCGCTGATCGGCGCCCTGCTCATGCTCCTGGCCGATTTCGGCGCGCGCGTGGCGGGCTTTCCCTACGAGCTTCCCCTCGGCCTCTTCGCCTCGCTCATCGGGGCGCCGTGGCTTCTGTGGTTACTGATGCGAGCCAACCGATGACCCTTTTCTCGATCCGCGATCTCTCCGTCGATGTGCCCGGCCGGCGGCTGCTCGAAGGGATCAGCCTCGATCTGCCGCAGGGTCGGGTCACGGGCCTGATCGGACACAACGGCTCGGGCAAGTCGACCCTGCTGAAGGTGCTGGCGCGCCAGATCGAGGCCCAAGGCGCCGTCGCCTTCGAGGGCCGCGCGCTGGCGGGCTGGAACGCCCGCGATTATGCCCGCCGCCTCGCCTTCCTGCCCCAGACCACGCCCCCGGCCGAGGGGATGCTGGTGCGCGAGCTGGTGGAGCTCGGCCGCTATCCCTGGCACGGCGCGCTCGGCCGGTTCGGACCGCAGGACGAGACCGTCGTCGCGCGGGCGATGGCCGAATGCGGCGTGGCGCGCTTTGCCGAGCGACTGGTCGACACGCTTTCGGGCGGCGAGCGCCAGCGGGTGTGGCTGGCGATGATGGTGGCGCAGCAGGCCTCGACGCTCCTTCTGGACGAGCCCATTTCGGCGCTCGACATCGCCCATGCCGTCGAGGTGATGCGCCTTGTGCGGACCATGTGCCACGAGGAGGGGCGCAGCGTGGTCGTGGTGCTGCACGAGGTGAACATGGCCGCACAGTTCTGCGATCACATCGTCGCGCTGAAGCGGGGGCAGGTCGTGCTCGAGGGCCCGCCCGACGAGCTGATGAAGGCCGAGCGGCTTCAGCAGATCTATTCGGTGAGGATGGAAGTCCTGCACCGGGCCGACGGGCAGAGGGTGGCCGTGCCGGCCTAGGCGATGCCGATCCCGTGGTGGCACGCCCAGCCTGCCGTCGGCCCGGATCGGGTCCGGGCCCACGGCAGGCGCGTTCAGAACCGGTAGGCCAGCCCCAGAACCGGGCCGCGCATCGTCACGTCATAGAGGAAGTCGCCGTTCCGGTAGTCGGTTGCGAGCACCCGGTAGCCCATCCTGAGCGACATCCGCTCGTTCCAGCTGTAGTCGACGGTGCCCAGAAGCTGCCACGTCTCGTCCGACCCGACACCGCTGAAGCCGTAATCGGCATAGGCCGTGGCGGTCCATCCGGGCGCAAGCCGCACCTGGACGCGGGCGGCCGCGACCGGATCGACCCAGTCCTGATCCTGCGATCGCGTGCGATAGCCGAGCGCGTCGGAGGAGGTCGAGATCTTGTTGTCCATGTGCCAGTAGCGCAGGCCCGCCCCCAGATCGACACGCATGTCCGGCGTGGCATGCAACCGGTAGAGGGCGGTCGTCTGCAGGGTCAGGGACCGCTGGCGCAGTTCCACGTCGCTGGCCAGGGGCCCCTGAAGCGTCCCGCCCGGCCGCACCTGGGTGAACATCATGTCACCGAGAAGCGTCACGGGCCCGGTCCGGTATTCGGCGACCCCCATCAGCCCGCCCTCGAAATCCTCCAGCACGTCGCCGAAAGACAGGTCGATGTCGGCGGGAGGCAGATTTTCGAAGGTCGAGGCCTGACCGCTCAGCCCGCTGGCGAAGAGATAGCCGCTGAGCACCAGCCGGGGCTGGTCCTCGTCCATCGCTTGCGCGCCGGCCGCGCCAGCCGCGCAGGACAGGACAAGGAGGCACGCCGCCGACCGAAGGAACCGGGACAGGGTCATCAGTCCTCTCCCTGCGCCATGGCGTTCAGGAGGTCGCCCGGAGCGGCGGTGGCGAGCGGCGCGGAAAGCGTGGTGTGAAGCGCATTGGCGTAGAACAGCGGCGGCGCCATGCTGCGGGCGAGATCGATCACGCGGGCCTGCATCCGGGCCAACTGGTCCGGCTCCTTCCCCGACAGATCCGTGCTTTCCGACGGATCGGCCTCGAGGTCGAAGAGCTCGACCTTCGGCGGCAGGATCGGCTGCCAGTAGAGTTTCCACTTCCCGTCGCGCAGCGCGCCCTGCGTCGGCTCGATGTTGTAGACGACCTCCTCGCGCGGCGAGGCCTGGCCTGTGGCGATCGCCTGCCAGACATCCATCCCGTCGAGCTGCCCGGCATGGGCGATCTCCGCCTGCGCGAGCCCCGCCAGCGTGGGCAGCATGTCGACGACATGCATCATGCCGTGCGTCTCGCCCGCCGGGATGCGCCCGGGCCAGTTGGCCAGCGCGACGACGCGGGTGCCGCCCTCGTAGAGCGTGCCCTTGCCTTCGCGCAGCGGGTCGTTGCGCGGCGGCAGTTCGCCCGCGACGGCGCCTTCCCCCGCGAACATCTTCGAGCGCGTGCCGCCGTTGTCGCTGTGGAAGATGACCAGCGTGTCCTCGCGCATGCCGCGCCGCTCCAGCGCCTGCAGCACCAGCCCCACCTGATCGTCCATGCAGGAGATCATCGCGGCATAGGCCTTGCGCCCCTCATCCGCGATGTCCGGATAGAGGTCCTTGTACTTGTCCGGCGCCTGATAGGGCGTATGCGGCGCGGTGAAGGACAGGTACATGTAGAGCGGCGTCGCGGGATCGTGCTCCTCGATCAGCCGGATCGCATCGGCGCCGAACAGCTCGGTGTCATAGCCCGGTTCCTTGACCATCTCGTTGTCGCGGTACCAGTCGGTGATGCCATGGGCCTCGTGCTTGAAATGGTCGATCTCGCCGACAAGGGGACCGTAGAAATAGTCGAAGCCCCGCTGGCGCGGCCAGTATTTCTGGTCGGCATGGCCCAGGTGCCACTTGCCCACCAGCGCGGTCCGGTAGCCGGCCTCCTTCAGCACCTGCGGCAGCAGGACTTCGGCGGTGTCGAGCCCGTATCGGCCGCCCGAGGGGATGACACCCGTCTGAAGGCCGTAGCGCATCGGATAGCGGCCGGTCATCAGCGCGGCGCGCGTGGGGGTGCAGAGCGGCTGGGTGTAGAACTGCATCAGCCGCGAGCCCTCGGCCGCCAGCCGGTCCACGTTGGGCGTCTTCACGTCCGAGCCGTGGAACCCCACATCCGCATAGCCGAGATCGTCGACCAGGATATAGAGGATGTGCGGCCGGGCCACCTCCTGCGCGCGCGCCGGCTGAGCGAGAATGGACAGGCCCGCGATGGCCGCGAGGAACCCCGCGGAGCCTGCAAGCACATCGCGGCGGTTGGGGTGACCGGAAAGGTCGAGGGTCGTATCGGTGGGGAAGCGTTCGGTCTGGGTCATCTGATCCTCACGGGGAAACGGGTCGCAGGACACAGCGGAAACCGATATGTCCCGAAGCGGAGTCGGGCGTCTGGCCCTGCCGGGCGGCGGGCCGGTAGCGTCGGCAGTAGTTCGGCGCACAGAGATGGGAGCCGCCCTTGAGCACCTTGCGCGCCTCGGCGGCGGGGCTGGCCCCCGCCTCCGGACGGACGGCCGTGCAGCAGCCCGGGGCGGAGCGTCCGCCATGGTCGGCGCGGAACCAGTCCGAGGTCCATTCCCAGACGTTTCCGATCATGTCGTGCAGGCCGTAGCCGTTGGGCGGAAAGGCCCGGACGGGCGAGGTGCCCTCGAATCCGTCCTCGGCCAGATTCTCGACGGGAAACTGCCCCTGCCAGATGTTGGCGCGGTGACGGCCCTCGGGGACAAGCACGTCCCCCCATGCGAATTCCGCCCGGTCGAGCCCGCCGCGGGCCGCATATTCCCATTCCGCCTCGGTCGGCAGATCCTTTCCCGCCCACCGCGCATAGGCCAGCGCATCCTCGTGACAGACATGCACGACCGGATGATCGAGGCGCCCCGCGACGTCGCTGCCGGGGCCTTCCGGATGGCGCCAGCAGGCCCCGGGCCGGTAGCCCCACCAGCGCGTCCAGTCTCCGGGATCTTCCAGAGACGCGGGCCGGCGGAACACCAGCGAGCCCGGAACCAGAAGCGCGGGATCCGCGTCCGGATAATCCGCGGCGGCGGGAACACGTTCGGCGACCGTGACATAGCCCGTCGCCGACACGAACCGCGCGTAATCGGCATTCGTGACCGGGCAGGCGTCGATCCAGAAGCCCTCGACGGAGGCCAGATGGACCGGAGCCTCCTCGGGATAGTGGCTGTCCGATCCCATGTAGAAGACGGCGCCGGGCAGCCAGATCATGTCCCGGCTCGTCGGCGGCGCCTCGGCCGGCCCCGACGAGCCGGAGGATCCGCATGAACAATGTCCGGCCAATCTCGACTCCTCCGATGCGCCCTGTCGGCATGCCTTCACCGATGCAGCGAAGAGGTCTCCGCTGCCTGCTCTGGCGGCCTGTCCGTCGATGATGCCCGCAGCGACCCTCGTGTCCTCCAGGTCGCCGCTCCTTGTCCTTCCAGCTAGGAAAATCGCGCGCTTCGCTCAATTGCCATTTGGCGCCACAGATCCCGCCGAGGGGCCCGTCAGGTCCGCTCCGACCCCAGCGCCGCGCGGTAGCGCGACGGCGCCATCCCCTGCCAGCGTCCGAAGGCGCGGGTGAAGTGCGCCTGGTGAGTGTAGCCGAGGCGCGCCGAGATCTCGTGCAGGGGCTGGCCCTGCGCGATCAGCTGAAGCGCCCGTTCGCGGCGCCAGTCATCGACCATCGCCTCGAACGAACTGTCCATGCCGGCCAGACGCCGTTGCAGGCTGCGCGGCGCGATCCCCAGCGTCCGCGCGCTGTCCACAAGACTGAGCCGCCCGGACATGGCGGCCACACCGAAGATCAACTGCAGGCTCTTGCGCAGCGCCGCATCGTCGGCCAGCACCGCGGCATCGCGGCCCACCGGATCGACACGGTCCGGGGACCGGAGGTCGGGCGTCAGGGTCTGGTTCGGCCAGTCCAGCCAGAAGGAATCGAACGAGATCAGCGTCTCCCGCCCCGGACGGAAACTTACGGCGCAGCGCAGCTTTTCCTCATACTGGCGCATGGGGGCATGCTGACGGTGGGGCAGCACCAGATAGACCGGGAGATCGGGCTGGCCGGTGATCGCACGCAGCGCCTTGACGAAGAAGGCCGCAATCCCCTCGGTCAGGACCGCGGCCTGTTCGGGATCGCCGTTGACGAAGGCGTGGCGCCAGTGGGCGTGCGACCCCGAGACCTGAAGCCCCACCCGGACGCCCGCCTGAAGGTTCGGCAGATGGCGGATGTGGGCCTCGATACATTCGCGCAGGGTCCGGCCACCGAGGAGGGCCTCGCCCGACGGGCCGAGCCGGCTCGGCCGTGCGGCATCCGCCAGATCCACGCCCAGCGTCGCCTCTCCGGCCTGCCGGGCCATCAGGCGGAGCAGCGCGACCACCTGAGCGCGCAGCACGATCTGAGTCCGATCGGTCAGGTCTGCCAGATCCAGCCCGACGCCCGCCAGAAGGGGCGCGAGCACCAGATTCCGGCTTTCGGCGACATCGGGAACCATGTGGATGATGGACAGCCGGATCGGATGCTTGTCGTACATCGAGATCTCCAAGCGATAACAACCGCATCATGCACTCTTGCAGCCGTCGCGGGCCGGCACGGGTTACCTTGGCACAGCGTCGGAGCGGACGATGCTCAATTCGAGAACGGCCGGCCCCTGCGTCAATCTAGGCCGATCGACCCGCGCAAGGCCATCCTCGGGATCTTCCGCATCGGTCCTGGCGCGAAATGGCAATTCGGCTTGCGCCGACGTGGCTGTATCCAGAGGTCGGATCTCCCGGGAGGGCAGGCTGTGGAACCACGCGGCACGCGATACCGGCGGTCAGGGTTGGCCGCGCTGACCGCTCTGGCCTTTCTGGCCGCCTGCGCCGAGGAGGTCAGGCTGAAGCCGCTTCCACCGGGAACCCCGGCCCAGTCCGTCCAGACGCTGCTGGTCGCCAGCGCCCGCCGACCCGGCACACCCGAGACAGGCTATTCCGCGCAGCGCGCAGGCCGCCCCGGCTTCGCCCGCTTCCAGATATCGGTTCCGCACGCGCGTGCGCCGGGCAGCGTGACCTTTCCCAGGGGAGACCGGGCCGATCCGTCGCGCGACTTCCTGATCGTCTCGTCCGAGACCCTGACGGACGAGGCGGCCTTCGTCCGCGCGCTGGATGCCGCTGCGGCGCGCCAGCCGCCGGACCGGCGCGGCGGCATGCTCTTCACCCATGGCTACAACACCAGCTTTCCCGAGGGCCTCTACCGGCATGCGCAGATGCAGCAGGACTTCAGCGGGCGTCAGATCGCGGTCAACTTCGCCTGGCCATCCGTCGGCCGCGCCCGGAGCTACCTGACGGATCGAGAGTCCGCGCTCTATTCCCGCGACGCGCTCGAGACCACGATCCGCGCGATGGGGCGGTCGAAGCTGACGGGTTTCAACCTGATCGCGCATTCCATGGGCTGCTTCCTGATGATGGAGACCCTGCGGGGGATCGCGATGGGCAGCAGCCCCGGCGTTCTGGACAAGGTCGATGCCCTGGTGCTGATCTCGCCCGACATCGACATCGACGTCTTCCGAAAGGAGGTCGAGCCGGTGCTCCGCCGGCGCGTCCCGGTCTATGTCGTGGTGTCGGAGCAGGACAGGGCGCTGGGCTTTTCGGCGCGGTTGCGCGGCGGCATGAAGCGGCTCGGGTCGGTCCGGAGCGAGGCCGATCTGAACGGGCTGGACGTCGAGGTCATCAACCTGTCCCGGATCGAGGGCGGCGATGCTCTGGGCCATCTCAAGGTCGGCACATCGCCGGCCCTGATCGCCTTCCTGGCCGGATTGAAGCGGTCCGGGACGGACATCTTCACCAGCCGGCGGGGGACCGGGCTGATCGGGAGCAGCGTGCAGCTGGTGCAGGAGGGCGCGAAGGTGATCCTGCAACTGCCCTGAGCGCGCGTGCCGTCGCGAGTGGCATGTTTCCTGCGGGCCTGAAGGCGAAGATGGACGGGGCGGAGAGGGAGCGGGCCGATCCGGAAGCGCGGCTCGCGGAGATCCCGGACCCGGAGCCGGTGGCGATCCACCCGGGGCTGTCCGGGATTTGCGCCCGGAGGATCACGCACCTTGTGGCGGCGCTGAACGACGCGAAGACGAAGCTTGAGGCGGCGGCGTTGCTGCGCGGGCTGATCGGGGAGTTTGTGCTTGTCGCGGGATGCGTCGTGCTTGCGGGCATGTTCGGCACCGGGCCTTCACCGGCCAGGCTGTCATCATCAGTCAGCCGCGCCCGGGCACGTGACCGAGCTTTTCGGGGAACCGGGGGCGCTTTTGCCGTTGTGCCGCAAGGGGCTGGGGACAACGACAAAAGCCCGCAGCGAAGCTACGGGCTTGGTTGTATGAACTGGTTGCGGGGGCAGGATTTGAACCTGCGGCCTTCAGGTTATGAGCCTGACGAGCTACCGGGCTGCTCCACCCCGCGTCGGTTTTGATTTGATCGTTTTGAGGGATATTCGTTTCTTTTCAGGTCTGGCGGCGACCTACTCTCCCACGTCTTGAGACGCAGTACCATTGGCGCGACGGCACTTAACTGCCGAGTTCGGGATGGGATCGGGTGTTTTGCTCGTGCTATGGCCACCAGACCGGAGAAGAAACGACAACATCAGGCTTTTGCTTGTTCCGGGTCTATTGCTTTCTGATCTGGGGTAGAGCTTTGGCTTATTGAGCCTTGCTGTTACCGGGTCAGATCAAGCCTATCGGGCAATTAGTACCAGTCAGCTGAACGCATTGCTGCGCTTACACCTCTGGCCTATCGACGTGGTGGTCTTCCACGGCCCTCAAGGGAGACCTTGTTTTGAAGGGGGCTTCCCGCTTAGATGCCTTCAGCGGTTATCCTGTCCGATCATAGCTACCCAGCACTGCCGTTGGCACGACAACTGGTCCACCAGTGGATCGTTCACCCCGGTCCTCTCGTACTAGGGGCAACTCTTCTCAAGTCTCCTACACCCACGGCAGATAGGGACCGAACTGTCTCACGACGTTCTAAACCCAGCTCACGTACCTCTTTAAATGGCGAACAGCCATACCCTTGGGACCTGCTCCAGCCCCAGGATGAGATGAGCCGACATCGAGGTGCCAAACGATGCCGTCGATATGGACTCTTGGGCATCATCAGCCTGTTATCCCCAGAGTACCTTTTATCCGTTGAGCGATGGCCCTTCCACTCGGGACCACCGGATCACTATGGCCGACTTTCGTCTCTGCTCGACTTGTCAGTCTTGCAGTCAGGCGGGCTTCTGCCATTGCACTCGACGACCGATTTCCGACCGGTCTGAGCCCACCATCGCGCGCCTCCGTTACTGTTTGGGAGGCGACCGCCCCAGTCAAACTACCCACCACGCAGGGTCCCGGACCCGGATAACGGGCCGCGGTTAGACATCAAGATGGCGAAGGGTGGTATCTCAAGGTTGGCTCCACGGGAACTGGCGTCCCCGCTTCGATGCCTACCACCTATCCTGCACATCACAATCCTGATGCCAGTGCGAAGCTATAGTAAAGGTTCATGGGGTCTTTCCGTCTAACCGCGGGAAGTGTGCATCTTGACACACAGTTCAATTTCGCTGAGTCCACATCAGAGACAGCGGGGAGATCGTTACGCCATTCGTGCAGGTCGGAACTTACCCGACAAGGAATTTCGCTACCTTAGGACCGTTATAGTTACGGCCGCCGTTTACTGGGGCTTCAATTCGGAGCTTGCACTCCTCCTTTTAACCTTCCAGCACCGGGCAGGCGTCAGACTGTATACGTCGCCTTGCGGCTTCGCACAGCCCTGTGTTTTAAGTAAACAGTCGCCACCCCCTGGTTTGTGCCCCCCGCCCATAGTTGCCTACAGACGGGGCCTCCTTCTCGCGAACTTACGGAGGCATTTTGCCGAGTTCCTTTGATGTGGTTCTCTCAAGCGCCTTGGTATTCTCTACCAGTCCACCTGTGTCGGTTTGGGGTACGGTCTGATGGAGGGCTATTTCCAGGGACCGCTCAGCAGCCCGGTCAATCCGATAAGACCGAACTACACCTGCGATCCGTCACATCCTCCTGGCCCAGGAATATTAACCTGGTTCCCATCGACTACGCCTTTCGGCCTCGCCTTAGGGGCCGGCTTACCCTGCTCAGATTAGCTTTAAGCAGGAACCCTTGGACTTTCGGCGACAGGGTCTCTCACCCTGTTTGTCGCTACTCATGTCAACATTCTCGCTTCCGATCTCTCCACCGGATGCCTTACGGCCCGGCTTCACAGAAAGCTCCTTGTCTCCGCATCCGAGGGATGAAGAGACATGGAG